>NZ_JBHTDO010000034.1:0-113117 GCF_042666575.1 Actinoplanes sp. GCM10030250 | reverse complement strand
ACCCCACCCCCCCCCCGCACCAGCTGGCGCTGAGCGGGGCTTCCCGCGCTCGGAGGCCCCTCTGAGCGCCAGCCGGCCCGGCCAGCTGGCGCTGAGCGGGGCTTCCCGCGCTCGGAGGCCCCTCTGGGCGCCAGCCGCCCCCGCCAGCTGGCGCTGAGGGGGCCTTTCGTGCTCGGAGGCCCCTCTGGGTGCCAGCCGGCCCGGCCAGCTGGCACTGAGCGGGGCGGTTCGCGCTGGGAGGCCCCTCTGGGCGCCAGCCGGCCCGGTCAGCTGGCGCTGAGCGGGCCTTTTCGTGCTCGGAGGCCCCTCTGGGCGCCAGCTGGTTCGGTCGGCTGGCACTGAGCGGGGCGGTTCGCGCTGGGAGGCCCCTCTGAGCGCCAGCCGGCCCGGCCAGCTGGCACTGAGCGGGGCGGTTCGCGCTCGGAGGCCCCTCTGAGCGCCAGCCGGTGGGGTGGCTGGCGCTCGGTGGGGAGGGGGTGGGTCAGCGGGTGAGGGGCTGGACGCTGGGCTGGGAGCCGGAGCGGAGGTGGGTGCGGGCGCCGTTGGCGAGGCCGACGATGGTGATCCAGGAGCCGCCGCCGTTCTGGCTGGTCACCACGGCACGGCTCGCGTCGACGTAGGAGAGTTCACGGTCGAGCGCCCCGCCGATGGTGCGCTTGGCCCCGGTCACGGTGTCGTACTCGACCAGGTGCACCGGCTCGCTCTCGGTGGCGGTCTCACCCTCCTGGTACGCGGTGAACGCCAGCTTCGCCCCGTCCGAACGCCAGGTCGGCACGACCGCGAAGCCGCTGTTCTGGACGCCTCCGCCCCCGTACGCCGCAACGGTCTTCTCCGCGCCGGAAGCGACGGTCCCGATGCTCAGGCAGGCGTCGTAGACGGACTCGCAGTCCCCGCCCCGGAACGCCACCCGCGTGCCGTCCGGCGACCAGGCCACCGCGTCGTCGGTGCGCAGCCGGTCGTTCAGCGAGGTCGCCGCCTTCCGCCCGACGGCCGCCGTTCCCGCCGTCTTCGTCGTCTCCGCCGGCAGCGCCTCACCCCGGCAGTCCCGCGGGAAGAGCACCTCCGGCTTCGCGGCCGTGGACGTCGTCGAGATCCGGAACACGCCCGCCCCGCCCGAGCAGGACAGCGACCCGAACGCGATCCACTTGCCGTCCGGCGACCAGGACGGTCCCGCGGCCGGCCGGGTGCTGAGCCGGCGCTGGCCGGAGCCGTCCGACTTCATCGTCCAGAGCTGCCCGGCCTTGACGAAGGCGATCTGCCGCCCGTCCGGCGACCAGCGCGGGCGGGTGGTACCGCCACCGGTGGTCAGGCGCTTCTCGGTCGCGCCCTTGCTGACGTAGACGTCGCCGCCGCGCACGTACGCCACGCTGCTCGCCAGCGTCTCCACCGCCTGAGCCGCGACCGGCTGGACGAACGAGCCGCCCATACCGAGTGCCGCCGCCAGCGTCACCATTCCCGCGATCTTCTTCATGGCCGAACGCCCCCCGAAGTTCTGCCTGAGCCTTACATCAGGGGTAATCGTCGCAACCGTCCCGCTCCTAAGCGGTTCCCGCGCCGATACCCACAAATTTCCTACCGTTTCGGCCGAACACCCCCACCCACCCGGACACTCCGCCCCAGTCCGATCGCCGGAGTGGAGCGCGCCCGGTGGGCGGCCCCGGGCCGGGCGGCAGCGGTCCCCGACGCCGGCAACTGCGCCGGGGACCAGCGGCCGGCTCAAGCGGGGGAGCGCAAGAGCCAGTCACGGAAGTGCAACCGCCCGCGAGGGCGAGAACGAGTGGTCAGGCGGCCGGGACGGACAGATCGGGCGGCCGGGACGGACAGGTGGGGTGGCCGGGCGGGTGGCCGGTCGGCCAGGACAGAGCGGGCGGCAGGGCGGCCGGGAGGGTGGCTGGGCGGGGGAGGAGGGCGGTGGTCAGGCGGCCTGGGAGGCGGTGGCTGTCCACATGGCGGTGAAGGCGGCGGCCTCGCCGGAGAGCCAGCTCTCGATGTCGCCGGGGCGGGCGGCGGGGTCGATGCGGTGGGTGGTGCCGCGGCGGAGGTCGACCAGGACGGGTTCGGCGTTGGGGAGGATCTGGTCCATGTGGCGGGCCATCAGGTGGAGCATCGCGGTCGTGATCTCGGGGCTCGGGGGCTCCTCGTCGAAGTGCAGGCGGACGGCTTCGCGGGTGCCGTCCTCGTAGCGCAGGCCGAAGTGCGGGTTGATCTTCACGGCGAGCGGGCCGACGGTGGCGATGGCGTCGCGGGTCTGGGCGAGGCTGACCTTCTCCGGGTCGCCGAGCGAGGACAGATAGGTGCGGGCGCCGGTGCGCAGGGTCTCGTAGAGCGGCTTCCAGCGGTCCTTGACCAAATCGGTCACGCCGCCGAGATAGCTGCCGCCGGTGCGGAATGCGATGTCCGCCTTCAGTGCCTTCACCAACTGGCCGTGCGGGTTGAAACCGCTGCGCCGCTCGCGCTGCCGGCGCAGCCCGCCGACGAAGGTTGCCTTGGCGGGGCCGGTGCGAGACACGTAGCGGGTGAAGCCGAGCATCGTCGCATAGGGAGGGATCACGGGCACGGGGGTGGTCGAGATCGTGGACAGGGTGGACATGGTCACGTCGGTCTCCTCACTCGCGCTGGGCACGATCAGTCACTCGAAAAGTGGCTGAAGATCCGCAGCTCAGGGCCCCTCTTTCGTACATACATACTAATCGACGGGTACGACATTCCCAACCGCCCGGCGGCTCGGTCCAGGGGAGATCCAGCCGGCGGCACGAAGGGCGGCGGGAGATGGCGAGGGTGACTCCTCAAGCCCGGCGCCCGACCGGCCGATACGGGTGTCCATGCACCGGTATCTGGCCGCTTTCATCGGCTCCGTCGTCCTTGCCACGTCCGGCGTCTCAGCCGTGGAGCCGGCTCAGGCGGCCGAACGCTTCACGTTCAGCGCGTCGGCCGGCCCGGCCGGCAAGGCCGGCCCAGTCAAGAAGGGTGGATACGTCACCCTCTCCGGCCGTGCACCCGGCGACGAGGACCTGGGTGCGGTGGTCTTCTCGTTCCGGGCGGACGGCAGCTCGAAATGGGTGTACCAGAACGCCACGCGGATCGGCTCGGACGGGCGTTACGCCCGGCGTCAGGCGCAGAACCACTCCGGTACGTGGCGAGCGGAGTTCTTCGCGTGCGACGACTGCGACGCCGTCACCAGGACCGACCACGTCGCCGTCAGTGGCGTCCAACTGCCCGGCATCGTCAACGGGTGCATCGGCGGCTACTACGTCGAGTTCAACCCCCGCGAGCTCGACATCTCCTGCACGTCGTGGTGGGCATACCAGAACTTCAAGTGGACCAGCCGGAACATGAGGACGGGCACGGCGACCGCCGTCCTGCATGTGGCCCGCGACAAGCGCACCTACAAGCGCCACCTGAAGTTCGACCGTGTTGTCGTGCACCACGGCGCACTGACGTACACCCGCTTCACCGAGGTCGAGACCGGCACGGTCTGGGGAATGAACCCCGCGGAGTTCATCCGGTGAGAAGGGGAGGGAGTTCCGGCATGAGGGACTTCCGGGCGCGGTGGAGGCGTGATGCCCGAGACTGTCGGGATGGCCTTGATCCGATGCGACTTCGATTCCGAGGCTCTGGAGATGAGCACCTCGATGACGGTGCTCCTGCCCGACGACAAGGGTGACGGTGAGGCCGACGGGGAGGCCGTGGAGGCGCCGCCGGTGCTCTACCTTCTGCACGGGCTGACCGACGATCACACGGCGTGGACGCGGTACAGCTCGGTGGAGCGGTACGCGTCGGAGCGGGGCCTGGCAGTCGTCATGCCGCAGGTGCACCGCAGTTTTTACGCCAACGAGGCGTACGGGATGCGGTTCTGGGATTTTCTCTCGGCGGAGCTGCCGGAGACGGTGGGCCGGTTCTTCCGGGTGTCGGCACGGCGTGAGGACACGTTCGTGGCGGGGCTGTCGATGGGTGGCTACGGGGCGATCAAGTGGGCGCTGCGGGAGCCGGAACGGTTCGCGGCCGCCGCGACGCTGTCAGGGGCGCTCGATATCGCGTACATCGAGGAGCACGATCCGCGGCCGCACATGCGCGCCCTGGTCGCGCGGGTCTTCGCCGACCGGCACGTGGCCGGTGGTGACGAGGATCTGATGCACCTGATCCGTCATGCGGACCGGTCGGCGCTGCCGCAGCTGATGCTGCGCTGCGGAACCGAGGACCACCTGCTGGCGCAGAACCGGAGGTTCGTGCAGGCCTGCACGGCGGCCGGCGTCCAGCTCGACGCCGGGTTCAGCGCGGGCGGGCACACCTGGGAGTTCTGGGACCAGAACCTCCCGGCAGTGCTGGACTGGCTGCCGATCAAGCGCTGAGAAACGATCAAGCGCTGAAAAGACGACCGGCAGCCAAGAACCGCAACCTAGCTGTCGTCCCGGCTCTGCTCGGCCAGGAACCGCTCCAGCTCCGCACCCAGCTCCTCAGCAGTGGGCAGCGCCGTATCCGAGTCAGCCAGCAGATTCCCCTGGCGACCGCGGAGGAACGCGTCGTACTGCGCCTCGAGCGACGTGACCAGCCGCCCCGCCTGCTCATCGTCGGCGATCTGCTTGTCGACCTCTTCGCGGACCAGCTTGGCCGACTCGCGCAGCCCGCCGGTCGGCAGGGCCAGGCCGGTGCTGGCGGAGACCGAGTCGAGCAGCAGTTCGGCGGCGGCCGGGTAGCCGGTCTGTGCCAGGTAATGCGGGACGTGGGCCGCGTATCCGAGGGCGGCGTGGCCGGAGTTGCCGAGGCGGAACTCGAGCAGGTTGCCGACGCTGGCCGGGACCTGCACGCGCTGGAGCCAGGACTCGTGGTCGCCGAGCAGGCTCTTGTCGGTGGCGTGTGCGGTGACGCCGACCGGACGGGTGTGCGGCACGGCCATCGGGATGGCGTTGAGCCCGACGGTGACGCGCACGCCGAGCTGATCGATCAGGCCGGTGACCGCCTTGATGAACCGTTCCCACTGCAGGTCCGGCTCGGGGCCGGCGAGCAGCAGGAACTCGGTGCCGAGCTGGTCCTTCACCAGGTGCAGGGCGAGGCTGGGCTCCTCGTAGCTCTCGAAATGGTCCGCCATGAAGATCATCGGAGGGCGGCGTGAGCGGTAGTCGAGGAGCTGGTCGAGGTCGAACGTCGCCACGACCTCGCTCTCCAGATGCTCCAGCAGATGTTCCCGGGCGAGCTGGATCGCGCTGCCCGCGTCGACGAAACCGGTGAGCCCCTGGATGAGCACCGGGCCGTCCAGGGCCGGCAGTTCCCCGGCCACTTCGTAGAGCCCGTGTGGGTCGAGCACGCTGCGGACCTCCTAGAGAGCGACACCCGCCTTCGCGGGCCCTTCTGCCAACAGTTGCACGGCGACGTTCATTCCAATCATTGCCTAACACGTACGCGCCACCCGATCATGACCACCAACGTGCGCGCACCGGTCACCATGGGATGCAGGTCCACTTCAAAGCCCCCGGAGGATCTGTGACGCAACCCACCACCGGCTCACTCGAGACCACCACTCCTCCCGGTTCGCTCTGGGAGAACATGAGGGCGGATCCGCAGTACGCCCCGGAGCACCTCGCCCTGGAAGCAGTCCGCCGCCTCGGCCCGGAAGCGGCCGCCTGGGCCGAGCGCACCCGCGCCGAAAACCCGGACCTGACCCCGGACGAGCTGGCCCAGCTCGCCGTCAAGCACTTCACCACGCTGGCCCGGATCTCCGGCGCCGTCTCGGGTGCCGCCGGCCTGCCCGGTGCGGTGCTCGACGTCGGCGTGCTGGCCTGGACCCAGGCACGCATGGTCCTGCACGTCGCCGCGGCGTACGGTGCCGACCCGACAGCACCGGAACGGGCCACCGACCTGCTGGTTCTCCAGCGGGTGCACCGGGTCGCCGAGACGGCGCGGATCGCCCTCGGTGTCGCGGCGGGCCGGGAGCGCGCCAGCCGGATCTTCACCGGCGGCTCGAACCGGCCGCTGACCCGCGTGCTGGTCTCGCTGGGTGTGAAGCTCGCGCAGATGGCGGGCGTACGGGCAGCCCGCCGCGTCTTCGCCAAGCTCATTCCGGGCGCCGGCATCGTCCTCGGTACCTGGGTCAACTCGGCGGCCACCAAGGAACTGGCTCAGCGCGCCCGGGTGCACTTCGGTAGGCGCGGGGACAAGGGCTAAGGTCCGCGACTCCCGGCCCGAAGTCCCTGACGTGCTGGGATATCGCAAGCGGTCCGCCGTCGTCCTGTCCGTCATCGCGCTGCCGTTGCTGCTCGCCGGCTGCGGCTCGACGTCCGAGAAGGTTCAGGAGGAGAAGGCCCGAACGGGCAACGACTGGATCCTGGTCGAGCAGGGCAAGGCGACCCCGTCGCCGACGGTGAAGGTCGGCAAGGCGTCGCCGACACCGGCGGACACCCTGCCCACGCTGCCGGCGGTGACCACCTCGCCCACCGTCAAGCCGACACCGAGCTGCACGCCGGTGCAGAGCATCGGCGGCATCAACGGCCTCGACGTCGTGCCGGGCAGCACCAGCGCCGTGGTGACCTGGTACCACCCGGGAGGCGGAAACATCATCGACTACCGGGTGACCGCCATGACCCAGGATCTTGATGTCGGCTCGCAGACCGAGGTCGGCTGGACCAAGGTGACGCCGGCCACCTGCGGTGACGTCAGCGCCACCGTCACCGGTCTGGAGGCCGGTACGCCCTACGTCTTCTCGGTCGACGTGGTGAAGAAGCGTGCGGGACGCGACGGTACCTACACCGAGACGGTGGCCCGCTCACAGGTGGTAAGCACCACGTAGGGCCTCACGTGGATGACTCTCTAAGCTTCCCGGCATGGAGAGCATCGTCGACATGGTCGTCCTCGTGGCGATCTCGGTCGTGGGCGCAGCCCTGGCCCGCCGGCTGGGCTTCGTCGCGCCGTTGGTGCTCCTGGTCGCCGGGCTCGGGCTGTCGTACGTGCCCGGCTTCCCGGAAGCGCACCTCGAACCGGAACTCGTGCTGATCGGGATCCTGCCCCCGCTGCTGTACGTGGCCGCCCTGCAGACCTCGGTTCCGGCGTTCCGCCTGGCGTTGCGGCCGATCCTGCTGCTCGCGGTCGGTCTCGTGGTGCTGACCGCGCTGGTGATCGGTTTCCTCGTACACCTGATGTTGCCTGAAGTGCCGCTTGCGGCATGTGTCGCCCTCGGCGCGATCGTCGCACCGCCCGACGCGGTCTCCGCGACAGCGATCGCCCGCCGGGTGGGACTTCCCCGGCGCGTCGTCACGATCCTCGAGGGTGAGAGCCTGCTGAACGACGCGACCGCGCTGGTGATGGTGCGTGTCGCGGCCGGTGCGCTGGCCGGGCTCGCCGTCGGGTTCTGGGAGATCGCCGGCGAGGTGGCGCTGAAGGCCGGTGGCGGCCTGCTGATCGGCCTGGTCTTCGCGGTCGGTGCGGCCTGGCTGCACCGCAAGATCGAGGATCCGCTGCTCGACGACGCGGTGTCGCTGCTCACCCCGTTCGTCGTGGTGATCATCGCGGAGGAGCTGCACACCTCCAGCGTGGTCGCGGTGGTGATCGCGGGCCTCTACCTCGGCCACCGGATCCCCTACCTGCTCTCGGCCACCTCCCGTCTCCAGATGGAGGCGGTCTGGCGGCTTGTCATCTTCCTGCTCGAAGGCGTGGTGTTCCTGCTCGTCGGCCTGCAGCTGCGCACCGTGGTGAGCACGATCGAGACCGACTTGACCACGACGGTGCAGGTCACCGGCGTGGTGTTCGTGGCACTGGTGGCGATCCGGTTCGTCTGGATGTACCCGGCGACCTACCTGGCCAGGCTCATCCCGCGGATCCGCAACCGGGAGGACCGGCCACCGGTCACCGTGCCGACGGTCATCGCCTGGGCCGGTATGCGCGGTGTGGTGACCCTGGCGGCCGCGCAGACGCTGCCGGAGCCGGGTGTCGACAACGTGCCGGAATACCCGCGGGAGCTGTTCGTCTTCGTCGCCTTCGCGATCATCGTGCTGACCCTGCTGGTGCAGGGCACGACGCTGCCCGCGCTGGCCCGGCGCCTGAAGGTGCGCGAGGACAGCGGCGCCGAGGATGCCCTGGCCGAGGCCGGTGTGCAACACTCCGCCGGGCAGGCCGCCCTCGAAGCGCTCGAGGCGAACGCGGACGGTGCGCCATCATCGGTGGTGGACCGGCTGCGCGGCCTGGTCGAGAGCCGCTCGAACAACGCCTGGGAGCGGCTCGGCAACCAGGCGCGGGAAACCCCGTCGGCGGCGTACGGCCGGCTGCGGCGGGAGATGATCAAAGCGGAGCGGCACGTCTTCAAGATCGCCCGGAACGAGGGGCGGATCCCGGAGGAGGTGCTGGTCCGCGCCCAGCGTGAGCTCGACCTGGAAGAATCCCAGTTGCAACGGAGTGACGATTGACCTGCCAGCATCTCAAGGAAGCCGGCGAACCGGCGCCGCTGACCAGCTACGCCGACGGTTGCCCGCAATGCGTGGCCGGCGGGTTCGACGACTGGGTGCACCTGCGCCTCTGTCTCGGCTGCGGGCTTGTCGCCTGCTGTGACTCGTCACCGCGGCGGCACATGTCCGCACACCACGCCGACGAGGGCCACCCGGTGATGCGGTCCTTCGAGCCGGGGGAGTCCTGGCGCTGGTGCTTCGACGACCATCAGGTCGGCTGAGGTGCGCACCCTGGTCGTCGGTGCCGGCGCGACCGGCGGGTACTTCGGCGGCCGCCTGATCCAGGCCGGCCGGGACGTGACCTTCCTGGTCCGGCCCGGCCGGGCGGCGGCGCTCGCCGACCGCGGGCTGCGGATCAAGGGTCCGGGCGAGGAGACGGTGCTCACACCGCGGACTGTCACCGCCGGCACGATCGACGGCCCGTACGACCTGGTCCTGCTCGCGGTGAAGAGCTACTCCCTGGAGCCGGCGCTCGCCGACCTCGCCCCGGCCGCCGGTACCCGCACGGTCATCGTCCCGCTGCTCAACGGCATGCGGCACGTCGAGGCGATGGTGGGCGCGTTCGGTCCGGAGCGTGCCTGGGGCGGTGTCTGCATGATCCACGCGACGGTGGACGCCGACGGGGACATCGTCCAGATGACGGGGCTGCACCGGATGGTCTTCGGGCCGCTGGAGGGGGCTGCCGACGATCGTCTGGAAGCGGTGACGGCGACGCTCACCGGCGCGGGCTTCGACTGCCGGGCCTCGGCGGCGATCGTCCACGAGATGTGGGAGAAATGGGTGCTGCTCGCCACGATGGGTGCGGCGACCACGCTGATGCGCGCCTCGGTGGGCGCGATCAACGCCGCACCGGGAGGCGCGGCCTTCGGGCAGGCGCTGGCGGCGGAGGCGGTCGCGGTGGCGACGGCTGCGGGCTGGGCGCCGCGCGCCAAGGCGCTGGCCATGCTGGAGAGCGCGATCTCCACGACCGAGCCGACCACCTCGTCGATGTACCGCGATCTGATCCAGGGCCTGCCGGTCGAGGCGGACGCGATCGTCGGTGACATGGTGACCGAGGCGGCCAGGCACGGCGTCGCCGCGCCGTTGCTGTCCGCCGCCTACACCGGCTTGTCGATCTACAGCGCGACTCGCTGAGGGCGGGTCCGTCACCCTTTCCACCATTTTTCCGTACGGTCGAAGCGCTCTTGCCGTGGTTTCGTACCACGCCTCGTCACTCACGAGAGGGCTCGGCCGATCCCCCGCGTGGGGGTGATATCAACGGCTAACCGGACAGTTGGGCCGACGTCGGCATCCACGTCCGCGAGAATGACCACTGACGCGGCCGCGCAGGGTTAACCCCACCCGGAGGTGGGCATCCATCGCCCGCCGGTCGCGAGCACAGGGGACGGCCGAGGGGTAGGAGCACGATATGCAGGTCTGGCCTGGTCACAGGTACCCGCTGGGGGCCACGTACGACGGGACGGGCACCAATTTCGCGATCTTCTCCGAGGTGGCCGAGGCGGTCGAGCTCTGCCTGTTCGACCCGTCCGGCAACGAGCGGAAGGTTCAGCTCCACGAGCAGGACGCGTTCGTCTGGCACGCGTACCTGCCGGGTGTCGAGCCGGGCCAGCGCTACGGCTACCGGGTCTACGGGCCGTACGAGCCGCACCGCGGGCTGCGCTGCAATCCGCACAAGCTGCTGCTCGACCCGTACGCGCGGGCGGTCGACTCGGACATCGACTGGCACCCGTCGCTGTACGCGTACGACTTCGCCAACCCGGATCAGATGTCGGATCTGGACTCGGCGGCGTACATGTCCAAGGGCGTGGTGGTGAACCCGTACTTCGACTGGGGGAACGACCGCCGGCCGGACATCCCGTACCACCACTCGGTGATCTACGAGACCCACGTCAAGGGCCTGACCCAGCGGCACCCGGAGATCCCCCGCGACATGCGCGGCACCTACTCCGCGATCGGTCACCCGGCGATCATCGAGCACCTGAAGAGCCTCGGCGTGACAGCTGTCGAACTGATGCCCGTGCACCAGTTCGTCCACGACAACCGCCTGCACGACCTCGGGCTGCGCAACTACTGGGGTTACAACACGCTCGGCTTCTTCGCGCCGTACCACGGTTATTCGGCGATGGGCTCGCTCGGTCAGCAGACCCAGGAGTTCCGCGGGATGGTCAAGGCGCTGCACGCGGCGGGCATGGAGGTCATCCTCGACGTCGTCTACAACCACACGGCCGAGGGCAACCACCTGGGCCCGACGCTCAGCCTCAAGGGCATCGACAACCGGACCTACTACCGGCTCGTCGACGATCAACCGCAGTTCTACATGGACTACACCGGCACGGGTAACAGCCTGAACGTGCGCAGCCCGCAGAGCCTCCAGCTGATCATGGACTCGCTGCGCTACTGGGTCACCGAGATGCACGTGGACGGTTTCCGCTTCGACCTCGCCTCGACGCTGGCCCGCGAGTTCTACGACGTGGACCGGCTCTCCACCTTCTTCGAGGTGGTGCAGCAGGACCCGGTGGTCGGTCAGGTCAAGCTGATCGCCGAGCCGTGGGACGTCGGGCCCGGCGGTTACCAGGTGGGCAACTTCCCGCCGAACTGGACCGAGTGGAACGGCAAGTACCGCGACACGGTCCGCGACTTCTGGCGCGGTGAGCCGGCCACGCTCGCCGAGTTCGCCTCCCGGATCACCGGGTCGGCCGACCTCTACCAGGACGACGGCCGCAAGCCCTTCCACTCGATCAACTTCGTGACCGCGCACGACGGGTTCACGATGCACGACCTGGTGTCGTACAACGACAAGCACAACGAGGCCAACGGCGAGGAGAACCGGGACGGCGAGAGCCACAACCGGTCCTGGAACTGCGGCATCGAGGGACCGGCCACCGACGAGGGTGTGCTCGCGCTGCGGGCCCGCCAGCGGCGCAACTTCCTGGCCACGCTGATGCTCAGCCAGGGCGTGCCGATGATCTCGCACGGCGACGAGATGGGCCGCACCCAGCAGGGCAACAACAACGCTTACTGCCAGGACAACGAACTCAGCTGGATAGACTGGGAGAACGCCGACGAGCAGCTGCTGGACTTCTCCCGCAAGCTGACCGCGTTCCGCCACCGGCACCAGGTGTTCCAGCGGCGCCGGTTCTTCACCGGCCTGCCGGTGACCGCCCGCGGCGGCGGTGACCCGCTGCCCGACCTGGAGTGGTTCACCCCGGACGGCCGGCAGATGGCCGGTGACGACTGGGGCAACGACTTCGGCCGGGCGGTCGCGCTGTTCGTCAACGGCGAGGGCATCCGCGAGCGCGGCCAGTACGGCCAGCGCCACGTGGACAGCTCGTTCCTGCTCTTCTTCAACGCGCACGACGCGCCGCTCGAATTCACCACTCCTCCCGCCGAGTACGGGGAGAAGTGGGAGAAGGTCATCGAGACCGCTGCGCCGTCACCGGATCACCCGTCCGTAGTGGAAGCGGGACACCAGATCTGGGTGCCGGACCGGTCCCTCATCGTGCTGGACAGGACGGTTTGATGCCCCAATCCAACCACCCCACCACCGCCCTAAAACGGACTGAAGGCTGTCCTCCCAGCAGTACCTACCGAGTTCAGGTCCGCCCCGACTTCCCGCTGCGGTCCACCGCCGAGATTGCCGACTACGTAGCGGACCTAGGGGTGAGCCACCTCTACTCCGCGCCGCTGCTGGTGGCCGCGCCGGGCTCCGAGCACGGCTACGACGTGGTCGACCACACGCAGGTCAGCCCGGCGCTGGGTGGCTCCGACGGCCTGCAGGCGCTGCACCAGGCGCTGCAGGCGGCCGATCTGGGGTTCGTCGTCGACATCGTGCCCAACCACGCCGGTGTCGGCGTCGCGTCGGCGAACCCGACCTGGTGGGACGTCCTGAAGAACGGGCAGAAGTCCGAGTACTCGGGTTTCTACGACATCGACTGGTCACGCGGGCGGCTGCTGATCCCGGTCCTCGCCGACGATCCGGCCGCGCTCGACGAGCTGCGCGTCGAGGACGGCGAACTGCGCTACTACGACAAGCGGTTCCCGATCGCCGAGGGCACCGGCGAGGGCAGCGCCCGCGAGGTGCACGACCGGCAGCACTACGAGCTGGTCAACTGGACCCGCGGCGACAGCGAGCTCAACTACCGGCGGTTCTTCGCCATCGTCGACCTGGCCGGCCTGCGCGTCGAGGAATCGGAGGTCTTCGACGCCACCCACGCCGAGATCCTGCGCTGGTACCGCGAGGGCATCGTGCAGGGCATCCGGGTCGACCACCCGGACGGGCTGCGCGACCCGGGCGGTTACTTCGCCCGGCTGCGCGAGGCCGCACCGGACGCCTGGATCGTGGTGGAGAAGATCCTCGAACCGGGTGAGAAGATGCCCGCCTGGCCGGTCGCCGGCACCACCGGCTACGACGCGATGGCCGACGTCAACGGCGTCTTCGTGGACGTGGGTACCGAGGCGTTCTTCGACACCCTCGACCACCACCTGACCGGCGGCACCACCTCCTGGCAGGACCTGGTGCACCAGACCAAGTACGCGGTCGCCACCACGTCGCTGGCCGCCGAGCTGGACCGGCTGGCGAGGCTCGTACCGGAGGTCGAGGGCGCGCACGAGGCGCTCGCCGAGCTGGCCGCCTGCTTCCCGGTCTACCGCTCCTACCTGCCGTCCGGCGGCCGCTACCTGGCGGCGGCGCGGTCCGAGGCCGGCCGCCGCCGCCCGCAGCTGATCCGCGTGCTCGATCAGCTCACCGGCCGGCTGCGCAACCCGGGCGACGAGCTGGCCGTCCGGTTCCAGCAGTTCACCGGCGCGGTGATGGCCAAGGGTGTGGAGGACTGCGCGTTCTACCGCTGGACCCGGTTCGTCGCCCGCAACGAGGTCGGCAACGATCCCGCCAAGTTCGGCGTCACCACCGACGAGTTCCACGAGGCCGCCGAACATCGGCAGGCCGACTGGCCGGACGGGATGACCTCCCTCGCCACCCACGACACCAAGCGCGGCGAGGATGTGCGGGCCCGCCTGGCGGTGCTGTCCGAGGTGCCGGGCGACTGGACCGAGGTGGTCCGCCGGTGGGTCCGCGGCGCTCCGCTGCCGGATCCGGCCTTCGCCCACCTGATCTGGCAGGTCGCGGTGGGTGCGTGGCCGATCGAGCGGGAACGGCTTCAGGCGTACGCGGTGAAGGCCGCGCGGGAGGCCGGCACCGGCACCACGTGGCTGAAACCCGACGAGCGGTTCGAGACGGCGCTGCGGGAGATGGTCGACAAGATCTACGACGATCCCGCCCTGCACCGCGAGGTCGGCGACTTCGCCGCGTCGATCACCCCGCCCGGCTGGTCGAACTCGCTCGGCCAGAAGCTGGTGCAGCTGACCATGCCCGGTGTGCCCGACGTCTACCAGGGCACCGAGCTGTGGGACCACTCGCTCGTCGACCCGGACAACCGCCGCCCGGTGGACTTCGCCGTCCGCCGCGAGCTGCTCAGCCGTCTCGACGAGGGCTGGCTGCCGCCGGTCGACGACAGCGGTGCGGCGAAGCTGCTGGTCACCAGCCGCATCCTGCGCCTGCGCCGGCAGCGCCCGGAACTGTTCAGCGGTTACCGCCCGGTCTTCGCGGACGGCCGGGTGGGTGAGCACGTGCTCGCCTTCGACCGGGGCGGGGTGGTGGCCGTCGCGACCCGGCTGCCGGTCGGATTGTCACGGCACGGCGGTTGGCACGACACCACGCTTTCACTGGACGGACACAGTTGGACGGAAGTGTTCACGAACACCGGTTACGGCGGCAACCGCCTGTCCGTGGCTGAGCTCCTGCGTACCTATCCCGTCGCTCTCCTGGTGAAGGAATGACTGTCTTCGAGGTGTGGGCTCCCGATAAGCCGGTGCGACTGCTTGTCGACGGCCAGGAGCGAGAGATGGAGTCCGGCGAGGGCGGCTGGTGGCGGCTCGACGTCCCGGAAGCCGGCCCCGGTACCGACTACGCGTACCGGTTGCCCGATGAGGACAACCCGCTGCCCGACCCGCGCTCGGCGTGGCAGCCGGCCGGTGTGCACGGGCCCAGCCGGGTGTACGACCAGGACGAGTTTCCCTGGACCGACCAGGCGTGGACCGGTCGGCAACTGCCCGGCTCGGTCCTTTACGAGCTGCACATCGGCACGTTCACGCCGCAGGGCACGTTCGACTCCGCGATCGAGAAGCTGGACCACCTCGTCGACCTCGGCGTCGACCTGGTCGAGCTGCTGCCGGTCAACGCGTTCAACGGCACCTACAACTGGGGCTACGACGGTGTCTGCTGGTTCGCGCCGCACGAGGCGTACGGCGGCCCCGACGGCCTGAAGCGTTTCGTCGACGCGGCGCACGCCAGGGGCCTCGGTGTGGTGCTGGACGTGGTCTACAACCACTTCGGGCCCAGCGGGGCGTACGCGCCGATGTTCGCGCCCTACCTGAGCAGCGGCAGCAACTCCTGGGGCAGCTCGCTCAACCTGGACGGTCCCGGCTCCGGCGAGGTCCGCCGCTACATCGCCGACAGCGTGCTGATGTGGATGCGCGACTACCACGTCGACGGCCTGCGCCTGGACGCCGTGCACGCGCTGCACGACGAGGGCGCGGTGCACCTGCTCGAGCAGCTGGCGGTCGAGGTGGAGACGCTCTCCACCCGGCTGCGCCGCCCGCTCTCGCTGATCGCCGAGTCCGACCTGAACGACGCCAAGCTGATCACACCCCGGGAGGCCGGCGGGTACGGCCTGCACGCGCAGTGGGACGACGACGTGCACCACGCCCTGCACGCCCTGCTGAGCGGCGAGCGCCAGGGCTATTACGGCGACTTCGGTTCGCTGGACTGCCTGCGTACGGTCCTTACGGGTGCGTTCTTCCACGCCGGCACCTGGTCCAGCTTCCGCAACCGCCGGCACGGCCGCCCGGTCGACCGCCAGCGGGTCCCCGGCCATCGCTTCGTCGCGTTCCTTCAGAACCACGACCAGATCGGCAACCGGGCGATCGGCGACCGGCTCACCGCCACGCTCTCGCCCGGCCTGCTCAAGGTCGGCGCCACCCTGCTGCTCACCTCACCGTTCACGCCGATGCTGTTCATGGGCGAGGAGTGGGCGGCGACCAGCCCCTGGCAGTTCTTCACCAGCCACCCCGAGCCGGAGCTGGCCGACGCGGTGAAGAACGGCCGGCGGCGCGAGTTCGCCACCCACGGCTGGGACGAGGCCGAGGTGCCCGACCCGCAGGACCCGGCCACCTTCGAGCGCTCCAAACTCGACTGGTCCGAGCGGGACAAGGCCGGGCACGCCGAGATCCTCGATCTCTACCAGCAGCTGATCCGGCTGCGCCGGTCGGCGCCCGGCCTCACCGACCCGTGGCTGCACGACGTCGAGGTCTGGCACGGCGACCAGCATGTGGTGATCCGCCGCGGCACGCACGTGGTCGCGGCGAACCTGGCCGGCACGCCGCAGACGGTGAGCGTGCGTTCGCTGCCCCGGTCGGTGCTGCTCGCCACGTCACCGGGCGTCGTCGTGGAACGCGACCGCCTGGTCCTGCCGCCCGAGACCGCGGCGGTGGTGTCGGTTCGGTAGCTTGCCCATGTGAGCTGGGGGAAGAAGAAGAAGCGGAAGAAGCGAGACTATTGCGACGTACCGGCGTGTGACTGTGACGTGCCGGGGTGCGACTGTTTCTCGCTGAGCCTGCTGCTCCGGACGGCGGCAGTGCTCACCCGTACCCCCGCTCCTAAAGGCCGGGCCGAACGGACCGTGACCGGAGCGATCCGCGGCTATCGGCGGGTCTCGCCGAAGTTGCCCACCCGGTGCCGTTACACGCCCACCTGCAGTGCCTACGCGCTCGAAGCGATCGACAGGCACGGATTGGGGGCCGGATTACGGCTGGCCGCGGCACGTCTGTCGCGTTGCCGACCCGGCGTCCCGTTCGGCACCTCGGACCCCGTTCCGTGACCTCTGTGGTGCACCATGACTCCTTCGGGAGAGGGAGAAGGGTGCATGTCCGATTCGAGCGACAGCCCACCAGCGGCGCAGGGACCGGAGCCCAAGCCGGCGGACCGTGGCCCGCGCTGGCCACGGCAGTGGAACCCCGACCGGATCTGGCCGCCGCAGTGGAACGGTGACCTGGGCCGGCTGCGCCGCACCCGGCCGGAACCGGATGCCACGGTCGAGGAGATCGCCTCCCGGGACATCGCCGAGCAGGAGGTGATCGAGGAGGTCATCTCCGAGGTCGAGCGCCGGTCGATCGTGGACGGGGAATACCGGTTCAAGGCGTGGCGGCTGGCCGGGCTCGGGCTGCTCCTGGTGCTGACGATCGCCGTGACGCTGGGCGGGCTGCTGGTGACCGGGCCGCCGTCGGTCGACGAGCTGCGCGAGCAGGCCGGCGTGGACTCGTGGGACCACCTGGCCATCGGGGTCAAGGACGACCAGTTCGGCGTGGCCTCCTACGACAAGGAGAAGAAGAGCTGGTCCGGGTTCGACATCGACATGGCGTACATGATCGCGGAGGACCTCGGTTTCCGCCGGGACGACGTGAAGTTCTACGGCCTGGAGAGCGAGGACCGGGCCCGGATGCAGGCGATCGACCCGGCGACCGGTGAGCGGGTGTCGGTGCAGCTGGTCATCGCCAGCTACAGCATCACCGACGAGCGGCGGACCGCCGGGGTCCGGTTCTCGGCGCCCTACCTCTACACCGAGCAGTCCGTGGTGACGCTGAACGGGCACGCGGCCGTGTCGGCGATCGAGGACCTGGCGTTCCAGCGGGTCTGCACGCTTTCCACCTCGACCAGCTCCTCGGCGCTGAAGGATGCGGGCGCGTACGTGGTCCGGAAGAACCGGGTCAGTGAGTGCTTCACCGAGCTGGACCGCAAGACCGTCGACGCGATCAGCACCGACGCCGCGATCCTCGCCGGCTACAAGTGGAAGTACCCCGAAAAGTACAAGCACTGGGACCTCGGCCTGGAGAAGGCCGAGAAGTGGGGCGTCAACGTCGGCGAGAACCCGGCACTGGAGACCCTGGTCAACCTCACGCTGTACCGGTCCTACACCGATCCGAAGGACGACCGGTGGGAACGGGCCTGGCGGGAGAACTTCCAGGACGAGCTGAAGCCCAACGGGACGACCCCGATCGCGGTCGCCCAGCAGCCGCCGGCGGAGCGCCCGGACGTGCGCCGGCTGCCCTGGGAGGATCCGCTCGGATGAACGAGATCCACACCGGTGCGGTCAGCAAGGAGCGGGTCCTGCCCCGGCAGAGCTACCGGTCGGAGCTCAACTGGCTGCTCGCCGTCCTGCCCGGGTTCCCGCTGCTGCTGCTCGTCCTGCGGCTGTGGTACCTGAGCCGGCAGGACATGCCGACGATGCTCGTGCTGGTGCAGTACATCAATCCGCTCGGCATGCTCGGCGCGCTGTTCATCACGCTGAGCTGGACCATACCGGCGGTCATCCTGGTGGTCCGGGTCCTCGGCGGCATCCTGCTGGTGAGCGTGCCCGACCGTACCGGAACGTCGTTCCTGGCGGTCGCCGCGCTGCGGATGCCGGGCTGGGTCGTGGTGATCGCCGCGGGCATCGCCGCCTTCACCTGGCAGCTGCGCATGATCCCGCTGCTGCTGATGCTCGTCGTCGCGATCCTCGGCCTCACCGCCGTGCAGAGCTTCCAGGGCGAGCGGTGGCTGATGCGATGGACCACGATCGGCGTTCCGGTGCTCGTCGGCATCCTCGTCTGGCTCTTCTTCTGGCCGGGAGTGACCGCCGCCGTGCGCGCCGGTGAGTACGGCACGGCGATCCTCCTCGGCGCACCACCGCTGTTCGGCCCGCTGCTCACCGGACCGGTGCCGGAACGCTGGGCCCGGATCGCCACACACTGGCCGGCGGTGGTCGCGGCCTTCGCCCTGCCGTTCGTGGTCGGCGTCGTCTTCCTCCGCGCGCCCGTCCTGCCGAACAGTGCCATCGAGGTGGCCACCGAGGGTGAGCCGGTCCGTGTCGTCCGCGGCCAGCTCATCTCGGTCGACGACACCTCCACCACGATGCTGGAGCCCACCGGTGAAGTCACCTTCGTCCCCAACGGCGAGGTCAAGTCCAAGACGCTCTGCCCCGAACCGGACCGTGCGCCGGACAGCGCGATCGCGGTCCGCGGCTGGCCCGTCGAGGCCTCGGCACTGCAGTGGATCGCACCGACCCGTGAGGCCGCCGGGATCGATCCGAGGTGCCTCGGTCGCCCGCTGGACCGGGGGTGAGTGTATTTTCTGCAACGACATGTTCGACGCGCCGCCTCCCACGTGCAGACAGCTTGGCATCGACCTGGCAGGCTGCACGCCATGACCTTGCACCTCCGATGGGCGGCCGTCACCGACCAGGGACACGTCCGCAGCAACAACGAGGACAGTCACTACGCCGGTGACCGCCTCCTGGTCGTCGCGGACGGCATGGGCGGGATGGCCGCCGGCGATCTGGCCAGCCGGCTCGCCATCGAAGCCATGGTCGCGCTCGACGTCCCGATCGGCACCGAGCATCAGATGGACGCGCTGCACAAGGCTCTCGAGATGGCCAACGGCCGGATCGCCGCGCAGGTGGCGGCCGACCCATCGCTGCAGGGCATGGGCACCACGCTGACGGCGGTGCTGTTCAACGGCGAGCGGGCGGCGATGGCCCACGTCGGTGACTCCCGGGCGTACCTGTTGCGCGACGGGCGGCTCAACCAGCTCACCAAGGACGACACCTACGTCCAGATGCTCATCGACCAGGGGCTCCTCAAGCCGGAGGAGGCGGCCGGCCACCCACGCCGGGCCGTGGTCACCCGGGTGCTGCAGGGTGAGCCGGTCAGCCCGGCCTACGTGATCGTCGAGCCGCTGCCCGGCGACCGATGGCTGCTGTGCAGCGACGGTCTCACCGGCGTCGTCCCCGACCCGATCATCGAGCAGGAGATGCAGAGCGTCACCGATCCCAAGTCCTGCGCGGAGCGGCTGGTCGACCTGGCCCTGCGCGGCGGCGGACCGGACAACGTGACAGTGGTGGTCGCCGACGTGACCAGCGGGGACTGAGCCAGGTACCTTACTCCGGCCGCGAAGATCGTGGCCCGGACTCTGGTGGTGATCACGACGGTGCGACTGGTCAGCGCGATGGTGCTCGCCCTGGCGGCGCTGGTCGCCCTCACGGAGCTCCTGCCCGGGCGCCCGGCCCTGCCCAGCGAGACGGCGCAACTCCTCGCCGGGCTCGCCGCGGCGGCCGTCTGCCTGATCTCGGCGCGGCAGCGGAACGGCTTCCCGCGGCGCTGGCGGCTGCTCGCCGCCGGTGGCATGTTCGTCTGGTCGCTGACCCGGCTCTGGTGCATCATCCAGATGGTGTCCGGCGGCGGCGGGCCGACACCCGGGCTGATCGCCGGCATCGGCTTCCTGGTGCTGCCGGCGTGCATGCTTCCCGGCCTCCTCGGCGCGACCTTCACCCGGCCCCGGCCGGTGCCGACGTCGCCCCGGCGCGACCAGCTCGCCCTGGTCATCGACAGCGTGCTGATCACCGGCTCGGTGCTGGCGCTGGTCTGGTCGCTGATACCGGGCGACCCGCTGGAGGACTTCCGCGACGCGATGCTGCTCGCCTATCCGATCGCCGACCTGATCCTGCTCACCATGGCCGGCCTGCTGCTGACCACCCGGCCCGACTCGCCCGCCGGGCGGCGCCCGCTGCGGCTGATCGCGGCGGCCCTGATCGCCTTCGGTACGGCGGACACGCTGCGGCTGTTCGGCACCGGGCCGGACTGGCTGGAAACCGCGGGACACCTGTTCGGCCCGTTCTTCCTCGCGCTGGCCGCACTCAGCCCGGCCCGGCCCGCCCCGGTACGCCCGGACTCCGCCCTCGTCGAACGAGACTGGTTCCACCTGCTGATCCCCTACGGGCCGGTGCTGGTCAGCGGGGTGGTACTGGCGGCCAGGACGATCGGCGGTGAGCCGCTGACACCGTTCCAGGCCTACCTCGGGTGGCTCGGGCTGGCGCTGGTGGTGACCCGGCAGATGCTCACCATCGTCGACAACACCGTGCTGCTGGACCGGGTCGCCGAGGCTCAGCGGCGGCTGCACCACCAGGCGTACCACGACCCGCTCACCGGGCTGGCCAACCGTGCGCTCTTCCGCGAGCGGCTGGTCCTGGCCCTCGACGCGTACGAGCACCGAGGCACACCGGTCGCGGTCATCTTCGCCGACCTGGACGACTTCAAGCTGATCAACGACACGTTCGGGCACGCCATCGGCGATCGGGTGCTGGACGCGGTGGGCGAGCGGATGCGGGCCTGCGTGCGCTCCACCGACCTGGTGGCCCGGCTCGGCGGCGACGAGTTCGCGGTGGTCATCGACCCCGGCGTGCATCAGCCGCCGCAGCAGCAACGCCGTGGACGGTTGCGCAAGGTGGTGCGGCAGCGGATCGGCGGGCGGCGGTACGTGCTGTCGGCCGCCGGCGTCCGGGTCTCCGAGACCGTCGACTGGCCGCCGGACCCGGCGATGCCCGAACCGCCCCCGCCAACGGTGCTGGCCGAGGGGGAGTGGTCGGCTGAGGCCGAGGCTGTCGGGCAGCGGGTGCTGGCGGCGCTGCGTGAGCCGTACGTCATCGACGGCCGGTCGGTCGGTGTCGGCGTGAGCATCGGGCTCGTCGCCGCCGAACCCGGGGACCAGCTCTCCGCCGACATCCTGCTGCGCCGGGCGGACGCTGCCATGTACGCGGTGAAACGCCACGGCAAGGGTGCGCTGATCCGGTACACGGGTCCGCGGGATGCCGTACCCAACGCGGACCTGCCGCAGTTGCTGGCCGGCGCCCTGGCCGACGGCGGCAGCCCGGCGGCCGCCGGGTTCGAGGTCCACTACCAGCCGATCGTCCGGCTCACCGACGACGCGACAGTGGCGGTGGAGGCGCTGGCCCGGTGGACCGATCCGGTGGCCGGGCGCGTACACCCCGACGTCTTCGTCACGATGGCGGAACGCACCGGTCTTGTGGCCGCGATCGACGACTTCGTACTCGACCGGGCCTGCGCGGACGCCGCGACCCTCGCCACCCGTTTCGGCAGGCCGATCGACCTGCACGTGAACGTGTCGGCGGGGCGTCTCGGCCAGCAGGGGCTGGAGGACGCGGTGACGGCGGCGCTCGCACGGCATCGGGTGCCGGCCGAGCGGCTGGTCATCGAGATCACCGAGACGCTGCGAATTCCGGACCTTCCGGAGGCGGCTGAGGTGGTGGGGCGGTTGCGCTCTTTGGGCGTACGGGTAGCGCTCGACGATTTCGGCAGTGGATACAACGCCCTGGCCCAGTTGCACACGATCCCTGTGGACATCGTGAAGCTCGACTCGACGCTGACCGACTTCGGCAAGGAGCCGGATCGGGGTGGGGCGTTGTGCCGGTCGGTGCTGGCGATCTGTTCCGAGCTGGGGATCGTCGTGGTGGCTGAGGGGCTGGAGACGCCTGAGCGGAGTCGTGCGCTGGGTTCGCTGGGGTGTCCGCTCGGGCAGGGCTATCTGTACGGGCCACCCGCACCCCTCAACGACCTCTGCCCTTCTCCCCACGATCACCCGCTCTGAGCGGTGACGGGCGCACACACAACGGGATCGTGCGAGCCCACCCACGCCACCGCTGAGCGCCAGCCGGTGAGTTCGGCTGGCCGTGAGCGGGGTGTTTGGGCGGTGGCGGCACCGCTGGGCGCCAGCTGGGCGTGAGCGGGGTTTCACCTGGAGCGGGGGTTGAGGCGCCTGGTGGGTGGGGCGGTGGTGGGATCCTCGGGCCACGGGTGACGGGGATAACGGCCCCGCATCTCCGCTCTGACCTGCGGATATCCCTGCACCCAGAAGGACGCCAAATCGCTCGTGACCGCCACCGGCCGACCGGCCGGGGAGAGCAGGTGCAGCAGCACCGGAACGCGTCCACCGGCCAGCCTCGGCGCCTCCCGCCAGCCGAACGCCTCCTGCACCTTCACCGCGAGCACCGGCGCCGCCGGATCGGTGTAGTCGACGCGGATCTGGGAGCCGCTCGGCACCGGCAGTCGTTCGGGGGCGATCTCGTCGAGGCGGCCCGCGATGGACCAGGGCAGGAGGCGGCGCAGGCCGTTCGCCACGTCGAGTTTGGCGAGGTCGGCGCGGCGGCGGGCGGAGCCGAGGTTGAGCCAGTCCGGAAGGGTCTCCAGCAGAGCGGCGTCGGAGACGTCGGGCCAGGGGTCGCCGAGGGCGGTGCGGGCGAAGGCGAGGCGGTTACGGAGTTCGTCGGCGGCGCGCGACCAGGTGAGCAGGCTCAGACCCTCGGTGCGCAGGCCGGTGACCAGCGCCTCGCGAAGCAGAGCCTGATCCGGATCGGTCAGCCGGACCGAGGAGAGCACGATGGCGCCGAGCCGCTGCACCCGCCGGGCGACCACATCGCCGTCGATCCAGCCGATTTCGGTGTCGTCGGTGAGCAGGGCGGACGCGACCTCGCGGGCGGTCGCTTCGTCGAGCGGCGCGGCACTGCGGATGCGGGCGGAGCGCGAGCCGGCCGGTCGATCGGCGCCGGAGACCGCGAGCCAGGCCACGCCGGTCAGCGGGCTGCCTTCCGGCAGATCGGCGGCGGTCCCACCGGCCATGAGATACGCGCGACCTCCGGGGGTGCGGGCCTTGGCGACGCGTTCGGGGTACGCGAGACCGACGACGAGTCCCGCGGCCAGATCATCGGGAAGACGCGAAGAGCCGGAGCCGGAGCCGGAACCAGAGCCGGAGCCGGGACCAGAGCCGGCTCCGGAACCAGAGCTGGAGCCGGAATCCGAGCGGTCGAGGGCGGCCCGCAACCGCCGCACCTCCGCACCCCAGGCCGGCTCGTTCCCGTTGCGGGCACGCCGCCACGTGGCCACCACATCCTCAGCGCCGGAACGATCGTCGTCCAGCACAGCGACGATCTCCGCGGCCCGGCGCGCCCCCACCAGCGACGCCCCGTCCAGCAGGGCACGCGCCAGCCGGGGATGCAGCCCGGCACCGGCCAGCGCACGCCCCCGGGCGGTCACCCGGCCGTCCGCGTCCACCGCGCCGAGATCGTGCAAAGTGGACGTCGCCGCCCGCAGGGCCCCGGCCGGCGGCGGATCCGGCAGGGCGAGCCCACTACCGTCCGGGTGTCCCCACAGCGCGAGATCCAGGGCGAACCCGGTCAGGTCCGCAGCCGAGATCTCCGGCTCGGGCTGGGCCGGAAGCCGGTCGTGCACAGCCTGTGACCAGCACCGGTAGACCCTGCCGGGTGCCTCCCGCCCGGCGCGCCCGGCGCGCTGGTCTGCGCTCGATCGGGAGACCGGCACCGTGGCCAGGGCACCGAGTCCGCGAGCGTGGTCGGTCCGGGGCACCCGGCTGAGCCCGGCGTCGACCACGATCCGTACCCCCGGAACCGTCAGGCTGCTCTCGGCGACCGCCGTGGCCAGCACCACCCGGCGTCCCGGACCGGCGCGCAGCGCGGCGTCCTGGGCGGTCCCGGTCTGCCGGCCGTGCAGCGTGACCAGTTCGGCATCGACACCGCGGAGCCGCCCGGCGACGGTGTCGATCTCGCGGGCGCCGGGCAGGAAGACCAGGACGTCGCCGTCGCCCTCGGCCAGTGCCCGGCGGACGGTCGCCGCGACGTGGTCGAGCAGGCGTGGGTCGACCCGCAGGCCGTGCGGCGGGCTGATCGGGCCGGCCGGCGGCGCCCAGACGACCTCGACCGGATGGGTACGGGCATGCGCCGTCAGCACCGGAGCACCGCCCAGCACAGCGGCCAGCCGCTCGGAGTCGGCGGTGGCCGACGTGGCGAGCAGGTGCAGTTCCGGCCGGAGTGCCGCCCGGACCTCGACCAGGAAGGCCAGGGCCAGGTCGGAGTCGAGGTGCCGTTCGTGGCACTCGTCGAGGATCACCGTCGCTGCGCCGGCCAGTTCGGGATCGTTCTGCAGCCGCCGGACCAGCAGCCCGGTGGTCACCACTTCGACGACGGTCTCGCGGGACACCTGCCGGTCACCACGTACCGCGTACCCGACCCTCTCGCCGACCTTCTCACCGAGCAGCCCGGCCATCCGGCGCGCGGCGGCACGCGCGGCGACCCGGCGCGGCTCGGCCACGATCACCCGGTGGCCGTCTCCGGCGAGGGCGAGCGGTACCAGCGTGGTCTTGCCGGTGCCGGGCGGCGCGACCAGCACCGCCGTGCCCGCCGCGGCGAGCGTCGCGGCCACTTCCGCGAGAACCGGGCGGACCGGAAGGTCGGGCAGGGCATCCGCGGCGATCAGCACCACCCCAGTCTGTCCCAGACCCACCCCCGCCAACCGCCGCGGGGCGGTCACGGGGCCGACATGCAGCCAGGGCGCGGCGGAGGCGCGGGCTGAGGTGTGGGGCCAAGGCGCGACGGGGCGCGGGTTGAGGCGCAGGGCTGAGGCGCGAGCCCTCCACGGTCGGCGAGATTTCCGGCGTGCTTCGTGGCAGGGTGCGTGTTAATTCTTCGGTCCGCCGGTGCTCGCCGCGGACCCCGCCTGCTTGACTGATCAACACTGAGGAGGGGTGAGGAGAGTGAGCGCGATCGCGACCTTCAACGCGCTGCCCGCCGGGCGCCTCGAGGAGGACCTGCTCGCCTGCCTGGCCGCACCCGCCTGGGCCGCCGAGGTGGCGGCGAAGCGCCCCTACCGGGACCGGGCCGACGTTCTCGCCGCCGCCGGTGCCGCAGCCGACGCCCTGGCCTGGGCCGATGTGCTGCGGGGCCTGTCCGCGCACCCGCGCATCGGCGAGCGGGCCGCCGGCGACTCCCAGGAGGCCTCCTGGTCGCGGACCGAGCAGTCGGCCGCCGCGCAGAGCGCCGACGACGCCACCAAGGCCGCCCTGATCACGGCGAACCGCGAGTACGAGGATCGCTTCGGCCACGTCTTTCTGATCTTCGCGAGCGGCCGCAGCCAGGCTGAGATCCTGGCCGCCGCGCGGGAGCGGCTGAGCAACGACGAGACGACCGAGCGGGCAGTGGTCACCGGCGAGCTGCGCAAGATCGCCCTGTTACGGCTGGAGCGGGTGCTCGATGCCCTCTGACGACGGCACGGCGGCCACGTTCCACGCCCGGATTTCGACGCACATCCTGGACACCACCACCGGCGACCCGGCCAGGGACGTCTACGTGCGCCTGGAGCGCCGCGACTCCGAGGGCTGGCTCACCGTCGCCGAGGGCAGGACCGACGAGGACGGGCGCCTGCGATACCGGGTGCCGATGCACGACTGGCAGGCCGGCGGGTACCGCCTCTTCTTCTACGTCGAGCCCTATCTGGGCGGCGACTGCTTCTTCCCGGAGATCACCGTCGCGTTCCACGTCCACGACCCGGAGCGCCACTACCACGTACCGCTGCTGCTGAGCCGCTACGGCTACACCACCTACCGAGGGAGCTGAACCGTTGGCGATCGTTCTCGGACCGAACCGTTACGGCAAGGCGGAGACCCGGCTGGTCCGCGTCCATCGCGACGGCGACACGCACGGCCTGGTGGATCTCAACGTCAGCGTCGCTCTCGCCGGTGACCTGACCGCCACTCATCTGACCGGCGACAACTCCGGCGTCCTGCCCACCGACACGATGAAGAACACGGTGTACGCGTTCGCGAAGAAGCACGGCGCCGCTGAGCCGGAGGCGTTCGCCCTGCTGCTGGCCCGGCACTTCGTGGAGACCCAGGCGCAGGTGCACACTGCCAAGATCACCATCGATGCGTACGCCTGGGAGCGCCTCGGCCCGCACTCGTTCCAGCGCCGCGGCGACCACACCCGCACCACCGTGGTGACCGTGAGCGAGGGTGGCACCCAGGTCGTCTCGGGCGTCTCCGGCCTGGTGCTGCTGAACTCCACCGACTCGGAGTTCCACGGGTTCGTCAGGGACGAGTACACGACCCTGCCCGAGACGACCGACCGGATCCTGGCGACCGCCGTGGACGCCCGCTGGCGGCACCTGCGCGACGACAGCGACTGGGGCCCGTCGTTCGACAACGCCCTCGCAGCGATGATCAGGGCATTCACCAGCACCTACAGCTACTCGTTGCAGCAGACCCTGCACGCCATGGGCGCCGGCCTCCTGGAGAGCCGGCCCGAGATCGCCGAGGTGCGGCTGACGCTGCCGAACAAGCACCACTACCTGGTGGATCTCTCCCCGTTCGGCCTGGCCAACGACAACGAGGTGTTTCTCGCCGGCGACCGGCCGTACGGGCTGATCGAGGGAACCGTCACCCGGGACGACGCGCCCGCCGCTCTCACGGAGTGGTGGCTGTGATCATCATCGAGAACGTCGCGGTGGCGACGGTCGACGAGGCGGGCACCGAGTACGCGGACGGGCATGTGGTGGTCGGCGGCGACGGCCGGATCGCCGCGGTCGGTCCCGGCGACGCCGATGTGCCCGGCCCGCGGATCGACGGTACCGGTTGCCTGGTCACACCGGGACTGGTCAACACCCACCATCACCTCTACCAGTGGGCGACCCGCGGCCTGGCCCTCGACGAGACCCTCTTCGGCTGGCTGACCACGCTCTACCCGATCTGGGGCCGCCTCGACGCCGGGATCGTCGGCGCCGCGGCCGGCGCCGGGCTGGGCTGGCTGGCACTCTCCGGCTGCACCACCTCGATGGATCACCACTACGTCTTCCCCCGCGACGGCGGCGACGTGCTGCAGGCCGAGATCGAGGCGGCCCGCACGATCGGTCTGCGGTTCCATCCGACCCGCGGCTCGATGGACCTGGGCCGCAAGGACGGTGGTCTCCCGCCGGACAACGTGGTGGAGGAGACCGACGAGGCGCTCGCTGCCACCGAGGCGGCCATCGACCGCTGGCACGACCCGTCTCCGGACGCGATGCTGCAGATCGCTGTCGCACCGTGCTCGCCGTTCTCGGTCACCACCCGGCTGATGGAGGAGGCGGCGGTCCTGGCGCGCCGCAAGGGCGTACGGCTGCACACCCACCTCGCCGAGACCGACGACGAGGAGGAGTTCTGCCGCAAGCAGTTCGGCTGCACCCCGGTGGAGTACGCGGAACGCGTCGGCTGGCTCGGCAACGACGTCTGGCTGGCTCACGGTGTGCACCTCGACGACTCCGCGATCGCCCGGCTCGGCGCCACCGGCACCGGGGTCGCGCACTGCCCGAGTTCCAACGCCCGGCTCGGGGCGGGCGCCGCGCGCGTACGGGAGCTGCTGGATTCCCGCGTACCCGTCGGTCTTGGTGTTGACGGCGCCGCCTCGCAGGAGGTCTCGCACCTCGGTGCCGAGCTTCGGCAGGCGCTCTACACCGCGCGGCTGCGTGGTGGGCCGAAGGCGATGAACGCGCGCGAGGCGCTGCGGCTGGGCACCATCGGCGGTGCCCGCTGCCTGGGGCGGCAGGACGACCTGGGTTCGCTGGAGGTGGGCAAGCTGGCCGACCTGGTGCTGTGGCGGCTGGACGGTCTGGGTCACGAGGGGATCGACGACAAGGTCGCGGCGCTGGTGTTCGGCCCGCCCGCCCCGGTCGAGCTGGCCCTGGTCGGCGGGAAGCCGGTGGTCGAGCGCGGCGAGCTGGTCAACGCCGACGAGGAGACGCTGACCCGGGCGGCCCGTGACGCGCACCGCCGCCTGCTGACCGGCCGCTGAGGAGCGTGTGAATAATGTTCGATTACGGTACGGGGGAGTAACCACACCGAGAGGAACCGTCAACGATGACCGAGATCCTGTCCGACGAGGCCGTGGCGTTCGTCGCCGACCTGAACCGGCGATTCCGGCCCCGCCGCAACGAGCTTCTCGAGGCACGTGCCGCCCGACGCGCCGAGATCGCGTCCGGTGCCACCCTCGGGTTCCTCGCGGAGACGGCGCACATCCGTGCGGCCGAGTGGTCGGCCCCGCCCGCACCGGCGGATCTGCGGGACCGGCGTGTGGAGATCACCGGCCCCACCGAGCGGAAGATGACGATCAACGCGCTCAACTCGGGTGCCAAGGTGTGGCTGGCCGACCTGGAGGACGCGAACACCCCGCACTGGTCCAACGTGGTCGACGGGCAGCAGAACCTCTACGACGCGATCCGGCGCACCATCTCGCTGGAGACGCCGGCCAAGAAGTACGAGCTGAAGGGCGGGCCGTACCCGACCATCGTGATGCGCCCGCGTGGCTGGCACCTGGACGAGCGGCACCTGCCGGTGGACGGTGAGCCGGCCGTCGGCGCGCTTGTCGACTTCGGGCTCTACTTCTTCCACAACGCCGCCGAGCTGCTGGAACGCGGAAGCGGCCCGTACCTCTACCTGCCGAAGATGGAGTCGCACAAAGAGGCCGAGCTGTGGAACGACGTCTTCACCTACGCGCAGGAGGCGCGCGGCATCCCGGTCGGCACCATCCGCGCCACCGTGCTGATCGAGACCATTCCGGCCGCGTTCGAGATGGAGGAGATCCTCTACGCGCTCCGCCCGCACATCTCGGGGCTCAACGCCGGCCGCTGGGACTACCTGTTCAGCATCATCAAGTACTTCCGCGACAACCCGAACATGATCCTGCCGGACCGGGCGGCGGTCACCATGACGGCACCGTTCATGCGCGCGTACACCGAACTGCTCGTCTCCACCTGTCACCGCCGCGGCGCGTTCGCGATGGGCGGCATGGCCGCCTTCATTCCCAGCCGCCGTGACCCGCAGGTCAACGAGGTGGCCCTCGCGAAGGTCCGCGAGGACAAGGAGCGCGAGGCCGGTGACGGCTTCGACGGTTCCTGGGTGGCACACCCCGACCTGGTCCCGGTCTGCGCGGAGATCTTCGGCCGGGTGCTCGGCGACAAGCCGAACCAGCTCGCCAAGAAGCGCCCGGACGTCGCCGTCGACGCCGCGGACCTGCTCGACGTCGCGGGCACCGGTGCCGCCGTGACCCGTGCGGGACTGCACAACAACGTCAACGTCGCCCTCCAGTACCTGGAGTCGTGGCTGCGCGGCAACGGCGCGGTGGCGATCCACAACCTGATGGAGGACGCGGCCACCGCGGAGATCTCCCGCTCCCAGGTGTGGCAGTGGATCCACAACGGAGTCCGCCTGGAGGACGGCACCCCGATCACCGCCGAGCTGGTCGGCCGGATCGAGGACGAGGAACTCGCCAAGATTCGCGAGACGGTCGGTGACGAGGCGTGGACCTCCGGGCGTTACGACGACGCCCGCAAGCTGTTCGAGCGGGTCGCCCTGGCCGACGACTTCGCCGACTTCCTGACCAGTGCCGCCTACGAATCCATCGACTGATCCCGGAGGCCCGAGCATGCGCCTGTCCGATCGTGATTACGCCGAGATCGACCGGCGCCTCGCTGCCCACGACGCGTTCCTCCGGGCCCGTTACCCGGGGGAGCGCGCGGGGCGGCAGCCCGTGCACACCGTCTACGTGCCCGCCGACCGGCTGGACGGCTTCCGCGACTGGGGCGCGATCGCCCTACAGGCCATGGACGAGCACGACTTCCCCTGGCCGGATCCGTCGGTCCGAGCCAAGCTGACCAGGGAGCCGATCGAGGACCTGCGTGTCGACTTCGAGGACGGTTACGGCGTCCGCGACGACGACCAGGAGGACGCCGCCGTGCGCAAGGCCGCCGGGATCCTCGCCGGCGGAGCCACGCCGCCGTTCCTCGGTGTCCGAATCAAATCACTCGAGGCCGCCACCCGCCGGCGCTCGCTGCGCACCCTCGACCTCTTCCTCGAGACCTATCAGGACCTCTTCACCATCACGCTGCCCAAGGTCAGCGGCACCGACCAGGTCACCGCGATGGTCACCCTCTGCGAAAAACTCGAGCAGTCGTACGGTCTGAGCACCGGCGCTCTCACCTTCGAGATCCAGGTGGAGCTGCCGTCCGCGGTGCTCGCCGCCGACGGCTCGGCCACCGTGGCGCGGCTGATCACGGCGGCCGGCGGCCGGTGCACGGGCCTGCACTACGGCACCTACGACTACAGCGCCGCGGCCGGGGTCGCGGCGGCCTACCAGTCGATGGAGCACCCGGCAGCCGACTACGCCAAGGCTGTGATGCAGGCGGCCGCCGCGCAGACCGGCGTACGCCTCTCCGACGGCTCCACGAACATCCTCCCGCTCGGCGACTCCACTCAGGTTCGCGCCGCCTGGGAACTGCACCACCGCCTGGTCCGCCGCTCCCTGGAACGCGGCTTCTACCAGGGCTGGGACCTGCACCCGGCGCAGCTGCCCAGCCGTTACGCCGCCACCTACGCGTTCTTCCGCGACGGCCGGGACGCCGCTGCCGAACGGCTGCACCGTTACCTCGGCCGCCAGGAGAGCGGCATCGCCGACGAGCCGGCCACCGCCCGGGCCCTCGCCGGTTATCTGTTGCGGGGACTCGACTGTGGAGCGTTCGAGGACGCCGGTTTCCCCCGCGACGAGCTCATCGCGCTGAGCCGCCCGGAAACCAATATGGAGATCGATCTGAACTGATGGGTTCCGGGGGGAGTACCCCTGGGCGGACCCGGGAGGCAGTAGTGCGCTACATCTCGTTCAAGCCGTGGAAGCGGAAAGCCGCGGCGCCAGAACACGTCTGGGAGCGGCCATCCTGGCACTGCCGGGCCTGCGGGCACGCGTGGCCGTGCGCGCCGGCGCGGGCCACCCTGGCCGGCGAGCCCGATCGGGTGTCGCTGGCCATGTACATGTGGGGCAACCTGGACCGGGCCGTCGCCGACCTGCCGTGCCGCTCACCGGCCGAGCTCCACCACCGCTTCGTCGCCTGGACTCACGCCGAGAACGAGCCGCGCAACACCTAGCGCTCAGACGGCCGCGGACAATCAGCGCGCTCAGACGGCGGGGACGATGCGGTCGCGGACCCAGGCGGGATCGGGGTTGACGTAGCCCTCGCCGTCCAGCACCACCGTGGGCACGGTTTCGTCACCGCCGGTGATGGCGCGGACCGCTGCGGCGCCCTCCGGGTCGCTCCAGATGTCCACCCAGTGCAGGCGGCTCGCCTCCGGGCCGAGCCGCGCCCGGAGCCGGATGCAGAACGGGCAGCCGGGACGCCAGTAGACAACCGGCCGGCCGTCCGCGCGGGCCTCCGCGGCGGTTTCCGGACGCGGGAAGAGCTGCGGTGACACCGCGAACGCCAAACCCAGGAAGATCGCCAGAATCAGGGCGGCGCCCCACGGGGAACCGTCGCCGAGCTTGACGGCCGCGATCAATGCCCCACAGAGCACCGTCAGGATCGCCAGCCTCCACCGTCGCACCATGGCCCGGTACGGTACTCCGCTACCGCCGGTAACGATATCCCCGCCCGGGCGGATGGGCTCCCGGCGAAACAAAGCGTGGATAGGGTCGGCCCATGGTGGATCTTGTGGTGCGGTCCCGGCGGGTGTCGACGCCGGATGGCGAGCAGGCGGCGGCGATCGCTGTCGAGGGCGGGCGGATCGTGGCGATCCATGGCTACGACACCGGGATCGACGCCGTCGAGGAGATCGATCTCGGCGGCACGGCGCTGCTGCCGGGCCTGGTGGACACCCACGTGCACGTCAACGAGCCGGGGCGTACCGAGTGGGAGGGCTTCGCCACCGCGACCCGGGCGGCGGCCGCCGGTGGGGTCACCGCGATCGTCGACATGCCGCTGAACAGCCTTCCGCCCACGGTGAATACGGCCGCGCTGGCGATCAAGCGGGCGGCGGCGGCCGGGCAGTGCCACGTGGACGTCGGCTTCTGGGGCGGCGCGATCCCGGGCAACGCCGGTGACCTTCCCGGCCTGCACGACCGCGGGGTGTTCGGCTTCAAGGCGTTCCTCGCCGACTCGGGTGTGCCGGAGTTTCCGCCGGTCGACGCGGAACAGCTGGCGCTGGCGATGCGAGCGGTGGACGCGCTCTTCGTGGTGCACGCCGAGGACCCGGATCACCTGCGCGCGGCGGACAGCTCACCCGCGTACGCCGACTTTCTCGCCTCTCGGCCCGCCGGCGCCGAGCACGCCGCGGTCGCGACCGCCATCGACGTGGCCCACGCCGCGGACCGGCGCGTGCACATCCTGCATCTCTCCGCGGCCTCCGCGCTGCCACTTCTGGCCAAGGCCAAAGCAGATGGGGTACGGGTGACGGCCGAGACCTGCCCGCACTACCTCACTCTCGACGCCGCGGCGATCCCGGACGGCGCGACCGAGTTCAAGTGCTGTCCGCCGATCCGGGACGCCGCCAACGCCGACCTGCTCTGGGCCGCGCTCGCGGACGGCCTGATCACCTGTGTGGTGAGCGACCACTCGCCCTGCACGCCGGACCTCAAACGGCGGGACACCGGTGACTTCGCGGCGGCCTGGGGCGGGATCGCCTCGGTGCAGCTCGGCCTTCCGGTGATCTGGACCGCTGCCCGGGAACGGGGACACACCCTCGCCGACGTGGTGAACTGGATGGCACGCCGCCCCGCCGACCTGGTGGGCCTGCCCCGGAAGGGACGGATCGCCGTGGGAGCCGACGCCGACCTGGTCGCTTTCGAGCCGGACGAGGAGTTCACCGTCGATCCGCACTCCCTGCATCACAAGAACCCCGTTACGCCGTACGCCGGAATGGTCTTGCGGGGTGTGGTGACGACGACCTGGCTGCGCGGACGCAGGGTGACGGGCGAGAGGCCCGGCGGAGAGTTCTTGATCCGAGGGGAGAACTGATGGAGGACTTCCTCGCGCTGCCCGATCTGGCGTCACGAGCCTTCGGCGGTGGTGTCGTGTCGGCGAACGACGAGTTCTTCGCCACCGCCGATCACCTGGTCCTGCCGCATCAGCCGGGGCACGCGCCGAAGACGTTCGACCACAAGGGACAGGTCTACGACGGCTGGGAGACGCGCCGCCGGAGAGAGGCCGGTGACGACTTCGCGATCGTCCGGCTCGGTGCGCCCGGGGTGATGCACGGCATCGACATCGACACAGCGTTCTTCACCGGCAACTACCCTCCGTACGCATCGGTCGAAGCAGTCGCGGTGCCCGGCTACCCGGGCCCGGCGGAGCTCGACGGCGCGGACTGGGCCGAGGTGCTGCCGCGCTCGCCGCTGAAGGGCGACAGCAGCAACCTGTTCGCGGTCACCGACCGGCGCCGGTGGACCCACGTCCGGCTGCGGATCTTCCCGGACGGCGGTGTGGCCCGGCTGCGGGTGCACGGCGAGGTGGTGCCCGACCCGGACCTGCTGCCGAAGGTCTTCGACGTCGCCGCGGCGGAGTACGGCGCCACGGTGGTCGACTGCAGCAACATGTTCTACGGCCACCCGCAGCGGATGCTGATGCCCGGTCTCGCGCAGAACATGGGCGACGGCTGGGAAACCTCGCGCCGCCGCGACGACGCCAACGACTGGATCGTGGTAAGCCTCGCCGCACCCGCGCGCCTGCGCTTCGCCGACCTGGACACCAGCCACTTCAAGGGCAACGCCCCCGGCGCGGCCACCCTGACCGGGCGCGACGAGCGGCGTCCCGATCGGGAGTGGATCCCGCTGCTCCCGCGGGTGGCGCTGCGCCCGGACACCCCGCACCGGTTCCGGATCGCCAAGGCCCCCGAGGTGACACACGTCCGGCTGGACATCTTCCCGGACGGGGGGATGGCCCGGCTGCGCCTGCACGGCCGTGCCGACCGCGACCACCTGTGGGCGAGAATGCGACGGTGACCCGAACCGTTTCCCTGGTGCTCGTCGACCCGGCAGGTGTATTGCTCGGTGCGTTGCCGCCGTTTCCGGTGACCACGCCCTGGTGGCAGGAGGTGAGCGAGTTCACCGCCGGTGCGGGTGCCGGCGTCACCGTGCTGCGCATCCTGCACGCCGATCGGCCCCGGCCGCCGGGCGGCCACGTCACCTATCTCGCGGAGACCGCGCAGCGCCCGGACGGGCTGATCCCGGCCGGTGCCGACCTCGCGCCGCACCCGAGACGGGCACCGTACGCGGAGGTCGGTGGTCCCACAGCGTCGCTCGCCTGGGCGGCCGGTGCGATGGACCGGATCGGCATCACCGGTACGGTGGCCCGCCAGCAGCGCACCTGGAACCTGTCGGCGATCTGGCGCCTGGACACCCATGACGGTACGACCGCCGCCTGGCTCAAGCAGGTGCCGGCGTTCTTCCGCCACGAGCCCGCGGTGCTGCGCCTCGTCGACGCGGTGGTGCCGGGCCTCGTGCCGTACGTGCTGGCAGCTGGGGACGACGGCCGGACGCTGCTGGCCCACGTGCCCGGCGAGGACCAGTACGGTGCCGGTCCGCAGCGGTGCGACGAGATCGCGGCCGCTTTCCACCCGGTCCAGGAGCACTTCGCCGGACGGGTGGACGACCTGCTCGCCGCGGGGGTGCCGGACCGCCGGCTGAGCGTGCGGCCGTTCGTCGACGTGGCCGCGCCGTACCTGGACGGGATCACCGGGCTGGCGGAGCTGATCGACGGGCTGCCCGGCCGGTTCGCCGAGGTGGCCGCGTGCGGGCTGCCGGACACGCTGCTCCACGGCGACCTGCACGGCGGCAACACGATCGCCGGTGACGGCCCGCCGGTCATCGTGGACTGGGGTGACTCGGCGGTCGGCAACCCGGCGTTCGACGTGTTGCGCCTCAGCGAGGATCGGGAGGTCCTGGAGAAGTGGGCCGGGCGCTGGCCGGGGTGTGACGCCCTGCGTGCCGTGGAACTGCTGCGGCCGGTGGCGGAGTTGCGGGGTGCGGTGGCCTACGCGGAGTTCCTCGCGAACATCGAGCCGGCGGAGTGGCCGTACCACGCGGGTGACGTGCCGGACTGCCTTGCCAGGGCGGTCGAGGCCGCCGCGGCATAGATTGCAGGCATGGAGGACGCCAGACGGCACTACCTCGACCAGATCCGGTACGACGGTGTACCGCTGTCGCCCGCGCTGGCCAGGGCGTTCGCCGCCGTGCCGCGCGAGGTCTTCGTCCCGGACGGCTTCCACCGGCGGGACGGCCGCCGGGTGCTGCCGGCCGACCCGGACTACCTGCCCACGGTCTACAGCAACGACGTTCTGGTCACCAAGATGAGCGGGGACCTTCCGGTCAGCTCCTCCAGCCAGCCCTCGCTGATGGCCGTCATGATCGAGGCGCTGGAGGTGCGGCCCGGCCATCGGGTGCTGGAGATCGGCGCCGGCACCGGCTACAACGCCGCCCTGATGGCCACCCTCGGTGCGGAGGTGACCACCGTGGACGTTCAGGAGGACGTCGCGGACCGGGCGCGCTCCGCGCTGGCAAGGGCAGGGATCAATGGGGTACGGGTGGAGAACGCCGACGGATACACGGGAGGCTCGCAGGGCCGTTACGACCGGATCGTGGTGACCGTCGGCGTGGCCGGCCTCTCCCCGCACTGGCTCGACCGGCTCGAACCGGGCGGGTTCGTCGTCGCCCCGGTCGAGCACGCCGGCACGCACCCGGTCCTCGCGGTCCGTGGCAGCGTCCCCGGTCCGGTCACCGCCTCGGTGGTCTGCCCGGCCGGGTTCATGACCGCTGCCGGGCCGCTCTCCGCCCGGCACGACGGCAGCCACCCGCCGCCGGCCGCCGCGCTCGGCGAGCTGACCGAGGCCGCCGCGGCGAGGTGGGCACCCGCCCTGGAGGCGCTTGCCTACCGCGACCTCTGGTACGCGGCCGGCGCCTGGCACAACCGGGCCACGCACGCCTCGGTCCCCGGCCGCGAGCAAAGCTATCTGGCCCTGCTCGACGACAGCGGTACGGCCGGAGCGGTGATCCTGCCCGACGGTGCGGTGCTCGCGTCCGGAGCGTCCGCCGAGCGGTACACGGCGGTGGCGACGGCGCTGATGGACCGCTGGTGGGCTCTCGGGCGGCCGCCGATGCGGGCGTGGCGGGTGGGGCTCGCACGGGCCGGGGATCCGGGCGCCCCGATCTGGGTTCCGCGTAACTGGGAACTGACCCGGCGGCCGTAAAATCATCGGCCATGGACATCTCGGTGGTGCCGGCGAACCGGGCCTCCCGGGAGGACCTGCGGACGATCTTCGGGACGCGGGGTGAGCCGGCCCGGTGCCAGTGCCAGTGGTTCAAGATCACGGCGGCGGAGTGGCGTGCCGTACCGGCTGAGGAGCGGGCACGGCGGTTGGACGAGCAGACCGGCTGTGGTGATCCGTCCGCCGAGTCCACGAGCGGGCTGGTCGCCTATGTGGACGGGGAACCGGCCGGGTGGTGCGCTGTCGAGTCGCGGACGGCCTATCCACGCCTGGGTACGGCCCGGGTGCCGTGGGCGGGACGGGACGAGTCGCGTACCGATCCGGACGTCTGGGCGGTGACCTGCTTCGTCACCCGGACCGGGTTCCGCCGCCGGGGCGTCAGCCGTGCGCTCGCCGGTGCGGCGGTCTCCTTCGCCCGCTCGCGCGGGGCCCGGGCCCTCGAGGGCTATCCGATCGTCACGGCCGCCGGTCAGGAGTACAGCTGGGGTGAGCTCTACGTCGGCAGCCACAAGATCTTCGTCGAGGCGGGGTTCACCGAGGTCAGCCGCCCCACCCCGCGGCGTGCGGTGATGCGGGTGGACTTCTCCGCCTGAGCCCGCTCCGTGCGCGGTTTCCTACCAGGTTCCGGCGTTCCGTGCGCGGTTTCCTACCAGGTTCCGGCGTTCCGTGCGCGTTTGCTACCAGGTTCCGGCGCGCCGGTCGCGCCAGGGACGGCCGTCCGGGTCATAGATCAGGCGGTACGCCGGAGTCGCCCACAACCGCTGGTACCAGGGGAGCCGGTTCGTCTCGTGCGGGACCAGCCGGCCCGGCGGGCGGGGCCCCTGCTGTCCGCCGTCGTGCCAGGCTCGCAGCCGGTCGGCGGCGGAGGTCATCGCCTCCACGGCCGAGTGCGGGTCGATCAGGTCGGCGTCGTCATCGTCGTCCCGGTCGAGGTGCTCGCGCATCAGGGCCAGGCGGAGCTCCCGGGCGTACCGGCGGGCACCGTCACCGAGCCCGGCCGGATCCACCGGCTGCCGGCTGTCGCGGGTGTCGTCCAGGACCGCGCAGGACAGCTCACTGTCGTGCGTCCACGAGCGACGGTTGAAGTTGTCGCTGCCGACACTGGACCAGACGTCGTCGATCACGCAGACCTTGGCGTGCACGTAGATCGGTGTCCCCGCGTGGTTCTCCAGGTCGAAGACGTGCACCCGGTCACCGGCGGCCTTGCGGCAGAGCTCGATCGCCTGCTCGCGGCCCACCTGGTTCGGCGGCAGCGCGAACGCGCCGTCCACGTCCGGGTACCGGGGGACCACGGCCACCAGGTGCAGGTCGGGGTTCTCCCGCATCGAGTCGGCGAACAGCTGTGCCACCTCGGTGGACCACAGGTACTGATCCTCCAGGTAGACGAGCCGCCGGGCCCGCTTGATGGCCTTGGTGTAGCCGCGGGCCACGGTGCGCTCGCCGAGTTTCGCGAAGCCGTAGGCCGGGCGCATCGCGGGATAGGTACGCAGCACCTGGACGGTCATCGGCCCGCGCTCCGGCGGGTCCGGTGGCTGCGGTGGGAGTTTGTCGGCGCGCATGTCCTCGTGCCGCAGCATGTCGGTGGCCGTGGAGATCGGGCCGTGCTGGTCGAGCGGGGCGGGATCGTTCCAGCGCTCCCGGAACGAGGTGTCCAGGGCGCCGACCACTGGTCCCCGCAGGGCCAGCTGCACGTCGTGCCAGGGAGGATGAGGCCCGTACGCCTTCGCCATCCGGACCGCCTGCCGGTCCCCGTGGTGCTCGCGGTCGTCACGCCGGCTGTGGCAGAGGTCGATGCCGCCGGCGAACGCGATGTCGAGCTCCGGCCGGCCGGGGTGCCGCAGCACGACGAGCTTCTGGTGGTGCGAACCGCCCCGCCGGACACGCTGGTCGAGCAGCACCTCGCCGCCCGACGCCTCGATGTCGTCGCTCAGGGTGCGGTTCTCCTCCTCGCTGTAGGCGAGCTTGTCGATGTGCGACCGCCAGAGCAGGCCCTTGACGACGACGCCCCGCTTGGCGGCACCGGCGAACAGGTCGGCGATGGCCGGCCCGCCGTCGCGCAACTGCTCGTCCGGGTCACCCCGCCAGTCGGTGAAGAAGAGGTGATCACCCTCCTCGAGCGCCTCGACCTCCGACACCAACCGATCGAAGTAATTCTGCCCATGAATAAGTGGTTCAACCGTGTTTCCGGTGTTCCATGTGGGTATGGAGGTGTCCGGGTTGCCGCGCTCGGCAGCGGAGAGAAGCCATTCCTGCGGCGGCACTGCAACCCCTTCGAGGTCGACGACGCCCTCACCGTAAGCCTCCCGCCCGCCGCTCGCACGTGGAGCGGTAACCCCCCATCCCGCGGAGGAGTGGATTCATGAGCAGCGAGCCGCTGGTTACGACCCCCTTGCCCGAAACCGCCGATTCCGCCGAGAAGGGCCTGCTCATTGCGGTCCTGCTACTGGTCCTGCTCGGGACCGCCGCCATGTTGATGATGGGCTGATCGTCGCTTACCGATCCACTCGCCTGCTTACAGAACTCACTAGTCTGCTTACCGGACCCACTCGTCCTCGTCTGCTTACAGGACCCACTCGTCGTCTCGGATGATTTCGACGGTGCCCTTGGGCCCGGTGCCGGTCACGGTGATGCCGTCCCCGCCGATCACCACGTCGGTGTGCACGCTCGCCGTGTTCAGTCCCAGGTCCGTACGCTCCGCCTCGCTCATCCCCAGACCTCCCGGCACCGCGAAGGGGAAGCTCTGGCCCCACGCCACGTGACACCCGGCGTTCTCGTCGAACAGGGTGTTGTGGAACACGATCCCGGCCCGGGCGATCCGGCTGTCCCGGTCCACGAGCGAGACCTCGCCCAGGTGGCGGGCGTTCGGGTCGGAGTCGAGCTGTGCCCGCACCGCCTCCACCCCGGAGTCGGCCTCGACGTTGACGATCCGCCCGCCCGCGAACTCGGCGCGCAGGCCGGTGACCAACCGGCCGTTGAGCGCCAGCGGCTTGGTCAGCCGAATGGTGCCCTCCGCGCGGCGCCGGTCCGGGCTGGTGAACACCTCCTCGGTGGGGATGTTCGGCAGGTAGGCGATGCCGTCCGCGTCGACCATCCCGCCGCCGGTCCAGTGGCAGCCCGGGATCAGGCCCACGGTCAGGTCGGTGCCGTCACCCACGTAGCGCAGTTCGGTCAGCTCCAGGCTGTCCAGCAGCGCGCCGCGCTCGGCGAGCGTCGCGGCCCGCTCCTGCCACGCCGCCGCCGGGTCCGGGACGTCGAGCCGCATCGCGACCGCAACGGCCTCCCAGAGCCGCTCGACATCCGGCTCGCCGAACACCTGGTTGGCCCAGCCCGGATTGGGCGCGCCCACGGCGGTCCAGCGCAACCCGCCCAGGATCACCTCACGGCGCAGTCGCATCTCCTCCAGCGGGAACGCGGCCGCCCGCACCGGGTCGGCGCCGTCCAGCAGATGCGGATCCGGGTCGCCGATCAGGGTAATCGATGCCGCGCCCTGTTCCCGCCACTCCCGCATCCGCTGCAACGCCCACGGGCGGCTCGCCCGCAACGCACCCACCTCCGCATGATCAACCGCTGACCGCCGCATCGGCCCGTCCGTCCACACCGGCTCGACCCAGGCCGCGCCGGCCGCATAGGCCGTTTCGGTCACCGCCCGCGCTATCTCCAGGTGTGCGGTGTCCGTGTTCAGGAAGACGCCCTGCCCGGGCTGGAGGTTGACCCCAGCCCGGACCACGACGTCAGCAAAACGCTGCATCCGGTCCATGCCGACCACCCTAGGACCCGCAACCCACCTCAGTCCGTCCCTCACTCACCCGTTCCCCATACCGTTTCGTCCCTCCCACGAACCCACCCCACCCTGTCCCACCGCCCCACCCCGGCGCCGCAAATATGCGCGCGCACGCACATTCGCGCCCAGCGTGGTAGGCGCACACGCAAGCCGTCCGTGCGCGCCCACCCACGTCATCGTCATAGGCGCAGCCAGCTCGCACGCAACCCAACGTGTGCGCCTACTACCCCAGCTCGCCCAGCTCGCCCGCCGTCGCACCGCCAGCTGGGTGGGCGGGCTGGCGTTGAGCGGTGCTCGGCGAGGCGAAATGCCCCGCTGGGTGCCAGCTGGGTGGGCGGGCTGGCGTTGAGCGGTGCTCGGCGAGGCGAAATGCCCCGCTGGGCGCCAGCTGGGTGGGCGGGCTGGCGTTGAGCGGTGCTCGGCGAGGCGAAATGCCCCGCTGGGCGCCAGCTGGGTGGGCGGGCTGGCGTTGAGCGGTGCCCGACGGCGGGAAATGCCCCGCTCAGGGCCAGCTGGGTGGGTCGGCTGGCGCTCAGCGGGGGCGGGGTGGGGCGAGGAGTGGCGGGGCGGGGAGTGGCGGGGCGGGCCGGGGTGGGGAGCTGGGCCACTGAGCTCAGCCCGGCGGGGGCGGCACGGGCGGGACCACGTTCCTGGGTCGCTGCGCGGGGGCAGAGCTGTTCGTCGGTCGTACCAGAAAAGGGTGAAAGGGTGAGGGAAACGCCTGCCTCAGTCGGTGTGGGGTAGGCGGGCGGCGGGGATGACGCCCAGGCGGCCCTTTTGGAAGTCCTCGAAGGCCTGCTTCAGTTCGGCCTGGGTGTTCATGACGAACGGGCCGTAGTGCGCGACCGGTTCGCGGATTGGTTGGCCGCCCATGATGAAGAGATCAAGTTCGGTCTTCGCCTCGAGGCGGATGGCGTCGCCGGGGCCGTGGGTGGCGAGTTGGCCGAGCTTGATCGGGCGGAGGTCGGTGCCGGCCCAGCCTTCGCCGGAGAGGGTGTAGACGAGGGCGTTGTACGACGGTTGCCAGGGCAGGTCGAGGCGTGCCCCGGGCTGGAGGGTGACGTGGGCGAGGTTGATCGGGGTGAAGGTCGAGCCCGGTCCGGAGTGGCCGGCGATCTCGCCGGCGATGACGCGGATCAGTGCGCCGCCGTCGGGTGTGGTCAGCAAGGCGGAGGAATGGCCGCGGATATCCTGATATTTCGGGTCGATCATCTTGGCGGCGCGGGGCAGGTTCACCCAGAGCTGGAGGCCGTGGAAGAGGCCGCCGCTCGTGACCAGGTGCTCCGGCGGTGCCTCGATGTGCAGGATGCCGGAACCGGCGGTCATCCACTGGGTGTCGCTGTTGGTGATCGAGCCGCCGCCGCCGAGGGAATCCTGGTGGTCCATGATCCCGTCGATCATGTAGGTGACGGTCTCGAAGCCGCGGTGAGGGTGCCAGGGAGTGCCCTTCGGTTCGCCCGGCGCGTAGTCCACCTCGCCCATCTGGTCGAGGTGGATGAAGGGATCAAGTTCGGTCATCGGTACGCCGGCGAAGGCCCGACGGACCGGGAAGCCCTCACCCTCGTAGCCCTGCGGAGCGGTGGTGAGGCGGCGGACCGGGCGGAAGTCGGTCATCGGGTCGAGCCGGGGCAGGCGCGGCAGGACGAGGACGTCGTCGACGGTGATGGCGGGCATGGTTACACCTTCCTGATTTTCGCGAAGACGCGGCCGATGACGGCGAGTTCCTCGTCGTCGAGGAGGTCGATGAAGCTCGAGCGGACGGTCTCCAGGTGGGCCGGGGCGGCGGCGCGCAATGCGGCGAGGCCCTCGTCGGTGAGCACGGCCTCATAGCCGCGCCCGTCGTCGGGGCAGGGCTCCTTGCGGACCAGCCCACGCTTGATCATGGAGCTGATCTGGTAGGTGATCCGGCTCGGGGAGAGCACCAGCCGGTTGGCCAGCTCGCCCATCCGGATCCGCCGGCCGGGGGCGTCGGTGAGGGCGATCAGGACGTGGTAGTCGTTCATGCTCAGGCCGGTGTCCGCCCGCAGCTCGTCCTCGAGCCGGGTGTGCAATGCCCAGGAGCTCTCGAGGAAGGTGCGCCAGTGCTGGAGCTGGGTTTTGGTGAGCGGTTTGGCCATGCCCGAACCGTACTCCTTAAAATCTGAAACAAACAACGAGACTATGGTCTCAGTCGTGAAGATCCGCAGAGCACGGGAAGACGACGCCGCGGAGCTGGTCCGCCTGCGAGCGGTCATGCTGCGCACCTTTGCCGGTGCCGACTGGACCGACGACTGGTGCGAGCCGACCCGGAAATCGCTGGCCAGGCGGCTTCCGGAGCCGTCGCCGACGCTCGTGGCGTTCGTGGTGGAGAGGCCGGACGGCACCGGGCTCGCCGCCTGTGCCGTCGGTGTCGTCGAGGAGCGGCTCGGTAGTCCCGGCAATCCGGAAGGCCTGGCCGGGTACGTCTTCAGCGTCTCCACGGACACCGACATGCGCCGGCGGGGGTATTCGCGGGCCTGCATGACAGCCCTGCTGGACTGGTTCCGGGAGCGTGGGGTGCGCACTGTCGACCTGCGCGCCTCGGTGGAGGGTGAGTCCCTCTACGAGTCGCTCGGCTTCCGGCGCACCCCGGACCCGGCTATGCGCCTGCGTCTTTGACGATCAGGCGGCGCGGGCTCCCAAGGAGCGGGCCAGCTCTGTCCGCAGCGCGCTGAAGTCGACGTCGCGCTCGGAGAGGATCATGGCCGCGAGGCCCTGCCCCTCGCGGAGGATGCCCAGCATGATGTGCTCCGGGGCGATGAAGTTCTGCTTGAGCCGGATGGCCTCACGCAGCGACAGCTCGAGCACCTTCTTGTTGCGGGGTGAGAACGGCACGTGCCCCGACCCGGCGGAGAAGCGGCCGAAGATCCCCCTCTTCTTCGGTGCCGGGCGGGGGAGGTGCAGTGCGCCGGCGCCGAAGTTCTCCTCGATCGCGGCGCGCACCGCCTCCAGGTCGATGCCGATCGACTTGAGCACCGCGGCGTCCTCGGCGTCCCGGTCCGCGATGGTGGCCGCCTCGCTGTGGTCCCCGACGTGCCGGATGATCGCCGCCAGCACGTAGTCGCGGTCGACGCCGTTGTCCCGAACGGCCTCGCGAACCGACCCGTTCTCACTGGCCAGCAGCGCGAGCAGGGTGTGCTCGGTGCCGATGGTCTCGTGGCCGAGGGCCCGGGCCTGCCCCTGCGCGCCGATCACGATGGCGCGGGCTTCCTTGGTGAATCGCTCGAACATCTCAGCTCTCCCGTGGGTCCGGCATCGGCATCAGCTTCGCGTGCTTCTTGTGTACGCCCTGGCGGGTCACCTCGAGGGCGTCCGCGATCTCCTGCCAGGACCAGTCCTTGGAGCGCGCGTTGGCCACCTGGAGGCGCTCGAGGCCCTCCAGGAGACGGCGCAGTGCCACCACCGCGCGCAGCCCCACCCGTGGGTCGGCACTGCTCGCGGCGGCCGCGAGGTCGGTCGCTTCGGTCATACTGTCAACGTACGTTGACGCCACCACTATGTCAACCGAAGTTGACACGAAGAGCAAAGAGAAGGACCGGCCCGAACGGGCCGGCCCTGCGAGCCGGGGTCAGCGTCCCCGGCCGGTCTTCTCCTGGAGCTCGTCGATCTTGCGGGAGGCGTCCGCCTTGCTGAGGTCGTCGGGGACCTCCTCGTTCGCCTCCGACGCGAGCGTACGAAGGTACGACTCCTGCGCTCCGGTCGCCGGCTCCTCGCCGGTCGTCCAGTCGTCGGGGTCCTTGATCGTGTTGCTGTTATCGGCGCTCGTCTGGTCGGCCATGACGCCGTCCTTCCGGTCGTAACCTCGCGGTCGTGAACTCGAACGCCTGTGCCATTACCCCGGGAAGGTCACTCCCATGCGGGAAGACTGCCCAGAGACACGGTCAACTCGACCGGGTGATGCACCGGCGCCGCCACCGTGAACCGAGCACCGAACGGGTCGGCGAGCTCGGCGAAGGCGGTCAGCCCGGCCTCGGCGGGCTGGCTGACGATGGTGCCGCCGAGCCGCTCGCACTGGTCGGCCGCGGCCTCGATGTCGTCGACCTGGAAGGCCGCGCGCCACCACGCACCGCGGTAACCGGTCGCCAGGCCGGCGATGGCGTCGTGGCCGTGGTTGAGCCACTCGCCGTTGCCGAACTCGTGCCGCAGCAGCCACCCGAAGGCGGAGCCGTAGAAACGAGCGGCGGCGTTCGGGTCGTCGGTGATGAGTTCCGGCCACGACATCGTGCCCGGTTCGCCGCCGGCCTGTGCGCCGGCGAAGTCGTGCCCCTGCCAGAGGGCGATGATGGCGCCGGACGGGTCGGCGACGACCGCGCGCCGTCCGCCGTGTGCCTCGGCAGGGTGGCTCAGGCAGTGCCCGCCGGAGAGAGCGACCTGCTCGAGGGTCTCCTCCAGATCGGGGGTGCTGAGATGGGTCAGCCAGCCGTCAGGCCGGTCGAGCCGGCTGCGGGTGAGGCCGGCGACGGCGCGTCCCCCGAGCTTGAACCGATCACCCGCTGACTCCCAGCCAAACAACTCTCCGTAAAACTCTGCCGCGCGTGCGGGGTCCGCACTCGCCAGCTCCACCCAGCAAGGTGTCAAGGGTGCATAGCCTCTGATCCGCATGAGCCGCTCCGTTGTGGACATCCCCAGTTGCTTGAGCACTCTACGGCACTGATAACGCTTCGTCACCACCGCACGGTTCATTGTCCGGTTTAGAGCAGAAAACTACTACACACGGTGAGCAGCTGAGTGATCCAGGTGACGCATTACCGGGGTTGCGGCGATTCCGTGCAGCACGACGGACACGACGACCACGAATCCCGCGGTCGCCCAGACGAGGTCCGCGGCGGGAAAATCGGCGTGCGTCATTGCATACGCAAGGTAATAAAACGAGCCGATGCCACGGATCCCGAACGCCGCGATCACCCAGTGTTCCGCGGTGCTCCCGGGTGCGCCCCGCAGGGCCGCGAACGCCGACAGTGGGCGGACCACGAAGATCAGGACCAGGCCGGCCAGAGCGGCCTGCCAGGTGAGCGGTGCCAGCAGGCCACCGACGACGGCACCACCGAGAAGCAACAGCAACAGTACGGTCAGCAGCCGCTCGGTCTGCTCGGCGAAGTCATGCAGGATCTGGTGGTACTCGTGCGACCGTTCCGCGGCGCGGATCGCCCGGGCGGCCACGAACACGGCCAGGAACCCGTAGCCGCCGGCCACCTCCACGGCGCCGTACGCCAGGAACGTCGCGGCGAGTGCGAGGAAACCCTCGGAGTGCCGGGAGAGCCGTAGCTCGTCCCGCTTCGCCCGGAAGAAGAGCTTGCCGAGCAACCGTCCGATGAGCAGGCCGCCGATCAGGCCCACGGCGCCTTTGTAGAGGACGTCCTCGAGCACCCAGTCGCCGAACCAGCCGGCCGGGGCGAGGCCGTACTGGGCGATGGCGATCGCGGCGTAGACGAACGGGAAGGCCAGGCCGTCGTTGAGCCCGGCCTCGGAGGTGAGCGCGAACCGTACCTCGTCCTCGGAGTCCTCCTCGTCGGTCGGCTCACCCACCTGCACGTCGGAGGCGAGCACCGGGTCGGTCGGCGCCATCGCGGCACCGAGCAGCAGCGCCGAGGCCGGCACCAGGCCCGCCCACCACCAGCCGAGCAGTGCGGTGGCCGCGATCGTGATCGGCATGGCGATGATCAGCAGGCGCCCGGTCGACGCCCAGCGCCGCCTGCCGAACGGGCGGTCGATCTTCAGGCCGGCACCCATCAGCGCGACGATCACGCCGACCTCGGTCAGGTGCTCGGTGAGCTTGGCGTGCTCGAGAGGATTCGACTCGGGCAGGCCGAGGGGCAGGCCGAAGACCAGCATGCCCAGGCCGAGGAACGCGATGGGCATCGAGAGCGGGCGGCGCTCCACGAGGCGAGGGAGGATACCGGCGAGCAGGGCGCCCACCCCGATCAGAGCGAACACCACATCGGACAGTTGCATTTGTGCCTTTTTATCCGAGACGGGAGATGGGGGAGGCGTCAAGGTCGTGCAGGAGAGCCGCGGGGGTCTCGTACGTCGCGATCGCACCGGCCGCACGCAACTCGGCCTCGCTGGTGCCGCCGCACGTCAGGCCGATGCACGGAATGCCCAGCTTGCCGGAGGCCTCGACGTCCCAGATCGCGTCGCCGACGAAGACCGCCCGCTCCGGATCGACGTCCGACTGCTCCAGCGCCGCTTGCAGGATGTCCGGGGCGGGCTTGCTCTCCTCGGCGTCCGCCGACGAGGTGGCCGCGGTGATGACGTCGTCCGCGCCCAGGACCCGGCGCAGCCGCTGGAGCTCCGTGCCCTTCGCCGACGAGGCGAGCACCACGGCGAGATCGCGGGAGGCCACCGCCCGTACCAGATCGGCCGCACCCGGCAGCGGCCGCAGCCGCTCCCACCAGGCCCCGTAGAGCACGTCGTGCGCGGTGTTCATCTGCTCGTCCGCGTCGTGGTCCCGGTCGGTGCCGAGCAGGTGGTCGAGCAGCTTGTCGGAGCCCATCCCGATGCCCCGATGGATGCTCGCCATCGGTACGTCACGGTCGTGCTGCCGCAGCGCTTCCCACCACGCGACGGCGTGCAGGTAGGTGGTGTCGATCAGCGTGCCGTCGACGTCGAACAGAACTCCGGGCCTCATGCCCTCGCATTACCCGGAAGCAGGATCTCGAACCAGACTGTGGAGCCGCGCACAGTGGGATCGGTGCCCCAGGAGTCGCTCAGCTCCTCGATCAGGCCCAGCCCGCGGCCCCGGCTGGCGAGGGTGTCGGTCTGCGCCCGGATCACGCTGCCCCGGGTGCCGGTGTCGGCGACCGAGACCAGCAGCCGCTCCGCGTTCAGGTCGATGTGCACCTGCGCCGGTGTGCCCGCGTGCAGCAGGGCGTTGGTGGTCAGCTCGCTGGTGCACAGGATCGCCGCGCCGATCACCGGCTCCGGCACCGACCAGTCCCGCAGGCGCGTCGACATCCACTGCCGCACCCGGCTCGGCCCGGTCGGCTCGGCGGGCACCAGTGTCGTCGCGGACCGGCTCATCGCCACCGCGTGCTCCACCGCCAGCACCGCCACGTCGTCGTCGGTGGTGCCCTCGACAGCGGCGGTGGCGAGCGAGCACAGGTTGCGCGGATCCCCGCTCTTCGAGGCGCCGGTGGCGGCGACGAGCGCGTCCAGCCCGTCGTTGAGCGGACGGCCGCGGCGCTCCACCACGCCGTCGCTGAACATCAGGATGCTGTCGCCCGGTTCCAGGCGCAGCGTCCCGGTCTGCCAGCGGCCGCCCAGGCCCAGCGGGGCACCCGGTGGCACCTTCACCAGCTCGGCCGTCGCCGGCCCGCCGCCGTGCCCGGCGCGGCGCAGCACCGGCGGCGGGTGACCGGCGCTGGCCAGGGTGATCGTGCCGTCGGACGGGTCGAGCACCCCGTAGACGACGGTCACGAAGATCTCCTCGTTGCGCGACTCCGCACCGAGCGAACCCACCAGCCGGTCGAGCCCGGCCAACACGCCCGGCGGTGCCGGATCGGTGAGCGCCAGCGCCCGCAGCGCGGCACGGACCTGGCCCATCACCGCGGCCGCACGCACGTCGTGCCCGGCCACGTCGCCCAGCACCATCGCGAGACGGCCGTCGAGCAGGTGGAACGCGTCGTAGAAGTCGCCGCCGGCGGCATTGCCGTCGACACCGACGTCGTAACGGGCCGCGATCCGGAACGTGTCCAGCTCGGGCAGGTGCTCCGGGAGCATGCTGCGCTGCAGCAACTGCGCGGTGCCGTGCTGCGCCTCGAACCGCCGGGCCCGCTCGGCGGCCTGCGCGACCAGCTCGGTGGTCGCCTTCAGCAGCGCCCGCTCGGCGGGCAGCCAGATGTGCGCGCGGCGGAAACCCATGATGAGGGCGCCGCGAACGGACGGGGTGCGCAGTGGCAGCGCGGCGAGGGCACGGATCCGCCGCTCGTGCCGATCGTTCGCCACCGCGTGCAGCGGCTCACCGTCGGCGACGAACGTCGCGCGCCCGGTCTCTGCCGCGGCCACCAGCGGCGCCGCCGGATCAGCGCTGACGCGCCGCCACACCGGTGGGAGACGTTCGTCGGCCTCGTCCAGCATCTCGCCGCGGATCCGGCGGACATATCGGTAGGCCACGCCGTCGTCGACAGCGAAAACACAATGATCAAGATCGAAAGAGGCCATCGCGTACGTGAGGACGACGCGCGTGACGTCGTCGATGGTCAGGGCGCCGGCCAGTCGGGCGGTCAGCTCACCGAGGCTCTGCAGGCGGTGTATCACCTGTGTGGTCTCGGCGGCCACGGTCAGGACGGCGGCGATCGAGCCGCGCGAGTCCCGTACGGCGGAGTGGCCCTGGGTGTAGAAAGCCGGCTCCGTCCCGCCCGGGGTGATCGGCACCTGGCTCTCCGGCTCGAGCACCGCGTGGCCGGACCGGAAGACGCGGGCGATGACATCGCCCATCCCCGGCTGCAGCCAGGCCTCACCGAAGGCCTCCGCTGCCGGGCGGCCCAGCGTGGTCGGATGCAGAGCGTTGAGCACCTCGGCGTAGGCGTCGTTGTAGAGGACGACGAAGTCGGCGCCATAGGTGAGCATCATCGGAACCGGGGAGGCGAGCATCAGCTCGACGGCCGCCCGGACCGCCGGATCCCACCGCGTGATGGGCCCGAGTGAGGTCGTCGACCAGTCGAACGCGTGCACCAGTGCCGCGCAGCCTTTGCCGGTGTGCTCTGCCCCGACGGCCTGCACGGGCAACGCCGAGAGCGCCGCCGGGCGGAGCCCGCCCGGCCCGATCCCTCCCGAGCCGACCATGCGGAAAGCCTATCCCGAGTGGTCCGTTTGTACGATGTCACACCGGCCGTCCGTCCGATAATTGACGGTCGGCGCCATCTGTCCCGTGCATGACTGCGCGTGAAGTGACACAGGGTGTGTGATCGCGAACTCTCTGATCTTGATTGGCCGCCTTTTTCCTGCCGGTCGCCCGTCGCTTCATCTTTCCTGCCGGTCGCCTGTTGCTGCACCTGTCCCGCCGGTCGCCCGTGGCCTCACTTCTCCGCCGGTCGCCCGTTGTTTCACTTTTCCGCCGGTCGCCCGTGGCTTCACTTTTCCGCCGGTCGCCCGTTGTTTCATCGAGGTTGGTGTTTCCGATGGGGGCCGGACGGGAGAAGTTGTCGCAGGCGCGTGGTAATCCAGTGTCCTGTGGTTCGCTGGGACCGGCCGCGCGGAGCGAAGGAGGGCGGATGACCCAGGACGGGCTTAGCCGTGGACTGAGCGATCTCTGGCGGTCGGTGGTGTTGTTCCTGCCGTTCGCGTTGGCGTTCCTGGCGATCCTGATCGTCGGCTACCTGCTGGCGCGACTGGCCCGCACCGTGACGGGCAAGGCGTTGCGCCGGATCGGGTTCGACCGGGCCGTCACCCGAGGGCCCGCCGGGAGGCTGTTCCGCGGTAAGGCGCCGAGCGCCAGTGACGTCTGCGCGCGGGTGGCGTTCTTCGTGGTGCTGCTGATCGCTGTGCAGATCGCCTTCGGGCTGTGGGGACCCAACCCGGTCAGCGACCTGCTCAACGGGTTGATCGCATGGCTGCCGCAGGTGTTCGTCGCCGTCGTCGTCCTGGTGGTCGCGGCCGCGATCGCGGGCGCCGCCCACGACCTGATCGTCGCGGCGCTGGGCGACCTCGGCTACGCGCGGGTGCTCGCCAAGGTGGTCGCCGCGGTGATCGTGACCCTCGGCGTGATCGCGGCCCTCGACCAGGTGGGCATCGCCACGTCGGTGACCCGCCCGTTGCTGATCACGATCCTGGCCACCGTGGCCGGGGTGATCATCGTCGGTGTCGGCGGCGGGCTGATCCGGCCCATGCAGCAGCGGTGGGAGGGCTGGCTCGACCGCGCGGCCACCGAGTCCGCGGCGATCCGGCAGCAGGCCAAGGCCTACGCGGAGGAGCGCGACCGCAAGGCGGCCGAGGAAGAGGCGCGCAAGGCCGAAGAGGCTCGGCTGGCGGAGGAGGCCCGCGCGGCAGAGGAAGCCCGTCGTGCGGAAGAGGCGCGGCTGGCGGAGGAGGCCCGTCGTGCCGAAGAGGCACGCCGTGCCGAGGAGGCGCGCCTCGCGGAGGAGACCCGGGCGGCCGAGGAGAAGCGCCGATCCGAGGAGACGCGCCGTGCCGAAGAGGCGCGGGTGGCGGAGGAGCGCCGGGTCGCCGAGGAACGGCGGGCCGAGGAGGAGCGCCGGGCCGAGGCGGAGAAGTGGGCCCAGGCCGCTCGGCGAGCCGCCGAGGAGCGGCGGGCGCAGGAGCTGGCGGCGGACGAGACCCAGGTGATCGCGGCGCCGGTGGCACGTGGGGACGATCGGCCGCATCTGATCCCGGGCTTCGACGAGCCTGACGACGAGCCGACTGTCGTCCGGAGTTCTGGCTCTGAAGCGATTGAGCCGGCCGGTGATGACGAAACGGTCGAGACCCGTGCGAAGGCGGGCGGCGATGTCGCGGGCGGTGATGTCGCGGCCGGGCCGGGGCGGGGTGAGGACGACACGGTTGACACCGGGGTTCGGCGGGAGGACGCGGCGGACACGACGGTCGACACGGGGGTTGGACGGGACGAGGACGCGGCCGACACGACGGTCGACACCGGGGTTCGGCGGGACGAGGACGCGGCCGACACGACGATGATCATGGGGGCCGGGGAAGAGGACGAGACTGTGGTCGTCACGTCAGGGTCCGACGTGAAGAGGTCGAGTCTGGTCCGGATTCCGGGGCCCGAGCGGACCGTGGTGATCGAGCCCTCGGACGACGGGGACCGCACGCAGGTGGTGCCGCTGCCGGAACCGGAGCGGACGCAGGTCATCGCCGCAGGTGCCGAGGACGATGACCGGACCGGTGAGCGGCGGCCCGGGAAGAGTTGAGCGGTCGCGCGGCCGGCGCCGTGATCGGTGGTGGACGTGAGGCGGGGCCGGCACCTGGATCGGTGCCGGCCCCGTTTTCGGACGGTCTCGGGTGTGCCCGGCTGGTCAGCCGGGCTGCGTGAGCCGGGCTGCGTCAGCCTGACTGGGGTCCCGCTGGCTGGGTCAGCGGATCAGCGGGTCGTCGGGAGGGTGCGGGCCAGTTCGCAGACGGCGAGGAGGCGGCGGAGCACCCAGTCGTTGAGGGTCCAGTCGATGGGGCCCTCGGGGGCGTTCCAGCCGTGCTGGAAGGCGGCGTCGCGGACACCCTCGGCGTAGGCGGCGAGCAGGATGGCGGTCAGCGGGCGGATGTCGGCGTCCAGACTGTCCCGGACACCGGCGGCGTGCTGGTCGATCACCGACATGAGGCCGGGGTTGTCCTGGGCGGCGGCGAAACCACTGACGCCGACTGCGGCGGTCAGGTCGGCGAGCGAAGCGTGGGCGGAGCGCTGAGCAGCGCGGGCGGCGGCGTTGCTGAACAGGCCATTCATGAGGGAAACGTTATGGAGCCACGGGTCGAGAACGGTTTCCCGTACAGGTGCAGGTCGGTTGAACCCGTTCCGGTGGGGAAATGGCGAGGACGCCGGGCAGGCCGGCGCGAGGACGCCGGCGGGAGGGCGGTTCAGACGTGGGAGATCAGCGTGAGGGTGGTCCCGAAGCGGGAGACCGGCGGGAGGGTGGTCCGGAAGCGGGAGATCAGCGTGAGGGTGGTCCGGAAGCGGGAGACCGGCGGGAGGGTGGTCCGGAAGCGGGAGAACAGCGTGAGGGTGGTCCCGAAGCGGGAGACCGGCGGGAGGACGGGCCGGATGCCGGGCATCGGCGGCCGGAAGGGCTGGATGACGTCACGGTGGAGGCGCTCGGGAAGCTGAGTGAGGCGCTGGAGACGGTGGAGCGGGTGCGGGGGCACCTCTACTCGCTGCATCAGCTGACCGGGACCGCCGACTTCATGCTGGACGAGGCCGTCTCGCTGTTCCGGAAGGCGGGGCACGCCGACGTTGCGGAGCGGATCGAGCACGAGCTGATCGGGCGCAACGTGATCCCGGGGCGGTGGACGTTCCAGATCGTCGAGGAGTACGACGACGGGTACTACACCGAGTTCCGCGCGGTGGAACGGGACGCGCGTGATCAGCTCGCGCAGGGGCGGCGACATCTCTACGAAGCGGAGTTGAAAGAGCGCCGGCGCACCCGTGGGCGACCGGGGCACGAAGCGTTGCCCGGTCACTCCTGGTAGTCGGCGACCTCGGGCTGGCGGCGCTGGGCGTCGTCGGCCACGATCACCGTGGCGACGACGAGGGCGACGACGACAGCGAAGAACCACGAGGCGTCATCGATCAGTTTCGCGGCCAGCGGGGCCTGGAACGAGGCTAGGAAAAAACCCAGCCACGCGAGGCGGCGCTGACGCTCAGAGAGGAAACCGGCAGATCGCACTCGGACAGTGTGGCGCGATAAGTGCGGTTTGCCGTCACCCGTTCGGCCGATTCTCCGTTGACCGATGGTGCCTCCCGCCTTGCGTCGACGTCGCTCAAGCGCGTTCGTCACCAGCCTGTTCCTGCTGTTCGGGCCGGTCGCCTGTTCCGGGTCCGAGCAGGTGCCGCCGCATCCGTTCCCCACTAAGCCGGACCGTGTTCTGGCCGGTCCGCTGCAGGACCGGACCGGAGCGTGGCTCACGCTGGGTGACGCGGCGAGCCGGGTACGCGTTCAGTTCGCGACCCTCCCGGGCCTGCTGTATCGGATCAGTACCGGACCCGACTCCGGCGTCGCACCGGTGGTGAGCCGCCACGGTGGCCGGGTCGCGGTACGCCTGCGCGGTACCGGGCGCGACGGCCTGGACGAGGTCCGGATCGTGCTGAACCGTGACGTCCGATGGGACATCCGGCTGCCCGCCGGTGCGGGGGAGCAGCAACTGCAACTGCGCAAGGGCCGGGTCGCCCGGGTTGATCTCGGCGCGTCCGGGCTCGCCGAGGTCTGGCTCTCCGACCCGGTCGGCACGGTGCCGGTGACGTTCACCGGCGGGATCGGCACCGCGGTGCTGGTCGCGCGGACGGCGGCGCCCTTCAAGATCCGGTTCGATCAGGGCGCCGGCTCGGTGGAGACGCCCTGGGCCGTCAACAACGGCACCGCGGCCGGGACCGTGCTGCGGGAGCGGGGCTACGCCCGGGCGGCCGACCGCTACCTGGTCAGGGTGAAGGGCGGGCTCGGCCACCTGACCCTGCGCCGCGCGGGCCAGGAGAAACCGGATCTCAGCTAGCGCCCGCCGCGCGGTTGGCGACTGGACCTGGGCTGTGCGCGCCGGAACGTGGCGCGGCCCGGCCCGTGCCCCGGCAGGTCAGCCCGGAGGCCGGGCGACAAGCTGGCGTGGCACGGAGGGGGCCGTGGTACTCCGGGTACTTTGCGCCGACCGTACTAAATAGGTGTTGATCTTTAAAAGGATGACTCAGTGCGGCCCGGTGATGCCCGTCGTGCTCGGGCGGCGATCGGTCGAAGGATCTTCCTGGCCGGAGTCGTTGTCGGTCGTGTCGTTCTGGCCGTCGGTGTCCCACGTCGCCATCGCCTGGTTCAGCTCTTCGAGCGGAAGCCGTTCCTCGTCGCGCCAGACGCCGTCGTTCTCGCGATCAGTCATGACTTTTCGCATACCCACCACCAGGCCCGCGAAACGGCCGCCCGGAATCAGCGTCCACCCTGAAAGCGGCCGCTTGAAATAGACGGCCGTCCGAAAATGACCGCCCGAAGGCACCGAAAACGGCCGCCCGAAGGCGGCCGTTTCAGACAGAGAAATCAGATTCCGGGGCGATCCACATTGCCGCGCCAGGCACCGGTCTCGATGCCGCCGCGGCTTTCGATGAACTCCTTGAAACGGTGCAGGTCGCCCTTGACCCGGCGGTCGATGACGCCGAGTTTGTCGCCCGCCGTCTCGACGAAGCCCTGTGGGTCGAAGTCCATCTGGACGGTGACCCGCGTGTGGGTGTCGTCGAGACGGTGGAAGGTGACCACGCCGGCCTGCTTCTCGCCGTCGGTGGAGTGCCAGGCCACGCGCTCGTCAGGCAGTTGCTCGGTGATCTCGGCGTCGAACTCGCGGCGGATGCCGGCGATCTCGGTCTTCCAGTGGGTGTGGGTGTCGTCGATCTGCTTGATCTCCTCGACGCCCTCCATGAACCGCGGGAATTCCTCGAACTGGGTCCACTGGTTGTAAGCGGCGCGTACCGGGACGTTGACGTCGACGAATTCGGTAACCGTACTCACGCGGTACTCCTCACGCTTTGTGTGCGAAACGCTCGTGCGCGAAACGCTGGGTGCGAACGCTTGGTGATTTTTGATCACGTCTGCGGAAGCTCGGCTTCCATGATTCAAAGGGTGCCCGGTCGTGGCGGGCCTAAACGCGGCCCCGGTGGGTAGCGTTCGGTTGTGGAGAATGTGGATGCGATCGTGATCGGCGCCGGCCACAACGGGTTGGTGGCCGCGAATCTGCTGGCGGACGCCGGCTGGTCGGTGCGGGTGCTGGAGGCGACACCGCAGCCCGGGGGTGCGGTCCGCTCCGGGTTCGTGACGGCCCCCGGCTACCTTTCCGACCTGTTCAGCTCGTTCTACCCACTGGGCTTCGCGTCGCCGGTGATGCGCTCGCTGCGCCTGGACGAGCAGGGCCTGCGCTGGACGCACGCTCCGGATGTGCTCACCCACCTGCTGCCGGACGGCCGTGCGGCCACGATCAACCGCGATCTGGAGCGCACGATGGCGTCGATGGAGCGGTTCGCTCCGGGCGACGGCGAGCGCTGGAAGCATGCGTACGACGACTGGCGCTCGGTGTCCCGGCAGATGTTGGACACGCTCTTCACCCCGTTCCCGCCGGTCCGCAACGGCCTGGGGCTGGCCCGGCAGTTGGGGGTGGGCGGCTCGCTGCGGCTCGCCCGGCGGCTGGTGCTCTCCGTCCGCGAGCTCGGCTCGGAGCTGTTCGACGGTGAGGGCGCGACCCTCGCCCTGGCCGGCTGTGCCCTGCACACCGACCTGTCACCCGAGGAGGCCGGCGGCGGCGTCTACGGCTGGCTGCTCACCATGCTCGGCCAGGAGTACGGCTGGCCCGTACCGGTCGGCGGGGCGCAGGAGATCACCGCGGCGCTGGTGAAACGGCTCACCGAGCGGGGCGGGGAGATCGTCTACAACGCTCCGGTGTCTCGGATCCTGGTGGCGCGGGGCCGGGCGATGGGCGCCCGTACCGCCGACGGCCGCGACTGGCGGGCCCGGCGCGCGGTGATCGCCGACGTGCCCGCCCCGGCGCTGTTCCTGGACCTGGTCGGCGAGCGCTGGCTGCCGCCGCGGGTGGTCGAGGACCTGGCGCACTTCCGCTGGGACGGCGCGACCCTGAAGGTGGACTGGGCCGTGCGCACGAAGATGCCGTGGAAGAACCCGGCAGCCGCCGGTGCCGGCACCGTGCACCTGGGCGCCGACCTGAACGGCCTGACCCGCTATTCGGCTCACCTGGCACAGGGCGAACTGCCGCCGGACCCGTTCATCCTGCTGGGGCAGATGACCACCGCCGACCCGGAACACTCGCCGGAGGGCACGGAGTCGCTGTGGGCGTACACCCATCTGCCGCACCGTAAGTCCTGGTCGGCCGACGAGATGGCCGAGCAGGTGGAGCGGATGGAGTCGGTGATCGAGGCGCAGGCGCCGGGCTTCCTGAACGAGGTGGTGGGCCGCAACGTGTTCTCACCCGCGGACATGGAACGGGAGAACCCGTCGCTTGTCGGCGGCGCACTGGGCGGCGGAACGTCGGCGGCGTTCCAGCAGTTGTTCCTGCGGCCCATCCCCGGGCTGGGCCGGCCGGACACCCCGGTGGACCGGCTGTACATGGGTAGCGCGTCGGCGCATCCGGGTGGCGGTGTGCACGGCGCACCGGGGGCGAACGCGGCGCGGGCGGCTCTGGCGCGGGACCGGGCGGTCACCGGGTCGGCCTACCGGGCGGTGATCAGCGCGGCGAACCGGGCGATCTACCGCTGAGCAGCAGGGTGCGCCTCGCCCGGGCCGCGGCTCGCAGGGTGCGCCTCGACCGGACCGCGGCTCGCAGGGCGCTCCAGAGGCGCAGGCGCCGGGAGCTGTCGATCGTCGCGAGCAGCTCGGCCAGCTCGCGGCGGTCCTCGCGGGGAACCATGGTGATCACGATGAGCACCGGCAGCACCGCTGAGGTGATCTCGACGACGAGGAAGAGGACCACCAGGAAGGCGACGACCGCGAAGACGGTCAGGTCGAGAACCGAGGTGGCGGTCATCGGAGGCCGCCGATCAGGGCTGCGACCACCAGCAGGAGTGCGGTGAGGAGCGCCAGGGCCACGACGGCGACCGCGGCGGCGGCCCGGAGCAAGGCTCCCATCGGGACCAGCACGGTCTTGATCAGTGAGAGGGAGAGGAGCAGGCACCCGGCGGCGACGACCAGGTAGAGCAGGCTTTGCGCGCCGGGCGCCCAGGGTTCGATCGATAAGGCGAGCTGTGACGACATGGGGAACCCCTATCCGAGACCACGGTGTGGTGAGGGCTGACGGCTCTGTCATCCGGTGGGAGTGATGCAGGAGTCGATGCGTCGCGGCGCTTCCCTCGAATATGCAAGTCGTGACAGGGTAAATGCAATCCGTTTCACTTCGTGAAAAGTGTGCCCCGGTAGGGTCTTGGCTGCATAGCCGACCAGTGCCATAGTTGCGGGCAGCAGAATATTCATGACTAGTCACAATGAGTCGAAAGTTTGCATTGCGCGCGAGCCGTCCGTATGCTATGAAACCATGCCAATCTCGGACGAAAAAGAAAAGTCGGACTCTCTCCTCACCGCCGTGGAAGTTCTCGCCACGTGCAGTAACGGGACATGTCCGACAATCTATGCCTCAAACCGCGGAACAGTTTTAGTGCAGGGATACACGGTATCCGCGGACGCGGCCGTCGGCGTGGGTGTCACTCCGCCGGTGGGTGAGCAGGTCGTCGAGATTCCTGCAGAACTCCTCGCTCAGGCGTTCGCTGCGATGAAAGGGCAATGACCGCACCACGACGGAAGGACCCGGGTCGGTGGCTGATACTCGCGAGCCCGGCAATCCCCGCGTGGTCGCGAGGGACGTGGGGGAGCGCCTCAGGGCGCGCCGCGAGGAGTCACGGATCACCGCCAACGTGCTGGCTGCCCGGGTGGCGATGAGCCAGCCGAAAATCTCCCGCATCGAGACAGGCCGTACAGCGGCTGCCCCGGAGGACGTCCGCCGGATTGCCGAGGCACTGCTGGTGCCGCCGGCGGAGATCGAGGAGCTTGTCGCGCTGGCCGCCGCCGCACGCGGTTACGCCGAGCATGCTCCGGACCTGGCCGGTGTGAGCGGCACCAACCTGGCGAAGAAACAGTACGAGCTGGGCGGACTGGAGCGGGAAGCGCGTGAGATCCGGGTCTTCCAGCCTGCGCTGGTGCCTGGTTTGCTCCAGAATGATGGTTATGCCGAGGCGGTCCTGGGTGGCGTGCAGCGGCTGGTCACCTCGACCGGCGACGACCGGTCGCCGGGCGCGGTGGTGAACGCCGTCGCCATCCGGATCGGCCGGCAGGGCATCCTCACAGTGCCGGAGAAAAGGTTCTACTTCCTGCTGATGGAGTCGGTGTTCAGCAACAGGCTGGGCCGGCCGTACAACCAGCTCGACCAGATCGAAAAGATCCGCCGGATCGCAGCTCAGGACAACGTTTGGCTCGGCGTCGTACCCGCCGATGCGCCGCTCGACGCGCCACCGGCGGCCGGCTTCGAGTTGCTCGACGACGAGTGGCTCCTGGTGGACCTCATGACGACCACCATGACGTACCAGTCACTCACTGATATCCGGGTCTACCGGCAGTACTTCGACAGCGTCGCGGCCTCAGCCATCACCGACGTCGACGACATCCTCAACAAGTACGCCGACCTTTACCACCGGCTCTCAGCGCGCCACTGATCTCACCGCGCCGCCGATCTCACCGGCTTTCGGCGCGCCGCTCAGGCTCCCGAGCCCGCTCCGCGATATCCGCCAGCCGCCGCAGCGTCTCGATGTTCCGGCGATGCAGGATCAGGTCGTTGACCTTGTTCCGCACCCACAGCAGCGGCCCCGCCTCGAAATCCTCGTGGATCACCACTCGGGTGGCATCCGTCCCCACCGGTTCCAGCCGGATGTCGACGATCGCCGCACCCAGCGGCCACAGCCCGGCATTCAGCTTCAGCCGCTTTCCCGGCTCGCACGACAGCACCGTCGAGGAGTCGTGCAGGGACAGCGGCCAGGGGCCCGCCTTGTGATGCAGTTTCGATCCGGGCGTCGGCCAGTTCGGCTCGACGTCGCGGATGTGCACTGTGCCGACCACCCAGTCGCTGTAGCTCCAGCCGTCGGCGAGGACGGCGAACACTCGATCGGGTGGGGCCTGAACGGTACGCGCAACTATCGCCACGGCTGCTCAGTACCCTGCTGAGGCCGGTCGTAACGGCCACCCCATGTTTACGCCCGAACGAGTCGGGCAACTGGCACCGCGTATTCGATTCCGGCTGGAGGAGCTCCCGTGCGAATTGCGATGATCTCCGAGCACGCCAGCCCGCTCGGCGCCGGCGACCAGCACGCCCATGTCGCCGAGCTCTCTGAGGCTCTGGCGGAACTCGGTAACGACGTACGTGTGTACACCCGTCGGGAGGACCCGGACGTCGCCGAGGTGGTGCTCACACCCAGTGGCGTGCACGTCGTGAACGTCGTGGCGGGCCCGGCCCAGCCCATCCCGCCGGATCTGCTGCTGCCGCACATGGGTGAGTTCGCCCGGGTGCTGGGGGAGATGTGGACCCGTGGCAACTGGGCGCCGGACGTCGCGCACGCCCACTTCTGGACCAGTGGGCTCGCCGCCGTCACCGCCGCCCGCCAGATCGGCATCCCGGTGGTGCAGTCGTTCCACGAGCTGGGCGATCTGGAGACCGGCGAGAAGCAGAACGGCCCGTCCCGGTCCGGCTACGAGCGTGCGCTCGGCCGGGCGGTGGACCGGGTGGTCGCACAGACCCAGGATGAGGTACGAGGACTCGTGCGCATCGGCGTTCCGAGAGCACGTCTGTCCGTAGTCCCGGCCGGGGTGAACAGTGACCGGTTCACCCCGGACGGCCCGGCCGTGGCTCGCGACCCGGAGCGCCCCCGCATCCTCTCGGTCGGCAAGCTCGTCGAGCGCAAGGGTTACGGCGACGTCATCCAGGCCATGCAGTACGTTCCCGGCGCCGAGGTGGTGGTGATCGGCGGCCCGTCGCCGGAGCAGCTGCCCGCCGACCCGGGTGCGAAGGTGCTCCGGGCGATGGCCGAGCAGTTCCGCGTCGCCGACCGGTTCAAGCTTGTCGGTTCGGTGCCGCACCGCGACATGCCCGCCTGGTACCGCTCCGCCGACCTGCTGTTCGCCACCTCCTGGGAGGAGCACTCGGCTCTCGAGGCGATGGCCTGCGGTGTGCCGGTGGTGGGGACCGCCGGCGGCGCCCTGACCGAGACCGTGGTGGACGGCCTCACCGGTGACCTGGTCGCCGACCGTGACCCGCGGGCGCTGGGCAGTGCGCTGCGCCGGCTGGTCAACGACAAGGTGCGCCGCTTCACGTACGCGACCGCGGCCCTCGACCGCGCCCGCCAGGCGTACTCCTGGAAGCGCGTCGCCGCCCAGGTCGGCTCCGTCTACTCCGCCGTGACCGGCCTCCGCCGCACGACCCCTGACGTGAATTCCGAAGCAGTGGCTTAGTACGGCATCCACCGATCGGTTGATCGCCGTTCCCGCTCGCTGATCGATTCGGGCACCCCGGTGTTTCCGCGACGCTGGGTGCATGACAGTCATCGAGGTCAAGAACCTGGCCAAGAGGTACGGCGAAACCGTCGCCGTACGGGACGTGTCGTTCGCCGTCGATCCCGGTGAGATCTTCGGGATCCTCGGGCCGAACGGCGCCGGCAAGACCACCACCGTCGAGTGCATCGCCGGGCTGCGTACCCCCGACTCCGGCACCATCAGCGTGCTCGGCCGCAGCCCGGCCGACCCGAGCCTGCGCGCCGAGGTCGGTGTGCAGCTGCAGGAGGCGGAGCTTCAGGAGAAGCTGACCGTCCGCGAGGCGCTGGAGCTCTACAGCACCTTCTACCCCGACCCGGCCGACTGGCGGAAGCTCGCCGGCGACCTGGGTCTCGAGGCCAAGCTGGGCACCCGGTTCGGCAAGCTGTCCGGTGGGCAGAAGCAGCGCCTGTCGATCGCGCTGGCCCTGATCGGCAACCCCAGGATCGCCATCCTGGACGAGCTGACCACGGGCCTCGACCCGAAGGCCCGCCGGGACACCTGGGACCTGATCTCGGGGATCCGCGACCGCGGTGTCACGCTGATCCTGGTCACCCACTTCATGGAGGAGGCCGAGCGCCTCTGCGACCGCATCGCGGTGATCGACAAGGGTGAGGTCGTCGCCCTGGAGACCCCGGCCGGCCTGGTCGAGCGGGCCTCCGACGAGCAGCGGATCCGCTTCCGCCCCACCACAGCGATGGACGACGAGCTGCTCACCGTCCTGCCCGAGGTCCGCGAGGTGCGGCGGCAGGGTGAGCGGATCGAGGTGACCGGCACCGGCAACCTGCTCTACGCCGTCGTCTCGGTGCTCGCGAGCAACGGCATCGTCGCCGCTGAACTGCGCATGGAGCAGGCCACCCTCGACGATGCCTTCGTCCACCTGACCGGCCGCGAACTGAAAACCGAGGAGTGACTCCGATGTCCGTCTTCACCAAGCTGACCCTGACCGAGTTCAAGATCTCTCTGCGCGACCCGCTGTACGCCTTCTTCACCCTGGTCTTCCCGGTCCTGCTGGTGGTGATCCTCGGCAATGTCCCGTCCATGAAGGAGGCGCCGCCGGAGCTCGGCGGTCTCCGGGTCATCGACCTCTATGCCGGTCTCGCGCTCGGCATCGCGATCGCCATCGTCGGGTTGCAGGGCATGCCGGCGGTGCTCGCCACCTACCGCGAGCGGGGCATCCTGCGGCGGCTCGCCACCACGCCGGTCCGGCCACTCGCGCTGCTCGGCGCTCAGGTCACGATGAACCTGGTCATCGTGCTGATGTCCACAGTGCTGGTGTTCACGGTCGCGAACCTCGCTTTCGGCGTGCCGTTGCCGAAGAACCCGTTGACCTTCCTGCTCGCGGTTGTGCTCTGCTGTGCCGGCCTGTTCGCCTTCGGGCTGCTGGTGGCCGCGCTGGCGCCGACCGGAAAGGCCGCCAACACGATCGGCACGGTCCTCTTCTTTCCGTTCATGTTCTTCGCCGGCCTCTGGGTTCCCCGCGAGTTCATGCCCGACGTGCTGCACACGATCAGCGATTTCACCCCGCTGGCCGCCGGGCAGCAGCTGCTCACCGACTCCCTCACCGGACAGTCGCCGTCCCTGCTCTCGGTTACCGTGCTCCTGGGATATCTGGTGATCTGCGGCGCCGCCGCGGTGAAGCTCTTCCGCTGGGAATGACGGGGTGACGGACATGCTGGACGCGGAGGAATCCGAGGGCTCCACCCAGGTCCGCCAGTGGTGGCTCACCTGGCTCACCTACGGCACCCTCGCCGGCTCCCTGGTCCTGGCGCTCGCCACCCGCAACACCGACCTGCCCACCCGCCCGCTTCCGGTGGTCCTGGGCCTGACCGCCGCGACAGCGCTCTGGCTGCTGTGGTGGATCACCCTGCACCCGTCCTGGGACAGGCGCCGGGGCCTCATGGCGATCTTCCTGACCGGGCAGCTCGTCCTCAGTGGACTCCTCGTCTGGTGCAGCCCGTTCTACGGCGTCTTCAGCTGGACCGGCTACCTCTTCACCGCCTACGCACTGCCCGGCCGGTGGCGGATCCTCGGAGCGATCCCGGTGGCCGCCATCGCGGCCGGCTCGCAGATCGGCGGCTTCCAGAACATCGGCTGGGGCGACGCGGCGTTCCTCTACGGCGCCGTCCTCGCCTGCAACCTGCTCATCGCGTCGGTGATGCTCTCCGTGGAGACCAAGTCCGAGGAGACCGCCGTCCGCCGCAGCCAGACGATCGACGATCTGGCCGAGGCGAACACCAAGCTCGAGAAGGCGCTCAAGGAGAACGCCGGCCTGCACGCCCAGCTCGTGGCGCAGGCCCGGGAGGCGGGCGTTCTCGACGAGCGGCAGCGGATGGCCGGCGAGATCCACGACGTGCTGGCACAGGGCCTCACCGGTATCGTCACCCAGCTGGAGGCGGCCGAGGCCCATCCCGGCGAACGCGATCGTCACCTCGCGTCGGCGAAACGGCTGGCCCGGGAGAGCCTCACCGAGGCGCGCCGGTCGGTGCAGGCGCTGCGCCCGCAGCCGCTGGCCGCGGCCCAGCTGCCCGAGGCGCTCGACGACGTGGTGCGCGGCTGGACCGGTATGCACGGGGTCCGGGCCGAGCTCATCACCACCGGAACGGCGCGGCCGCTGCTGCCGGAGATCGAAGCCACCCTGCTGCGGACGGCTCAGGAGGCGCTCGCCAACGTGGCCAAGCACGCCGACGCCGGCCGGGTCGGCCTCACACTGTCCTACATGGAGGATGTGGTGACCCTCGACGTCCGCGACGACGGAACGGGCTTCGACCCGGCCCTGCCTCGCGAGACCGGCGACGACGGCGGGTTCGGGCTGCGGGGGATGCGGGAACGGCTGTCCCGCATCGCCGGAACCCTCGAGGTGGAATCGGAGCCGGGCGCGGGGACAGCGATCTCCGCTTGCGTACCGGCGATCGCGATCGGGAGCGCTGCATGATCAAGCTGGTCATCGTCGACGATCACCCGGTGGTCCGGGACGGGTTGCGCGGCATGTTCGACGGCGACGACCGGTTCACCGTGCTGGGTGAGGCCGGCGACGGGCGGGAGGCCCTCGCCGTCACCGCCGCCGTCGCGCCCGACGTGGTGCTGATGGACCTGCGCATGCCGATCATGGACGGCGTCACCACGATCCGGGAGCTGAAGGCCCGGGGTTCGGCGGCGCGCGTGCTGGTGCTGACCACCTACGACACCGACACCGACGTGCTTCCGGCGATCAAGGCGGGGGCGACCGGCTACCTGCTCAAGGACACCCCGCGCGAGGAGCTGTTCCGCGCCGTGCTGGCCGCGCACCGCGGAGAGTCGGTGCTGTCACCGGCGGTCGCCGGCCGTCTCATGGGCCAGCTTCGCTCACCGGCGAAGGAGCCGCTGAGCCAGCGCGAGCTGGAGGTTCTCTCGCTCATCGCGCAGGGCTGCTCCAACCGGGAGACCGCCGGGCGCCTTTTCATCAGCGAGGCGACCGTCAAGACTCACCTGCTTCACGCGTACGCGAAACTCGGCGTCCGCGACCGCGCCGCCGCGGTGGCCACGGCCTTCGAACGCGGCCTGCTGGGACGTGACTGAAAACCTTTTTTCGGTACGACCCACGCAAAGTCCCACCAGCCGTCGCGGACCGGCCCGGCGATCCACCGGGCCGTCCCCCGCCGCCGGCTCATGAACTCCGGCGGGCCTCACCCCGCCTCCGGCCCATCAGCTCCGGCGGGCCTCACCCCGGCCTCCGGCCCATCAGCTCCGGCGGGCCTCACCCCGGCCTCCGGCTCATCAGCTCCGGCGGGCCTCACCCCGGCCTCCGGCTCATCAGCTCCGGCGGGGCTCACCCCGATAGGTCCCGAACGCCCACAGGTTGCCCTCCGGATCCCGGGCACTGAAATCCCTCGACCCGTAATCAGTGTCGAACGGCTCCTTCACGATCGTCGCACCGGCCTTGGCCGCCCGCTCATGCAGCGCATCCGGCTCGTCGGTGACCACATACGCCCCGAACGTCCCCGGCCGCAGAGCCCACTTGTCGTCCGGATCGTCCCGCACCGACCCGAGCATGATGCCCCCACCCGGCGGCCAGCTCAGCTGACAGTGGTCCACCCGGTCGCCCTCACCGTACGAGACGGTCTCCTCGAACCCGAACGCGTCCACCAGGAACCGGATCAGAGCCCGGGCGTCGTTCGCCCGCAACGTCGGCCACACCTGCGGTGCCGGAGTCGTATCAGTCATGCCCCTCATCGTCGTCCGAGGCAGCCGCCGCGGCTTGGACGAAACCGAACTCGTCGGCCATCCAGCGGGTCGGCGAGCACCCCGCGAACGCCTGAAAGTCACGGACCAGGTGCGACTGGTCGGCGTACCCGTGCGACGCGGCCACGTCGGCGAGCCGCACACCAGGCCGCACCGCGCGCCGGGCCCGATCGAACCGGGCCACCCGGGCCGCCTCCTTCGGGCGCAGGCCCACCTCGGTGCGGAACCGATCGGTCAGGTATCGGCCGCTCCACCCGACCTCGGCGGCGAGCTCGGCAATCGGCACGGTGGCGTGCAGAAGCCTTCGGAACGCGTACCCCACCTGGTTGGGACCGTGCCCGTCCCGCAACAGCCCGCCCAGCATGGTGTCGAGGACCGCGAAGCGGGCCGGCCAGTCCGCCGCCGCACACAACCGCTCCCGCACCTCACCCACGAACCGCTCACCGAGCACCGCCGACGCCGCCACGTCCAGCCCGGCCAGCTCGCCCGCGGGCAGCCCGAGCAGCGCCCGGCAACCGACCGGATGCACAGCGACCTGCACCCCCGACTGGCACCCGTCGTGCGTGATCAGCGCGGGCGCGAGATGCAGCCCGCCGAGCAGCGCCGAGTACCGCCCCGCCCCCTGCCGCGGATCCGGATGCACGGCGACCACCAGCGGATCCTCCATCGTGAAGATCAACGTCAGAAACGGCGACGGCAGCCCCCGATGCCGCGCCGGAGCCAGCCCTCGCTGCCGATATCCGGAGTACCGGGCAACAAACGGCCGCAACATCCCCGCCGGCCGCCCCAGCGCATATTCGTCCAGCGGCCGGGCAGGCGTGTTCCCGTCCAGCACCCCTGCCGGCCGGGTTGTCGCGCTCTCCTCGAGCACCATCGTCCGATTATCTGCGAAGATCGGGGAATGTCGCGTGCGGTGGTCATCGGAGCCGGAATCGGCGGACTTGCGACCGGATTGGCGCTCCAACGCCGCGGCTGGGACGTCACCATCCTCGAACGCGCCCCCCAACTCGACCCCGTCGGCGCCGGCCTGGCCGTCGCCCCGAACGCGCTACGCGTCCTCGACGCCCTGGGAGTCGGCTCCCACCTGCGCGAACTCTCCGGCCTCCAGGGCGCCGCCGGCATCCAGCGCCCGGACGGCGCCTGGATCACCCGCACCGACGCGACCCGCGCCACCGAGCGCTTCGGCGAGCCGGTCATCATCGTGCACCGCGCCACCCTCGTCGGCGTACTGGCCGATGCACTCACCCCCGGCACCCTCCTCCTCGGCCGCACCGCCGAAGACGTCGAGCCCACATCCGGGCGAGTGGTCACCGCCGAGGCCGTCGACCCCACCACCGGTCGAGTGCTCACCGCTGCTGAGACTCTCACCGCGGATCTTGTGGTCGCGGCGGACGGGCTGCACTCCCGCATCCGGGCGAAACTCTTCCCCGACCACCCCGGCCCGGTCCACACGGGCGTCACCAGCTGGCGAATAGTCGTCCCCCACCCCGGCGGCACCATCCTGCCCACCGAGACCTGGGGCGCCGGCAAAGTCTTCGGTGTCGCCCTCCTCGGCGACGGCCGCGTCTACTGCTACGCCACCGCTCCGGCCACCCCCGACGGCCGAGCTGTCGACGAGCGGGCCGAGATGCTCCGCCACTTCGCCGGATGGCACGAGCCGATCCCCTCCCTGATCGCCGCCGCCACCACGGTCACCCGCACCGACATCCGCTGCCTCGACGAGCCCCTGCCCCGCTTCCACTCCGGCAAGGTCGCCCTCCTCGGCGACGCCGCGCACGCCATGACCCCCAACCTGGGACAGGGCGCCTGCCAGGCCCTGGAGGACGCCATAGTGCTCGCGACCCACGCCGACACCCTCAGCCGGTACACCGCCGAGCGCCTGCCCCGCACCACCGACGTAGCCCGCGCCTCCCGCCGCATCGGCCGCATGGCAGCCCTCGACAACCCCGCCGCCGAGTGGCTACGCAACACCGCCATGTCGCTGACCGGCAAACTCGGCCCCGACCTGGTCCTGCGCCAAATGGACCCGATCCTCACCTGGCGCCCACCCACCGCCTGAACACGCCGTCCGCCGGTGGGAGCGTAGCCGCACACATTGGAGTTGCGTGTGCGCTGACAAGGCCCATGACGTGGGTAAACGAGCGACTTTCCCAGGTTTGACGTTTGGTGTCCGCCAGCTGAGATGCGCGGGATGCAGAAGACGCGAGGGATGCCCGGATATACGGGATGCGCGGGGCGCGGGTGATCCGCGGGCGGGGGATGCGCGGGGCGCTGGGATGCGCGGGGTGCGGGGTGCGGGGTGCGGGGTGCGCGGGGTGCGGGGTGCGCGGGCGGGGTGACGGTGGGCGGGGTGGGGAGTGTGAAGTTCGGGAGTGGGGGCGCCCGAACTTCACACGGTGGATCAGGCGGAGAGCGCTCGGGCGAGGTCGTCGCGGAAGGAGCGCTCGTTTTCGGTCACGGGTTCGGAGCCGATGCCGAGGAGGCCGCCGGTTGAGGCGGCGCCCACGACCGCGTCGGCGATCTCCAGGAGCCAGTGGCGGTAGGTTTCGGCGTCGGCGAGTGATGCCTTCGTGGCGAGCAGGGAGGCTGCCTCGCCGGCGCGGCCGAGTACGTCGGTGGCGTAGCCGGTGGGGTCGCTGGGCTCGATGACCGGCGGTTCCTCGCCGATCTCCGGGTCGCCGGCCTCGGCAACCGCCGCGGAGGCGACGGCGGAGACCAGTCGGCTCGCCGAGGCCCGGGCGTCGGAGATGCGGTCGAGCCCGGCCGCGCTCTCGGCGCGGGTCTTGCGTGCGCTGTCCGGGGTGGCGGCGCTCGCCGCGGTGAGCACCGATTGCGGCAAGCCGGTGAGCAGGCCCCATTCGGAGTCGGTGTAGCCCAACTGTGCGTAGAGCGGTTCGTCCGTCACGCGTGATCCTTTCCGATCGGATGGCCGACAGCATTCTTACCTACCCCGTTCCACCTGTCGCACCACCGCATGACGATCAAATCCGTGTTACACCTTCTGGTCGGTTTCGGACTCCCACCCCGAACAGCGGCGAACGACGACGAAAGCCGCGACCCCGACGGCGAAAGCCGCCGGCGCCCCCTCGGCGCCGGCGGCTCGCGGTATGTGGAGCCGCACCCGGTGACCACCCACTCACAGCCCGGCGGGCGCGCAGCGGCCCGCAGCACCCACCCGGATCGCGGTGTAGCCCGGTGACTGCGCGTGGATCGTACAAAATCAGGGTTTTGCCTCATAAACGTTGTTGAAGGGTGTTTCCGCAGCTCGGCGGAACCGCGTGAAGCCCGCGTCGTTGACCAGGCGGCGGATCGGTTCCTCGCCGGCTTGGGCGCCCAGCGAATACCCGCCCTCCTGGGACAGCGCGCTCGGCACGCACAGGAACGCGGAGAACGAGTAGTACACGCGCCCGACCGGGTTCAAATTGTCACTCACCGTGTCGCCCGCCGCCGGCTCGACGATCATCCAGGTGCCGTCGGGGGTGAGCTGGGAGAGCACGTGCCGGGCCGCACCCAGCGGGTCGCCCATGTCGTGGAGCGCGTCGAACGTGGTGACCAGGTCGTACGGTCCCCCGCTGAAACCTTGCGCCCCCGCCGCCTCGAACTGCACCCGCCCGTCCAGCCCGGCCGACGCCGCACGCTTGCGCGCCTGGTCGACGGAGTCGTGGTGATAGTCGGAGCCGGTGAACACCGATGCCGGATACGCCTCCGCCATCAGCACCGTCGACGCACCGTGACCGCAGCCGACGTCGGCCACCCGTACGCCGCGCCGCAGCTTCTCCTCGACCCCGCCGAGTGCCGGCAGCCACTGGCTGACCAGGTTGGCGCTGTATCCGGGCCGGAAGAAGCGCTCACAGCCGGTGAAGACGTCCTCGTCGTGCTCGTGCCAGCCGAGGCCCGCTCCGGTGCGGAACGCGTCGACGATCTTCGGCTCGGCCTTGAGGGCGCCGAGTGCCAGCTGGAAGGCGCCGGGGGCGAAGATCGGGCCGTCCGGATCGGTGAGACAGAACGCCTGCTCCTCGGTGAGCGAGTAGCGGCCGGTCGCCGCGTCGTACTCGACGTAACCGCCGGCCGCCTGGCCGCGCAGCCACTCCTCGACGTAGCGGGGCGCGGTGTTGGTGAGCCGGGCGAGTTCCTCGGGCAGGGCTGGTGCGGCGCCGAGGGCCCGGTACAGGCCGAGCCGGCAGCCGATCACGATGCCGCCGGCCGCCATGGTGGCGCCGAGGTCGCCGACGAACTTGTGGACGAAATCCATCAGTTTTGTCTCGTTGACTGTCATGCGTTCGTTTCTACGGGCGGGCGCGACCAGGGAAATCCGTGTCAACTACCTAGCTCGGCGACGGGAACCACCTAAGTCGCTACCTAGAATCTGCCGCATGCGCCGGTCCCTTCTGGAGCGCGATCGCGAACTGGCCGAGCTCGGTGCCGCCGCCCGGCGGGCCCGGGACGGCCAGGGTTCCGTCGTGCTCGTCACCGGTGAGGCCGGGATCGGCAAGTCGAGCGTGGTGGAGGCCCTGCGGTCGGTGCTGCCGGCTGAGGGGCGGCTGCTGGTCGGCTATTGCGACGACCTGGCCACGCCGCGGGTGCTGGGTCCGCTGCGCGATCTGATCGGCAAGGTCGGCACGACGCTCACCGAGGCGCTCGGCTCCGGTGACCGGTCCGCGGTGTTCGAGGCGTTCCGCGCCGAGCTGGACTGGCCCGGTCATCCCACGGTGCTGGTGGTGGAGGACCTGCACTGGGCGGACGAGGCGACGCTCGACGTGTTGCGCTTCCTGGTGCGGCGGATCTCGGCGCTGCCGGCGGTGCTCGTCGCGACGTACCGGGACGACGAGATCGGTTCCGGTCATCCGGTGCGCGGCCTGCTCGGTGTGGTGGCGGCGAACCCGGTGTCCCGGCTGCCGCTGGCCCGGCTGTCGAGGAGCGCGGTGCGCAGCCTGGTGGGTGAGGGTGACGCCGACCGGGTCTTCACGATCACTTCCGGCAACCCGTTCTTCGTGACCGAGTTGCTGGGGGCCGGCGAGACCGACGGTGTCCCGGCCACGGTGACCGAGGCGGTGCACGCGCGGCTCCACTCGCTCGACCCGGAGTGCCGGGATGCCCTCGGCCGGCTCGCGGTGGTGCCGTCCACCGTGGAGCGCTGGCTCGTCGACGCGGTAGTGCCCGGCGGTCTGGACACGCTGGCACCCGCCGAGCAGCGCGGCATGCTGACGGTGACGCCGGCCCGGGTGGGTTTCCGGCACGAGCTGATGCGGCGCGCGGTGGTGGCCTCGCTGACCGCGTCCCGCCGGATCGCCGCCAACCGCGCGGTGCTGGCCGCGCTGCTGGAGCGCGGTGGTGTGGACCTGTCGCGGCTGGTGCACCACGCAGCCGAGGCCGGCGACACCGACCTGATCGTGCGATACGCGCCGGCCGCGGCGGCGGAGGCGGTCGCCGCGGGTTCGCACCGGGAGGCCGCCGCACACTACCGGCTGGTGCTGGAGCACCGGACCGCCTTTCCGCCGGCCGAGCGGGCGGGACTGCTGGAGGCGTACGCCGAGGAGTGCTACACCCTCGGCCTGGACGATCCGGCCGTCACCGCACAGCGGGAAGCGGTCGCCCTGCGACGCGGCATCAGCGACCGGGTCGCGCTGGGTCTCGCGCTGCGCCGGCTGTCCCGGGTGTACTGGTACGCAGGCGATCGCCCGGCCGCGGATCGGACCGCGATCGAGGCGGTCGACGTGCTGGAGGACGCCGGTGACGACACCGCGCTCGCCTTCGGCCTGAGCAACCAGTCGCAGCTCTTCGCACTCGCCGGGCAGAGCGCCGCGGCGGTCGCCGTGGGGGAGCGGGCGATCGTCCTGGCCCGGGCCGCCGGTGTGGACGGGATCCTGTCGCACGCGCTGAACAACGTCGGCTTCGCGCTCTGGGACAACGACGATCCGCGCGGCCGGCAACTGCTGGAGGAGAGCCTGGCCGTCGCCCTTGCCGCCGGGGAGGGTGATCACGCGTGCCGGGCCTACACGAACATCGCCTGGCACCTGCTGGACGAGCTGAAGCTGGCCGAGGCGGGCCGGTTGCTCGACGAGGGCATGGCGTTCGCCGAGCGTGGTGAGGTGCTGGGCTTCCTGCGCTACCTGCACATCACCCGGTCGATGGTGCACTTCTTGCTGAGCGAGTGGGACGAGGCGGAGGCGCACGCCCGGTGGGAGTCGGGGGCGCCGGCGATGATGCGTACGCCCGCTCTGGTGGTGCTGGGCCTGAGCCGGGTCCGCCGTGGCCTGCCGGGTGGTGACGAGCTGATCGCGGAGGCGTGGGAGATCGCCCGGAGCATCGGTGAGGCGCAGCGGGTCGGCCCGGCGGGTGCCGCGATGGCCGAGGCCGCCTGGTTGCGCGGCGACGTCGCGGCCGCCGCCCGGCTGACGCCGGTCTTCCGGCAGATGCTGGCCGCGGAGGGCGGGCGCCGGCTGGGTGCGTTCGGTTACTGGTTGCACCGGCTGGGTGCTGACGTTCCGCTTCTTTTTCCGTACGGGCTGACGACCGCCGGCCGCCCGGATGAGGCCGCCCGGCACTGGGGCCGGTCGGGGTGCCGCTACGACCAGGCGGTGGCGCTGAGCCACAGCGACGACCCGGACGACCTGCTGACCGCGGTGCGTGTGCTCGACAGCCTGGGCGCCGACCCCCTGGCCCGCCGTGTCCGGTCCCGCCTGCGTGAGCTGGGTGTCGCCCGGATCCCGCGCGGGCCGCAGCCCGCCACCCGGAAGAACGCGGCGGGCCTGACCGGTCGCCAGGGCGAGGTGTTGCGCCTGCTCGCCGCCGGCCTGAGCAACCCGGAGATCGCCGCCCGCCTGGTCCTGTCGGTCCGTACCGTCGACGCCCACGTTGCTGCCGTGCTCGCCAAGCTGAGTGCCCGGTCCCGTCAGGAGGCGGTGTCCCGGGCCCGCGAACTGAGGCTGCTGTCCTGAGACCCGTCGCGATCACTCTCGGTCAGCTGAGAGAATCTTGGGGTGCGGGAAGTGGTCGACGGGGTCTTCGAGCTCCGCCTGGGTTACGTCAACGTGCACCTGGTTGTCACCGACGACGGTCTTGTCCTCGTCGACACCGGGCTGCCCGGCCGGTCGCCGCTGATCGAGCGAGGTTTGCGGGGGATCCGCCGCTCGCTCGGCGAGGTGACCACGATCCTCGTCACCCACCACCACCCCGATCATGTCGGCAACCTGGCCGACCTGCGTAAACGCACCGGTGCGCGGGCGATCGCGCATGCCGCCGACGCTCCGCACATCACCGGGGCGTTCCCGCCGGCCGCTCCGGCGGGCCCGATCGGCAAGCTGGTCGGCCGCCTGATCGGCACGGTCCAGCCCACGAAGATCGACCAGCTGATCACCGCTGACGGCAGCGAGCCGGTGCCGGGCTTCACCGCCCTGCACACGCCCGGCCACACCCGAGGTCACGTCTCGTTCCTGCTCGACCGGGCCGGCGGGGTGCTCTTCGCCGGCGACGCGGCGGCCAGCCGGCGGGGCCGGGTCACCGGCCCGCCCCGGGTGGTGACCGCCGATCCCGCCGGGGCCGGGAACAGCCTCGCGCGGCTCGCCGAGCTGGAGTTCGAGCACGCCGTCTTCGGTCACGGCCGAGCGGTCACCGGCATGGCCGCGGAGGTCTTTCGTAAGGCTGTCTCCTAGATCGATATGTCCGTTCCACCGGCCCCTGTGCTGGAACGGTTCCAATCAGGGTTGACATTGAAAACCTTCAATTGGAATGCTGCCCTGGCGACACTGGGTAGTCACGGGGGCTCCTCAGGGTAACGGTCCGGTGTCGCTGCCGCCTGCCCTGGCACGAGGCCCCCGACATATCGACACGGGGGAAACGTACATGGGTCATCCCATCGCGGACGCATCCCAAGTCCTACTCATCCTGGCGATCCTCTCGCTGGCCTTCTTCAAGGCGGGCAGACGCCGCACCCCGATCGGCAAGGCGGTCCTGGCCATCGGGGCCGGCCTCTGGCTCTCGCTGGCCGGCGGCGCCCTCTGGATGGTGGCCACCGCCACCGCGGCGGCCCTGCCGGCGCCACCACCGGCGACCGGTCCCGGCAATCCATGCACGACCGGACAGGCGACCAAGACGTTCAACGTCTCGCTGATCAACGTCCCGATCTTCCTGAACCGCTTCGGAGACGTCGTCCCCGAGGGCCGCATGTACGTTCTGGACGAGAACGTCAGCAAGGTGCGGCAGACCTTCACCCAGGCGGCCAACCCGGCCAAGGCGGCCGAGAACGACCTGATCGAGCCGCTGGCGATCCGGGTCAACCAGGGTGACTGCGTCGAGGTGAAGTTCACCAACCGCCTCAACGAGGCGGCGCCGTCGTTCACCCGCAACTCGTCGATCTTCACGTTGCCCGGCGAGACCCTGCGCGCGGCCGGCACCGTCACGCCCAATCCGCGTGAGTTCGCCCCGGCGCTCACCCAGCCGGACAACGACTTCGACCCGTCCACCGCGCCGAACGCCTCGATGCACTTCGACGGCCTGGACTACGACGTCAAGGGCTCCGACGGTGCCGCCGTCGGCAACAACCCCGACTCCACCGCCAAGCCGGGCGCGACGATCACCTACAAGCTGTCCGCCCGGACCGAGGGGGAGTTCCAGTTCAAGGACGGCGCGGACTTCACCTCGCAGGAGACCCGGCCGGTCGACGGCAACGGCAAGGTCCGCTTCATCGGCTCGCACTCGTTCGGCGCGTTCGGCGCCGTCGTCGTCGAGGCGGCCGGCGCGACCTGGGTGGACGCTCGTACCGGCGGCCCGCTGGCCTCCGGCAGCCGGGCCGTCATCAAGCACCCGAGCCAGCCCGACTTCCGGGAGCACGTGCTCTTCATCCACGACGAGGTGGAGGCGGAGCCGGGTGTGCTGACCCGCTTCTGCCGCGACGGCGACGACGACGATGACGACGCCGGTGGCAACGAGTGCGTCCAGCCGACCGCTGCCCAACTCGCCAAGCTCACCAAGGGAACCCTGCCGGGCCTGGGTGGTGGCGACGCCGACGCTCTCGTCCAGGGCGAGATCCCGGTCAAGCTCGAGTGGTTCGCGTTCAACTACCGGTCCGAGCCCGGCTTCAACCGCGAGGAGGTGGGCTGTCCCGCCGCCACCGCGTCCGGGCAGGGCTTCCAGGCCGAGGCGTGCATCGGCGAGGAGACCAGCCTCTCGTCGTGGGCGTTCGGTGACCCCGGTGCCGGTGACCTGGTCTGGGCCAACTACCGCGGCGAGCCGATGCAGATCCGGCTGCTGCACCCGGCCGAGTTCGAGACGCACACGTTCCACTGGCACGTGAACAGGTGGCCCTTCGACCCCAAGGACGAGGGTGGCCTGGCCGAGATCTCCAAGCCGACGAACATCACCAAGACCACGAACATCCTGGACGTGCAGTCGGTCAGCCCGGGCGCGCACTACAGCCTGATCGCGCAGGGTGGTGCCGGCTCGGCGCACAAGGACAAGCAGGCCACGTTCGGCGACATCATCTTCCACTGCCATCTCTATCCACACTTCGCGACCGGCATGTGGGGACTGAACCGGACGATCGACAAGCGGGAGACCGGTAACCGGGCCAACCCGGACGGCACACCGATCCCGGCACTCTTCCCGCTGGAGGACTTCGACTATCAGCCGACGGTCGCCGGGCGGCAGGATCCGCCCGCCGTCACCACCGCGACACCCGGCTACCCGCTCTTCATCCCGGGCAAGTTCGGCTTCAAGGCGCCCAAACCACCGCTCGGCGTGAGCACCCGGCAGGCCGGCGGTGCCTTCCCGCCCACCACGCTGGAGAAGGCCGCGGCGGACCCGGGAGCCCAGGTGGCCGGCGGCTTCTTCCAGAACCCCTGCCCGACCGGCCGGCCGGTGAAGACCTTCGACATCGCGGCCATCGAGATAGCCCAGACCTACAACGACGATCTGAAGTGGACGAACCCACAGAGCCGGGTGTACGTCCTGGAGTCACAGCGAGCCGCGGTGGAGGCGGGACAGAAGCCAGAACCGTTCTCCCCACTGCTCAACGTCGGTGACTGCGTGGTCTACAACCTGACCAACCGGCTGCCACGGGAGTTCGGCGGCACCATCTTCGACCGGGCACAGGAGACCAACGAGGTCGGCCTGCACCAGCACATGGTGCAGTTCGACGTGCTCTCCTCGGACGGCGCGGCGAACGGCTGGAACTACGACCAGGGTGCCGACGTCGGGCAGAAGATCACCTACCGCAACTTCGTGCACGAGGACACCGCGACGAACAGCTTCCACGATCACTTCTTCCCGAACGTCCATCAGGACAACGGGCTGTTCGGCGGGTCGACGATCCATCCGGCGGGCTGTACGTACTTCAACCCGAACACCGGCGCGGCGGTGCAGATCGGCACCATCGTGGACGTCCGCTGCAACGCCACCACCGACTACAACGGCCAGGCCACCGACGGCGAGGACTATCGCAACTTCTCGCTGTTCATCGAGGACCACGTGCCGATGTTCCAGCCGGCCAGTTCGGCCACCACCAACGACGATCAGTTCGTGACACCGGACGGCGTGCCGATCTATCCGGCGAAGTTCCCGTCGACCACCGACGACTCGGGTGTGATGGGCGTCAACTACCGGCTGGAACCGTTCGAGGCGCGAAGAAACCAGGATCCGTCGAAACTGATGGACTCCACGGTGCACGGGCTGCCGTTCACGCCATATCTGAAGGCCTACGCCGGTGACCGAATAAAACTGCGGCTGTTCCAGCTCTCGCAGGAGGAGTCGCACGGTTTCACCTGGGACGGGTTCCGATGGGGCTTCGAACCATCCGATCCGGAGACCAACATCGTCCAGGCGCAGCACATCGGGATGCTCGAATACATCGACGTCCGGGCGAAGACCGAGCATCAGGGCGGTGACTACGCCTACTATCCACCGAGCCGCTTCTACAGCTACAGCTACACCGGTTCGGACGACCTGTTCCTCGGTGCGTGGGGAATCACCGAGATCAGAGGCTGCGACCCGTACCACAACCTGAACGCGGAACAGCGGCTCTACGAGCTGCCGGACAACGGGACGATCGGTCCATGTGAGCTCGGTGACGCGCTGGGGCCGGACGACCCCGGCACGCCATGCCCGACCGGCGCACCGGCCAAGAGCTTCGTGATCTCCGCGATCAACAAGGACATCACCTACAACAAGGCGGGCGATCACGACCCCAACGGCGTGATGTACGCGCTCGACGCCGACCTGCCGGCGCTGCAGAACGGCACCAAACAGCCGGAGCCGCTCGTGGTCCGGGCCAACGCGGGTGACTGCGTCGAGGTGCATCTGAGCAACCGGCTGGACGCGGCGAAGATGAAGCCGCACTGTCACGAGGCCATCGAGCCGGGGCAACTGGGCTTCAAGGAGGGTGTCACCGCGTACCCGGCCTGTATCGACCAGCCACCCCGCAACGAGGTGAACGTGCCCGGGTTCCAGCCGTTCCCGGTCAGCTCGCGGGTCTCGATGCGACCGCAACTGGTTGATCATCATTCGCCATCGAACGGGAACAACGTGTTCGGCGCGGTCGCGTACTGGCCGGCCGGCACGCCCAACCGGGACGGCACCGTGGCGCCGGGCCGCTCGATCACCTACCGGTGGTACCTGCCGCCGACGGTGACCGGGATGGCGCTCCTGCAGGACGCCGCCGACCCGCACAACCACCTGCACCACGGGCTGTACGGCGCACTGGTGATCGAGCCGGCCGGCTCGACCTACCTCAACCCGGCCAACGGGTCGGCGCTGACCAGCGGGACCAGCGCGGTGATCGCACATCCGTCGCAGCCCGACTTCCGGGAGAACATCGTCCTGTTCAACAGCGACCTGGCGCTGTTCCGCAAGGACACCAACGGCAACCCGGCCGACGACCAGCCGGTGCCGGACAACCTGGACCTGGTCCAGGGTCCCGGGCGGCAGGCCGACGACGCCGAGGACCAGGGTGAGTTCTCCGTCAACTACCGCAACGAACCCTGGTCCCACCGGTACGCCGGCGACCAGAACATCACCAACATCTTCAGCTCGATCACGCACGGGGATCCGTCGACACCGGTGTTCCAGGCGTACTCGGGGGACAAGACCGTATTCCGGGTGGCGCAGGCCGTCGGCGACTCCCGGGCCACCAGTTTCGCCCTGCACGGGCACACCTGGCGGCGTTCCTGGAAGGACCCGCAGTCGCAGATCGCGGCCAACCAGGGGCAGTTCAACCCGGGCGTGGTCTACGACATCCACCTCGACCCGGCGGTGACCGGCGGCGCGGGTGGCCCGCGAGGGGTGGCGGGTGACTACCTCTACCGGACGAACACCCTGGCCCGGCACCTCGTCAGCGGGCAGTGGGGCCTGTTCCGGGTGCACGCGACGGCGCAGACCGGGCTGATCGCTCTGCCCGACAAGCCGGTGCCGGCCTCGGCCGCGCTGTTCACCAGCCCGTCCGCGGTGCTGAACAACGGCGGCCGGAAGTGAGTCGTTTCGTCCTGCCGGATGAGATGCGCAAGGGCACGACGAACGGGCGGGCCGCACGGCCCGCCCGGGCGCCCCGGCGTCCCGCTCAGCGCCATCCCCAGCAGCGGACCCCGTTCCGGCACGGGTTCGTCATGGGGCTGTGCGTGGGCGTCACCCTCGCTCTGGTCTTCGCCATCGGGGTCTTCCTGGTGGTGCGCCCGACGGCTGCCCCGGTGGCCTCGGCGCCCGCCGAGACCGCGGCTCCCGCGGGAAACCAGCCGCAGGCGGCGGTGGACCTCAAGCTCCGGCACCTCGGTGACCTGAAGCTCCAGATCGAGGCGCAGGTCAGCGCGCCGGGGTCCTACGACCCGATCGCCAAGGGACAGGTGGCCGCGTTCGTGGACATGGTCGCCATGCCGCAGTCCCACCTGCAGGGCCCGATCGTGATGGCCGAGGTGGGCGGGCGCCCGGGCGTCTACCAGGCGCTCACCTCGGTGTCCATGGTCGGCGAGTACGCGGTGACCATCGAGGTCCGTCAGCCGATGGCCACGAAGGCACACGCCCGAATAAAGATCGATACCGTCTGAAATCTGTAGTCAGGAGACGCCGAGGTCAGCCATCCGGTTGATCTCGGCGCTCTGCTCGACGGCCATCTCGTTGGCGAACTCCGAGAGCTGCCTGTCGATCCCGCCGTTGAGCACGTCGGACGCCATCTGCACGGCACCACGGTGGTGGTCGGACATCATCGCGACGAACCGGCGGTCGAAGTCGGCCCCGGTGGCCCCGGTCAGCCCGGCGATCGCGGCCGCGGACTGCATCCCCGGCATGGTGGAGTGATCGTGGGCCGGGTCGCTCTCCGGCCGGCCGCGGCTGCTCAGCCAGTCACGCAGGAACTCGATCTCCGGCTGCTGGGTGGTGGCCATCCGGGCGGCCAGGGACCGCAGCTGCGTGTTGGCGGCCCGCCCCGGCGCCAGGCCGGCCATCTCCACCGCCTGCTGGTGGTGGGCGATCATCATCTGGGCGAACGTGATGTCGATGCTGTTGTGCCCGGTGCCCTCCTGCGCGCGCACACCCGGGGCGGCCACGCCCGCTGACTCGCCCGGCTTTCCCGGCAGGATCACCGGGACCTGCGAGGTGCTCGGCGTGGCCGTTGCCGTGGCGGCGATCGGCGCCGGGCTCTCGCCGGAGCGTGTGACCAGCAGGATCCCGCCGGCGCCGAGCAGCACTGCCGCCGCCGCGGCGAGCATCCACGAGCGCTGTCGGGTCATCGTGCGGCCTCCCGGTGTCATTCGAGATCACCGGGACCTCGCATCGACGACTATGGTAACGACGAACGTCATTCGTACTGTGCGCATCCGTGTCATCGCGCGGTGTGCCACGGTACCTCCTCAGCCGGAGGGAGCTCCATGAACCGAACTGCCCCACGAGGGCGGCTCAAGCGCTTTGTCTATCTCGGTGCGGCCGTGCTCATGACGAGCGTCGTCGTCGCCCCGGCGAGCGCGGCGCAGGCGGAGGCAGCGCCGATTCCCGGAGTCGACGAGATCGTCTCCAGCTCGAACATCAAGCAGATCGCCAACGATCCCAAGCCCGACGTGTTCGCCGCGCAGACCTCGTACAACTCGGACCTGGCCTTCCAGGGCCGGTACGCGTTCAGCGGCAACTACAACGGCTTCACCGTTTACGACATCCGCAACCCGCGGAACCCGGAGCAGGCCGCCGTCGTGCTCTGCCCGGGCTCGCAGAACGACGTCTCGGTCTACGGCAACCTGCTGTTCCTGGGCACCGACTCGCCGCGCAGCGACGACTCCTGCGAGTCGACAGCGGCGCCGGCCCCGGTGGAGAACCGCTGGGAAGGCATCAAGGTCTTCGACATCAGCAACCCGCGGAGCCCGAAGTACGTCTCCTCGGTGAAGACCGACTGCGGCTCGCACACCCAGACGCTGGTTCCGGGCAAGGGCTGGGACAAGTCGGTGTACGTGTACGTGTCGTCGTACGACATCTACCGGAACCCGCCGGAGTGTGTGGCGCCGCACGACAAGATCTCGATCGTGCGGGTGCCGCTGCGCAACCCGGCCGCCGCGGCGGTCGTCTCCGAGCCGGTGCTCTTCCCGGACGGTGGCTACCCGGGTGGTACCGGTGGGCAGAGCGCGACCGCGGGCTGCCACGACATCACCGCGTACCCGCAGAAGAACATCGCGGCCGGTGCCTGCATGGGTGACGGCGTGCTGTTCGACATCAGCAAGCCCGCCGCACCGAAGGTGATCACCACGGTCCGCGACGTCGAGAACTTCGCGTTCTGGCACTCGGCTACCTTCAACAACGACGCCACCAAGGTCGTCTTCACCGACGAGCTGGGCGGCGGCGGCCGGGCCACCTGTAACCCCACGATCGGCCCGAAGCTGGGCGCCGACGCGATCTACGACATCAAGGGCAAGGGCAAGAAGCTCAAGCTCGAGTTCCGCAGCTACTTCAAGATCCCGCGGGAGAACGCCGCGACCGAGAACTGCGTGGCGCACAACGGCTCGCTGATCCCGGTCAAGGGCCGCGACATCATGGTGCAGGCCTGGTACCAGGGTGGCATCTCGGTGTGGGACTTCACCGACTCCCGCAAGCCCAAGGAGATCGGGTACTGGGAACGCGGACCGGTCAGCGCCACCGAGCTGATCCTCGGCGGATCGTGGTCGGCGTACTGGTACAACGGCCACATCTACTCCAACGACATCCAGAAGGGCCTGGACGTCCTGAAGGTGAGCGACCGCCGTATCGGCAACGCCGAGCGGCAGCGCACCTGGCAGTTCAACGCACAGACGCAGGACAACTTCCGTCGCTGGTGATGTCGCCGGTGATGAACTGACTGTCTGACATCGGCCCGGGCCCACACACGTGGACCCGGGCCGATGGCGTTTGTCAGCCCTCCGGGCCGCCGGGTGCGACCAGGTTGAACATCCGGGTCCCGGTGACCCGGTCGGCGACGTCGTAACCGAGGGTCAGGCCGTTGGCGGTGGCGAACCGGAAGTTCACCCCGGCGTAGACCCGGCTGACCGCGTTCTCACTCGCCGCCTGGGTGAACGACGTGAAGGCGCGGGTGGCGCCGGCCGCCTGCGGATCCTCCGTGCCGGCGGTGAAGCTGAACGAGTTGCTCCCGACGACGAACTGCGCCGCCCCCGACCACGCGGCGGCGAGGGTGGCGTTTGCCGAGACGTGCGCCGGTGAGCACGGTGTCGTGACGAGCGGCCGCCACGCGGCATCCGGGCTGGTGGCATGCAGCTGGATCGCCGTCTCCGGCCGCCACACGTCGACCGCGGTGAGATATTTCGCGTCCCAGGCCGCGATCGCCGCGTCGCCGAGCGCCTGCGCGACCATCGCGAAGAGCCGGCTGACCCGCATGCCGTCACCGCTGAACGAGGCCCGCTGGGCGACCGCCTGCGTGTGCGCGAGCAGTTGCCCCGGCGTCCGGTAGCTACCGGCGGCGTCGTTGTTCCAGAAGTGGGCGGTAGCCGTCTGCGCGGCGGTACGCGTCGTCGAGTCCCGCCGCCCGAGGTTGCGCACCTCGGTGAGCTGTGAGGTGTAGGTGGAGTTGCGCAGCAGAGCGGCGTAGGTGGTGACCCGTCCCGGCAGCGCCGGCCGGTAGTCCGAGCCGGACGACATGGTGAACGGCACCACCTGACCCCAGTGCGGCGTCACCGCGGTGCACGCCGGGTTGCCGGTGGGCCGCCACGACCCGGCCACGCCGTCCGGGGTGTAACCAGGGTCCGCTGTGGACCGATCGGTGGCCCGGGTCGCCATGATCGCGTCGAAGGTCCGGTTGGCGAGCCGCCGGGCGAAGTGCTCGTCGGTCGTACCGTGCCGGTCGGCGAACCGCTGGGCGACATAGGCCTGCTCGGCCGGGAACAGCTCGATGAGCATGTCGTGGGCGAAGATGCCGGCCGCCAGATCGTCGTCGATCGTCGCGTCGAACAGTCGCCAGCCCGAATAGTAGTTGCTGTTGTACCCGGTGCCGAGCCAGTTGCGGTGCGCCCACCACCCGGTGTTGATCACATCGAACAGCCCGGCGTGCAACATCGCGCCGGCGCGCGACAGCGGCCCCGGAGCCGCACCCGGCGACCGCCGGAAAAGCTCCAGAAGAGTGTCGTTCCAGTAGTAGACGGTGGCCGGCGTGCTCTCCGCCGCCCGCGCCGGCGACGGCGCGGCGAACAGGCCACCAAGGGTGAGGATTGCGGACAGGATGACGATGCCAAGACGGCGCAGCATGGAGCCCCCGATTCAGTGCGTGCCGCTTCATTGACATGCATCACTATAAAGAAGTGTCGCAACCCGTGAGTGCCAACGTGCGGTCGGCAACCACCGCTCAGGCCGCCGGAACTGTCTGCGGGTAGAAGAGGGCCGGATCCGCCGACAGGGACGCCTTCACGTGGGCACTCCAGTCGTCGGCCACGATCTCGATCAACCCGGCCTCGATGCCGTCGAGGGCGATGCGCACGATGTCGGCCGGAGCGGACTTGGGCAGGTCGAGGCCGGCCGCCATGTCCGTGTCCACCAGTCCGATGTGCACTCCGGCGACGTACGTGCCCTGGCCGATCAGCTCGAGCCGGATGCCGTTGGTCATGCTCCACTCGGCAGCCTTGGCCACGCTGTAGCTGTTGGCGCCGTCGGAGGAGAACCACGACAGCGCCGACAGCATGTTCAGGACGGCGCCGCCGCCGTTGGCGGCCAGCACGGGGGCGAACTCCCGGACCACCATCAGGGGACCGAAGAAGTTGGTCTCCAGTTCGCGACGGATCACGGCCAGGTCACCGGTGATCAGATTGTGGCCGGTGCTGATCCCCGCGTTGTTGACCACGAAGGTCACGTCCGGAGCCGCCGCGGCTGCGGCCCGGACCGATTCCGGATCGGTGACGTCCAGTGCCAGGACCTCGGCGCCGGGAAGATCGACGCTTTCCGGCCGGCGGGCGGTGGCGTACACCTTGGCCGCACCGCGCTCCAGCAACTGCTCGACGTAGTGACGGCCCATCCCGCGGTTGGCTCCGGTGACGAGAACGACAGAACCGGCGATCTTCACGATGCACATTCCTTCCGCAACTCGTGAGCGACGCGGTGTCCTCACACCGGCTACGCTAAAACCTGACGTTAACGTCAGAGGCAAGAGTGACCTCGAACACGAGGAGGAGCAGTGCGGATCGGAGCTGTCGCCGAAGGGGCCGGCGTGAGCGTGCGCGCCCTGCGGTACTACGAGGAGCAGCAGCTGCTCGAATCCGAGCGCAGCCCCAGCGGGCAGCGCCAGTACGCCGACAGCGCGATCGAGCGGGTGAAGTTCATCCAGTTGCTCTACGCTGCCGGGCTGAGCAGCAAGAGCATCCGCCAACTGCTGCCCTGCGTCTACACCGGCCGAGCCAGCACCGCCATGCTCGATCACCTGGCCCGGGAACGCGAACGCCTCCAGGAGCAGATCACCGCGATGACCGAAGCCCGAGACCGGATGGACGCCGTGATCGCGGCCACCGCCGAGACCCTGACCGAGGCCGCGCCCACCTGTTCACTCTGAGAGCCGATCACGAATGTCGCTGCCGATAGGTAGACTGCTCCGAAGTTAGATCGCATCTAGCTTCGGAGGCGTCGATGTTCGTCGGGCGGCGTAATGAACTCGACCTGCTCCTGCAGCACCTGGAGCGCATGCGGAGTTCCGGCGAGGGCCGTTCGGTGGCGATCCGTGGGCGGCGGCAGGTCGGCAAGTCGCGGCTCGTTCAGGAACTGTGCGACCGCGTCGAGCTGCCCTACTGCTTCTACACCGCGGTCAAAGGCGCGTCGAGCACCGAAGCGGTCAGCTACTTCTTCGGCGCCCTGCGCGATTCGTCGCTGCTCACCCCCGCCGGTCGTGACCTATTGCCGTCCCAGCCGCCGTCCGGGGGATGGGGGGACATGCTCCGCGTTCTCGCCGGAGTCCTACCCGATACGCCGAGCATCGTCGTACTCGACGAATTGCCCTGGATCTCCGAGCAGGACGCGACTTTCGACGGGCATCTGCAGGTCGCCTGGGACCGGCTCCTGGCCGGCAAGCCTGTCCTGCTGCTGCTGCTCGGCAGCGATCTGCACATGATGCGGCGATTCACCGAGTACGACCGGCCGTTCTACGGCAGGGCCACCAACATGGTCCTCGGCCCGTTCAATCTCGCGGAGACCGCCGCCGTGACCGGTTTGAGCGGGGCGGACGCGATCGATGCGCATCTGATCACCGGCGGATTGCCCGGTATCGCCCTGGAGTGGTCCCGGGGGACCACCCCCGCCGATTTCCTGCGCCAGGAGATCACCAACAAGACGTCGGCGTTGTTCACCGTCCCCGAACAGTCCCTGGCATCGGAGTTCCCCGCCCCGGACACTTCCCGGCGCATCCTGGAAGCGGTCGGCGGTGCCGGCAGCCGCACGTTCAGCAACATCGCCGCGGCCGCCGGCGACCGCGGCGGGCCGGTCAGTTCCGGCACCCTGTCCCCGTTGCTCACCCGGCTCGTCGAGGAGAAGCAAATCCTGGCCGTCGACAAACCGCTGTCCACCAGGCCCAGCAAACTGGCCCAGTACCGGATCGCCGACAGCAACCTGCGCCTGTACCTGGCCGTGCTCCGTGATGTGCATCAGTTGGTGCTGCGTGACCGGATGGCAGCGGCCCGCGCCACGCTGGAGGCACGGTGGTCCTCCTGGCGCGGTAACGCTGTCGAGCCGATCATCCGTGACGCACTGGCCATCGCTGCCGGTGCCGGGGAGCTGCCGTGGACCGACACGTGGGAGGTCGGCGGCTGGTGGAACCGGCAGGCCCAACCGGAGATCGATCTGGTCGGAGCCGACCGGGCCCCCATCGCTTCGCGCATCGCGTTCGCCGGGTCCATCAAGTGGCAGGACGGCCCGTTCGACCGGCACCACCTCGAGGAGCTGCGCCGCGACGCACCGATGATCCCGGGATTCGAGCCCGGGACCAGCGGCTTGGTCGTCGTCAGCCGCTCGGGAGCCGACCTTCCGGCCGGCGCCGCGGACGTGATCTGGGGACCCGACGACATCGTCCGGGCCTGGCCGGTCTGAAGCGGTCGGTCACTCGGCGGCCAGGAGTTGCTGCTCGACGACCACCGGGACGGACAGGGTCTTGTAGCCGACGGAGTCGAAGAGGACGGTCATCCGCTCCTCCTCGTAGTTCATCACCATGCCGCTGCCCCACTCGCCGTGGGTGACCCGCGAGTGCACCGGGAACGGGCCCTCCTGCTCGGCCTCGTCGACGGCCTGGGCGCTGCCGTCGGCGCAGTTGTCGCAGTGGCCGCACGGCTTCTTCTGGTCCTCGCCGAAGTAGGCGAGCAGGGTCTCGGTGCGGCACTGCCGGGACTGGGCGAACCCGCGCATCATGTCGGTACGCGAGCGGACGACAACCTGCTGCCGCTCGTACTCCTCGATCGCGGCCTCGGCTGCCGCGGCCGGGAGGGGCGCGCGTGCCGGGACCGACAGCTTGTTGCCCGCACCGGTGCGTACCGCGCCCACCTGTTCGAGCAGCCCCAGGAACTGGCCCAGTTTGCGCGGGCCGAGGCCGGTCTCCTTCTGCAGTGCGGCTTTCGACTGCGGTCCCTTGTGGAGCGCGCCGGCCAGGGCGGTCAGCTCCTCGACGTCCGGTGAGCCGCCGCTGAAGAAGCGCTGGATGGCCTCGTCCTCGGAGCGCCACAGCAGCAGCGCGCGGCCCGGTTCGCCGTCGCGGCCGGCGCGGCCGATCTCCTGGAAGTAGCTGTCGGGGGAGTCGGGCAGGGCGACGTGGGCGACCCAGCGGATGTTCGCCTTGTCGATGCCCATGCCGAAGGCGGACGTCGCCACCATGATGTCGACCTTGTCGGCGGTGAACTCCTCGTGGCGCTGTTCGCGCAGGCCGGCCGCCATGCCGCCGTGGTAGTACGCGGCCGGATAGCCGGCCTGGGTGAGTTTCTCGGAGAGTTCCTCGGCGGCCCGCCGGGTGGCGACGTAGATGATGCCGGGGCGTTCCGCCTCGTCGAGCATGGCGGTCAGCCGCCGCCACCGGTACGCCTCGTCGGGGCAGTAGGCGACCTCGAGGAACAGGTTGCGCCGGTCCAGCCCGGACACGTGGATCTCGGGGTTCTTCAGGCGCAGCCGGGCGATGATGTCGTCGCGCACCGGCGGGGAGGCGGTGGCCGTCAGGGCGAGCACCGGCGGGCGGCCGATCGCCTTGATCATCTCCCCGAGTGCCAGATAGTCCGGGCGGAAGTCGTGGCCCCAGGCGGAGATGCAGTGCGCCTCGTCGACGGCGACCAGGCCGGGCTTGAGTGAGCGGACCTCGGCCTGCCGGTCGGGGTCGCTGAGTTGCTCCGGCGTGATGAAGAGGAACTCGGCCTCACCGCTCCGGATCGCCTCGATCGCCTCACGCTGCTGGTTCGGCGTCTCCGCGGAGCTCACCCGGACCGCGCGGATCTTCGAGTCGCCGCGCTCGTTGAGGGCGGCGATCTGGTCCTGCTGGAGGGCGAGCAGCGGCGAGATCACCACTGTGGGGCCGGGCAGCAGCACGGCCGGGATCTGATAGATCGCCGACTTGCCGGCGCCGGTCGGCAGCACCACGAGGGCGTCCTTGCGGCGCAGTACGGCGCGCATCGGCTTGAACTGCCCGGGGCGCAGCGAGGGCCAGCCGAAGTGCTTGCGGGCGGTCCTGCGCAGGCGGGGACCGTAGATGGGGAGCTTCATCGAGGGGAGGCTATCCGATCTTGGGGAGGATCTCGCGGGCGTACATGTCGAACAGGCCCTGGTAGTGGGGGCCGGAGTTGGCGACGTAGACCTCGTCGAAGCCTGCGTCGGCGTACTTCTGGATCATTTCGAGGTGCGGCCGGGGGTCGTTGCCGCAAACGAAACTCTCGCCGATCATCTCCTCGGTGACCAGCTGCGAGGCCTGCTCGAAATGCTTGGGCGAGGGGAGAACCTGGGAGAGTTCGCCGGGCACGCCGGCGTTGGGCCATTTTTCGTACGCGATCCGCCGCCCCGCTTCGGCGGTGTCCGCGAAGGCGGCCTTGAACCCGCCCTGCACCGGCTTGCCGGCGCCACCGGCCTCCCGGTACTGGCGGACCATGTCGCCGTCGGGCATCACGCTGACGTAGCCGTCGCCGATCCGGCCGGCGAGGTCCACGGCCTTGGGGCCGAAACCGGACACGTGGATCTCGATCGGCTGCTCGGGCAGCGTGTAGATCCGGGCGTTCTCCACGGTGTAGTGCTTGCCGTGGTGGGAGTAGTTGCCACCCTCCCAGAGGCCCCGCATGATCTCGATGGACTCCTCGAGCATCTCCAGCCGGATCTCCGCCTCCGGCCAGGCGTCGCCGAAGATGTGCTCGTTGAGTGCCTCGCCGGTGCCGACGCCGAGCCGGAAACGGCCACCGGTCAGCACCGCGCTGGTGGCGGCGGCCTGGGCGATCACGGCCGGGTGGATGCGTACGGTCGGGCAGGTCACCGCCGTGGTGATCTCCAAACCGGTGGCCTGGCTGAGCGCACCGATCATCGACCAGACGAAGGCGCTCTGCCCCTGGGCGTCCACCCACGGGTGGTAGTGGTCGGAGATCCACAGACCCTGAAACCCGGCACGCTCGGCGCCCTTGGCCTGCTCGAGAAGTTCGGCGGGAGAGTACTCCTCGCTCGACAGGAAGTATCCGATACGCATGGCCGCCCGGTTACCCCTATTTGCCTCCGAACATGCGGCGGATGGCCCAGAGCAGGAACAGGAGGGCGAGGGCGACGCCGAGGAGTCGGACGGCGTGCACCTCTGACCAGTCGACGGTGGCTTCCGCAAGGGGGGTGGGCGGCACCCCCGCATCGTACCGAGTGTCAGCCGCCGCTAATAGAAAGGTTTGTTGACTAATCTCGGCCTGGGTGTGAGCATAGGTCCCCGAACGGTGGAGAACGTTCACATAGGCGTTCGTGAATGCATCGGAGGTACGGGGGCGCATGTCCATTCACGGCGATCTGCCGGAGCTCGCGGCTGCGGTTCTGCAGCCCGGATTCGTCGGCACCTCCGCACCGGACTGGGTCCGCCGGTGGCTCGGTACGGGTCTGGGCGGTGTGGCCCTGTTCGCCCGCAACGTGGAGTCGCCGGCCCAGGTGGCCGCGCTGACCGCACAGCTGCGCGCCGAGAACCCCGACGTGATCGTGGCGATCGACGAGGAGGCCGGTGACGTCACCCGCTTCGAGTCCCGCCACGGCAGCTCACGGCCGGGCAACCTGGCACTCGGCGCGATCGACGACCCGGAGCTGACCGAGATCGTCGCCCGCGACCTGGGCCGGGAGCTGGCCGACGCCGGCATCACGCTCGACTACGCACCGGACGCGGACGTCAACAACAACCCCGACAACCCGGTCATCGGCGTACGGGCATTCGGCGCCGAAGCCCAGCTCGCCGCCCGCCACACCGCTGCCTTCATCCGCGGACTCCAGTCCTCCGGCGTGGCCGGCTGCGCCAAGCACTTCCCGGGCCACGGCGACACCAGCGTCGACTCGCACCACGACGTGCCGGTGATCGCCCGCACCGTCGAGGAGCTGGCGGCCTGCGAGATGGTGCCGTTCCGGGCGGCGATCGCGGCCGGCGCGCAGTCGGTGATGACCGGTCACCTGCTCGTCCCGGCGTACGACGCCGAACTGCCCGCCACGCTGAGCCGCCGCATCCTGACCGGCCTGCTCCGCGAGGAACTGGGCTTCGACGGCCTGATCGTCACCGACGGCATCGAGATGCAGGGCGTCCGCCGCCGGTACGGCCTGGCCGGTGCCTCCGTCCGCGCCCTCGCCGCGGGTGTCGACGCCATCTGTGTCGGCGGTGACCACGCCGACGAGCAGACCGCGATCAGCCTGCGCGACGCCATCGTGGCCGCCGTACGCAACGGTGAGCTCTCCGAGGAGCGCCTGCGGGACGCCGTCGCCCGGGTCCACCGGCTCGCCACCTGGACCACCCGCCGGCAGACCGAGACCGGTGCCCGCGCCATCGCCGACGCCGCCGCCGAACCGGAGGTGGCCGTCCTGGCCTCGCCCGGAGCGCCCCGCGGCTCGGCCGTCGGCTTCGCGGCGGCCCGGCGCGCGGTCAAGGTGACCCTCGCGGCCGGCGCGCCGGCGCTGCCGGTCACCGGGGTACCGCACGTCGTCGAGTTCGCCCCGCCGCGCAACATCGCGATCGGCAGCGAGACCCCGTGGGGACTCGGCGCGCCGCTGGCCGACCTGCTGCCCGGCACCACGTCGAGCCGGCTGACGGCCGACGATCTGACCGGCTTGCCGGACGCGGCCGAGCCGGTGCTGGCCGGCGCCGCCGGGCGCCCGCTCGTCCTGGTGGTCCGTGACGTGCACCGGCACCCGTGGATCGCCGAGGCGCTGACCCGGGTGCTGGAGCTGCGCCCCGACGCGATCGTCGTCGAGATGGGCATTCCGGTCACCGTGCTCGGCGGCGTGCACATCGCCACCTTCGGCGCGACCCGGGCACTGGGCCTGGCCGCCGCCGAGATCATCGCCGGCGTCGACGTCCAGGAACCCGCGCCGCAGCCCGTCGCCGCGTAACGAAGAGCCGCGTTAAGAAGAGCCGCCTGAACCTCAGCGGGCGACGAGGTCCGCGTACTCCGGGTGCTCGGCGATGTAGTGGGAGAAGAACGGGCAGGACGGGACCACCCGGCTGCCCCGGTCACGGAGCTGGTCCAGGGTCTGCCGGGCCAGTTCCCCGGCGAGCCCGCGGCCGCGCATCTCCGGCGCCGTCTCGGTGTGCATGATGACGAGGGCTCCGTCGCGCTCCCGGTACGAGGCGAGCGCGCCCACCTCACCGTCCACGATCAGCTCGAATCGGTGCTCCGCGGCATTGTCCTGAACCACATAGTCGCTCACTCATCCACCATAGGGTTGTCGGTACCGCGTACCGTTGCATGGGTGTTGATCTCCCAGCCCCGCCGCCGTGTCGTCGCCGCCCTCGCCTCCGCCGCCTTCGGCCTCGCGCTGCTCACCGGATGCGGTGAGGGCGTGAGTTGTGGACTCGATCAATGCACCGTCGCCATCGCCCGCGAGACGAACGCCAGCGTGAGCGTTCTCGGCGTCGAGGCGAAATTCATCAGCGCCGACGAGAACACGGTAACCCTCGACGTGGCCGGCGAGCAGATCCAGCTGACCAAGGGCCAGCAGGCCGTCGATGTGGCCGGACTGCAGGTCCAGCTGGAGAACGTGACGGCGGACGAGATCCAGATCGAGGTCTCCAAAGGCCAGTGACGTTTGACGGACGTGGCTGCCGGGGCACATGAGGCCCATGTCCTCCGCAGCTTCGAACGTCAAGCACACTGCATCACGCGCAGCCGAGAGCAAGCCCTTGGAGTACCTCGCCCGGGGCGGCTTCATCGGTTACGGAATCATCCACCTGCTCTTCGCCTGGATCGCGCTGCAGGTCGCGTTCGGCAGCTCCGGCCAGGACACGGACCAGTCCGGCGCCCTGCAGACCATCGCCCGTGAGTCCTACGGCAAGACACTGCTGATCATCATCGCCGTCGGCCTGATCGCGATGGCGATCTGGCAGGCCTTCGAGGCGGCCATCGGTGAGAGCGGCCCGCAGGACCGCGCCGCTCTCGCCGAGCGTGCCCTCTCCGGTGTGCGGGCGCTGCTCTACACCTACCTCGCCTGGACGGCGATCAAGGTGGTGCAGGGCGCCAACTCCTCGATGGGCGACAAGAACCAGGGCATGACCGGGAAGCTGATGGACTCCAGCGGCGGCCGGCTGCTTGTCGGGCTGATCGGCCTCGTGGTGCTCGGTATCGGCATCGGCATGGCCTATTACGGTTGGAAGCGCAAGTTCACCAAGCACCTCAACACCGGGCAGATGACCCCGTCGACCCGCGAGCCGATCATCAAGCTCGGCATGGCGGGATACACGGCCAAGGGCGTGGCGTACGCGATCGCCGGCATCCTCGTGGTGACCGCCGCCGTGACCTACGACCCGGACAAGGCCCGTGGCCTGGACGCCGCCCTCAACACGCTGGCCGGCAACTCCTGGGGCGTGTGGCTGCTCGTGCTGATCGCGGCGGGCATCGCGGCCTTCGGCGTCTACTGCATCGCGCAGGCCCGATACCGCAAGATCTGAGGTACCCCGCCCGTGACGGCGGATGTGTGAGTTGACTCAGACATCCGCCGTCACTGGCGTTTCCGGCCGCGGACCGGGCAAGCTGAGACGCTGGCACGCCATCGTTCGTGGGAAGGAACATTCCGTGTCCAGCGCTCTCAGCGCCGTGCTCGCCGTCCTCGGGGCGGCCGGCGCGGCGATTCTGATCGTCGAGGTCGTGCACCGGGTGATGGTCCGGCTCGGCCGCCGGTCGATGCTCGCCGCCGACCTGGCCAAGAAGATCCATCGCCCGTTCCTGACCGCCGTCACGCTGCTGTCGGTGCAGCAGGCGATCCGCGTCTTCGCAGGGAACTTTCCCTATCGGGGCGGCGTTCTGCACGTCCTGGTGCTGCTCTGCATAGCCGCCTTCGCCTGGCTGGTCGGCGCGATGCTGCTGGTGATGGAGGACGTCGCGCTCGCCAAGTGGCGCGCCGACGTGCCGGACAACCGGCGGCAGCGCCGGATCAGGACCCAGGTGGTGATGCTGCGGCGGGTCACCGTGGCCGCGATCGTCGTGCTGACGATCGGCGTCATGCTGATGACCTTCCCGAACATCCGGGCCCTCGGCGCGAGCGTCCTGGCCTCCGCCGGCCTGATCAGCGTGATCGCGGCCCTCGCCGCGCAGAGCATGCTCGGCAACGTCTTCGCCGGCATCCAGCTCGCGTTCAGCGACGCGATACGCGTCGACGACGTGGTAGTGGTGGAACAGGAGTGGGGCCGGATCGAGGAGATCACCCTGACCGTCGTGGTCGTGCAGATCTGGGACGACCGGCGGCTCATCCTGCCGACCTCCTACTTCACCACCAAGCCGTTCCAGAACTGGACACGGACCAACTCGGCGGTGCTCGGCACCGCGGAGATCGACGTGGACTGGGGTACGCCGATCGAACCGCTCCGGGCCGAACTGCGGCAGGTCTGCGAGGGCACCGAGCTCTGGGACGGGCGGGTGTCCGTCCTGCAGGTGACGGACGCGACCGGGGGCAACGTGCGGCTGCGAGCGCTGGTCAGCGCGAACGACGCGGCGGCGCTGTGGGATCTGCGCTGTCTCGTACGCGAGAGGCTCGTCGCCTGGGTCTGGCAGAACGAGCGCGCCGCGCTGCCGAGGATGCGTGCCGAGGTGGAATCACCGGGGCCGGTGCGACGGGCGGAGCGGCCGGTTCAGCGGGTGGGGCTCGGTGCGTCGCGGGACGACTCCCGGGTTTTCAGCGGTGACGGTGACGGTGATGCGCGCGGGGTGGCCTTCGGTGGGCCTTCTTCGGGTGCCGCTTTCGGTGTCCCGGCCTTCGGTGGCCAGCGTCCTGCTTCGGACAACTCAGGCCTTGCCCCGGAGAGCGAGGATTGAGGGCGGCGTGATCAGGGCATACCCCGATCACACGGAAAGGGGGACACGATGGCCGATGTCTTGAACGGCATACCCGTCAAACCGCTCACCGAGCAGTCCACGGCGGAACTCGTGCAGCGGGCCAGTGAGCAGCTCAGCCGCCTCGTCAGGGACGAGCTCACGCTGGCGAAGGCGGAACTCGCCGAGAAGGGCAAGCACGCCGGCATCGGTGCCGGCCTCTTCGGCGGCGCGGGCGTTTTCGCGCTGTACGGGGTGGGCACCCTGGTGGCGACCATGGTCATCGTGCTGAATCTGTTCCTGCCGCTCTGGGCCGCCGCGCTGATCGTCACCGGTGTGCTGTTCCTGGTCGCCGGGGTGCTCGCCCTGGTGGGCAAGAAGCAGCTGAGCCGGGCGACACCGCCCGAGCCGCAGGCCGCGATCCAGAACCTCAAGGCCGATGTCGACGAAGTGAAGCGGGCCGTGAAGAACCAGGAGCGTACCCGGGTATGAGTGAGAAGAACGGATCCGCGGCGAAGCCGGACCTGGTGGAGCTGCGTGAGGAGATCAAGCAGACCCGCGCCGAGCTCGGTGAGACGGTGCAGGCTCTCGCTGCCCGGGCGGACGTCAAGGCGCGCGCCCGGGATCAGGTGGAACAGACCAAGGAACGGGTGCGCACGCAGGCCGCGCTGGTGACCGGCCGCGTGCGGGATGCGGCGCTGGGCGCCACCGAACGGGCGCGGGAGACCTCGCCGGGCGAGGTCGTGCATGTGGCCGGAGATCGGGTACGGGCGAACCCGATGCCCGCCGTCCTGCTCCTCGCCGGGCTGGCGGCGGTGGCCGGGATCATCCTGATCGTTCGTGGGAGGCGTTGATGGCGGGCAAGCTGAGCAAACTCGCGCTGAAGCCGGTGAACGTCGGCATGGGTATCGCCGCCGGTGCACTGGCCGGCATGCTGTTCAAAGAGGCGTGGAAACTGGTCGCCGGTGACGACGACGCCCCCGACGCGGGCGACCCGGAACGCGGCTGGGTGGAGATCCTCGCGGCCGCCGCGTTGCAGGGCGCGATCTTCGCGGTGGTGAAGGCGGCTGTCCATCGTGGCAGTGCGATCGGGACCCAGAAACTGACAGGTACTTGGCCTGACTAGATCATCTTCGGTATCGACAGGAGTCTTGCCGGTTCCCCGCTTCGTAGTCGCGAAGTGGGGAACCTTTTCCATATCGGCCACCCATTATTGGATTCCTTCGAGGGGCAGCTTTACGGCCCGATTTTCGGGTACAGTGTGGCCAGTTTTTGCGTACGTGGTTCGCTGCTTCCGCTTGTCAGCGGGACACCGGCCCCATCCCGGGTGGTCGGCAGGTGTCACGATGTCGGGCGGATGGGACGTCCTCTGAAAGGGCCGCCTTGCGGCGCCGCTGCTCGAAAACGGTCATCGGCTCCGCGCTGCCGCGGTTGGGCGGGCCGGCATTTTCAGAAGGAGAGTTCAGCATGGCGCAAGGAACCGTGAAGTGGTTCAACGCAGACAAGGGCTTCGGCTTCATCACCGTCGACGGCGGGGGTGCTGACGTGTTCGTCCACTTCTCGGCCATCCAGACGAGCGGCTACCGCACTCTGGAAGAGAACCAGCGGGTTGAGTTCGAGATCGCCCAGGGCCAGAAGGGCCCGCAGGCGGAGCAGGTTCGCCCGCTCTGAGACCTATGAAACTGCCGGTCGTGAGGCCGGCTCGCCGACCGCCTGGCGGAGGTCGGCCCGACCGTGGCCCCGCAACCTCGCTCGAGGGTGCGGGGCTTCTTTCGGCCCTACTACCGGGCCCGTCCGCCCGGCATTCGTTGCACCGCCGGGTTTGTCGCCCGGCCTTTGTCGCACCGGCAGGTCTGTCGCCCGGCCTTTGTTGCACCGCCGGGTTTGTCGCCCGGCCTTTGTCGCACCCGCTTGTGGCCGGGCCTATTCGCCCGGCTTTTGTTCCGTCAGTCGGTGGCCCGCGGTCCGGCGCCGCATGCCGACGACCACAAGTGCCAGTCCGACGACGACCAGAACCCCGCCGACCGCCGCCCAGATCGGTTCGTCGGTCATCAGGCTGTCGGTCAGGTAACCCAGGCCCTGCAGAGCCCAGACCGCACCGAGCGTCATCGCGAGCAGGCCCGCAGACATCGTGAGCCAGCCCCTCAATCGCGGCGGCTCGGTTTCATTGTTCACCATTTGTCGTGCACCTGGGGCCGAATCAACTCATCGTAGACAGCGGCGATTGTTTCCCGTGTTTCCGCGGGAAGCGGTGACAGATCGGCGGCGGCCGCGTTGGCACGTGCCTGGTCCGGGTTGCGGGCGCCCGGGATCACCACGGTGAGGCCCGGCTGGTCGATGATCCAGCGCAGCGCGAACTGCGCCATCGTGGCACCGGCCGGCACCAGCGGGCGCAGCCGGCCGACCGCTTCCAGGCCGACCTTGAAGTCCACACCGGAGAACGTCTCGCCGACGTCGAACGCCTCGCCGTTCCGGTTGTAGTTGCGGTGGTCGTCCGCGCCGAACGTGGTGCTCTCGTCATACCGCCCGGAGAGCAGGCCGCTGGCGAGCGGAACGCGGGCGATGATGCCGACACCGGCCTCGGCGGCGGCCGGCAGGACCCGCTCGAGGGGCTTGAGCCGGAACGCGTTGAGGATGATCTGGACGCTGGCGACGCCGGGGCGGGCGATCGCGGTGAGCGCCTCGTTGACGCGTTCGACGCTCACGCCGTACGCTGAGATCCGCTTTTCCTGCACGAGGGTGTCGAGCGAATCGAAGACCTCGTCGGACGAGTAGACCGGGGTGGGCGGGCAGTGCAGCTGCACCAGGTCGAGCGTGTCGACGCCGAGGTTGGCGCGGGAGCGGTCGGTCCAGGCGCGGAAGTTGTCGAGGTGGTAGTTGGCCGGCTCCTGCGCCAGCCGGCGGCCCATCTTGGTGAACACGGTCAGCCCGGGACGGTCCTTGACGAACGAGCCGATGATCTGCTCGCTGCGACCGTCGCCATACACGTCGGCCGTGTCGATGAAGGTGACGCCCGCGTCGACGGCGGCCTGCAGGGTCGCGTGCGCGTCCGCCTCGCTGACCTCGCCCCAGTCGGCGCCGAGCTGCCAGGCGCCGAGGCCCACCACGCCGACGTCGCGTCCCAGCTTCCGAAAGCTTCGTTTTTCCACGTCGTGACCCTACCGCTCAGCTGATAGGTTGAAACAAAACGTACGTACGGTTTGCGTGTGGGTGTGAAGCTCGAGATGTGGAGGTTGTCATGTGGGATCCCGCTGTCTACCGCCGTTTCGGAGCCGAGCGCTCCCGGCCGTTCTTCGACCTGGTCCGGCAGATTGGCGCGGAACAGCCGCGTGCCGTGGTGGACCTGGGCTGCGGGCCCGGTGAGTTGACCCGGACGCTCGCCGAGCGCTGGCCGCGGGCACGGGTGGTCGGCGTCGACTCGTCCCCCGAGATGATCACGAAGGCGGCGGCCGATCCCGGGCCGGTCGAATTCCGGCTCGGTGACATCGCCGGCTGGCGTCCGGAGCCCGGCGTCGACGTGGTGGTCACCAACGCCGCTCTGCAGTGGGTGCCGGGACATCAGGAGATGCTCGTCCGCTGGGTCGGCGAGTTGCCCGCCGGTGCGTGGATCGCGATGCAGGTGCCGGGCAACTTCGACAGCCCCGGCCATCGGGCGGTGCGCGAGATCGGCGCCGGGCCACGCTACGCCGATCGGCTGGACGGGGTGCTGCGGGCCGACCCGGTGGACGACGCGGCGGGGTACGCGGCGTTGCTGACCGGTGCGGGAGCGACCGTCGACGCGTGGGAGACCACCTATCTGCACCTGCTCCCGGCGGCACGGTCCGGTGAGGACCATCCGGTTCTGCGCTGGATGGAGGGGACCGCGCTGCGGCCGGTGCGCGCGGCGCTGGACGCGGAGTCGTGGACCGCGTTTCGTTCTGAGCTGGCACTGCGGATCGCCGCGGAGCATCCGGAGAGGGCCGGTCTGGTCGCCTTTCCCTTCCGCCGTATCTTCGTCGTGGCGCAAACCGCGTAAATCGTCGTGGCGCCAGCCGCGTGTGATCGTCGTGGCGCAAACCGCGTAAATCGGAGGGTGTTGTGGAATCGTTCATCGCCGGCCTGCCGAAGGCCGAACTGCACGTGCACCATGTCGGTTCGGCGTCGCCGCGGATCGTCGCCGAGCTGGCTGCCCGGCACGAGGGCAGCTCCCCGGTACCGGCCGACCCGGAACGGCTCGCCGCGTATTTCGAGTTCCGCGACTTCGCGCACTTCGTCGAGATCTATCTGAGCGTAGTGGACCTGATCCGGGACCCGGAGGACGTGCGGCTGCTGACCTACGAGATCGGCCGTGAGCTGTCCCGCCAGCAGGTGCGCTACGCCGAGCTGACCGTCACGCCGTACTCCAGTGTGCGGCGGGGCATCGCGTCACCGGCGTTCTGCGAGGCGATCGAGGACGCGCGGACCGGTGCCGCCCGTGACTTCGGGGTGGACCTGCGGTGGTGCTTCGACATCCCGGGTGAGGCCGGGCTGGCGGCCGCCGAGGAGACCCTGCGGATCGCCCTGGAGGACCGCCCCGAGGGTTTGATCAGTTTCGGTCTGGGCGGCCCGGAGATCGGGGTGCCGCGGCCGCAGTTCAAGCCGTACTTCGACAAGGCCCGTGCCGCCGGGCTGCACAGCGTGCCGCACGCGGGGGAGACCACCGGGCCGGAGACGATCTGGGACGCGATCCACGAGCTCGGCGCGGAGCGGATCGGGCACGGCATCTCCGCCGCCAAGGACGAGCGGCTGATGGCGTACCTGGCGGAGCACCAGATCCCGCTCGAGGTCTGCCCGACGTCGAACCTGCGGACCCGGGCGGTCGCCACCCTGGCCGAGCACCCGATCGCGACGCTGGTCGCCGCGGGGGTGCCGGTCAGCGTGAACTCCGACGACCCGCCGATGTTCGGCACCACCCTCGAGGGCGAGTACGCGGCCGCCGCCGAGCTGCTCGGCCTCGACCGGGCGGGTGTCGCCGACCTCGCCCGGGCCGCCGTCCGGCACAGCTTCCTGTCGCCGGACGGCAAGTCGGCCCTGCTGGCCGAGATCGGCGCCTACACCGAGAACTATGGGTAGAGCGGGTCCTGCCAGCAGGCCACCATGGTGATCGTGCCGATGGTCAGGATCGTCAGCCATCGGACCAGCCGTCGGCGGTTGAACCGGGCCGGACCCTCATCCGGCTCGGTCTCCGGCCTGCTCAGTACCTTGGACATCCGCCCTCCCATCGTTCGTCGCGTCGTTCGGGTTCCCTAGTCGGGAACCGCCGTCCAGCTCTGGTGCCGCTGCCCGGTGTCCGGCTGGAGCACCAGCACCCGGTGCTGTGTGCCGAACCGCTGGGCACCCACGCCCACCACCAGGTTTCCGGTGGTGCTGCGCAGCGTGAAGCCGTAGTCGGAGGCCTGCAACATCCAGCGGGCCCCGGCCGCGGCATAACAGTCGCCCTGCACCAGGGGTGCACCGGCGACGGGCGTGCCGCCGAGCGCGACCGCGCATCGGTTGCTCGCCTTGGAGACCAGTGAATAGCTGCCGTTCTCGGCCGGCACCAGCTGCCACTGCTGCTGGGCGCCGCCGTCCTCGCCGCCGAGGGTGATCGGCGTGCCGTCGTCGGTCCGTGCGGCGTACAGGTCGGCCGCACCGCCGGTCAGCGAGTTGGTCAGCAGGAACCACGAGTTCTGCACCGGGCGGGCCGCCGGAGCGGTCACCGCGGTGCCCTTGGCGTGGTAGTCGAGCTTGCGGTTGCGGATCTCCACGAGGTACTGGGAGTCCGGCTTGAGCCCGATCAGGCGGGCCCGGGTGGCGCGGGTGGTGGCCACCGGCTTGCCGCCGACGAAGACCTGGTACGAGGCGTCGTCGGCAGCGGCACTCCAGGTCAGGCGGACCGAGCTGCTTGTCGCCTCCCGGATCTCCAGCACGGCCTGCACACCGTCCTCGGAGGTGCTGCCGTTGCCGGGCGGAGCGGCGGTGTCGTCGCCGGGAGCCTGGTCACCGGTGCCGGCCGGCGGGAGTTCCGCCACGGGCGGGCCGTCGGTGGCACGGGCACCCACCGGGCGCACGACCTCCTCCAGCGGCGGTATCGCCGGGCCGCCGGGGGCGCTCGCGTCCGGGTCCGGCCCGGCCGGGCCGGTGCTCTCCGACACGCTCGGCGCGGGCACCGGGGGAGTGCTGGGACCGGCGGCGCTCGGGCTGGGCGCGGCGCTGCTCGGAGCCGGGTCCGGCGCGGCGGGAGTGGCCGGTGCCTCGCCGGGAAGCGGGGTGGCGTCCGGCTTGATGGCGCCCGGCACGTCCGGGATGTCGTTGCCGCCGTCGCTGCGCAGCAGGAAGTCGCTGAGCGCGACGTTCCAGTGCTCGTCCAGGTAGCTGCGGGGCTTCGGGTCGGTGCTGAAGTAGTCGTCGTGCCCGCAGTCCAGCCGGATCTCGTGCTTCTTCGGGCAGACGTTGCGGACCGGCTTGCCCGAGCGGTCCTCACCGCAGAGCAGGTCGTACTCGTCCACGCAGCCACCGGCGCCGGTGGCGTTGGGCGAGTCGGAGAGGATCGCGCCCAGCGAGTGGGTCAGCTGGTGCGCGGCCATCGCCGAGCTCCAGCACCCGGAGTCGACCCGGGAGTACGACGGGCCGCCGTTGTTGCGGTTGCCGCGGCCGGGCCGGGTGTCCGGGATGTAGGTGGCGATGCCGCAGTAGACGTTGTCGTCGGAGAAGAGCAGGTACTTGCGGTCGGCCCGGTTGTAACCGAGCGTGCGCAGCGACTCGATGGTGTTGACGAACGAGTCGAGGGACTTGTCCGGCAGCTGCACCTCGGCCACGTCGACCCGGCACTCGGGCGTTGTCACGTACCGGATGTGGCGGGAACCGCCGGTCTCCGCGGCGCTGGCGTCGTAGATCGCGTCGACACCGGCGGCCCAGGTGCGGAACGAGTTGAGGAACTTCGCATACCTGCTGGTCTTGGCGGACTCGTGCAGGTAGAGCAGCTGGACCCGCTTGCCGCTGCGGCCGTCGCCGGAGCAGGCCACGTCGTCCGGGCCGAGGATGAAGTCGGCCTGGCCGGGTGCGGCGTCCGGGATCAGCGCCGGCGCGTCCGCGGTCAGCGCGCTGCCACCCTCGTCACGGGCGATCTCGGCGTCGACGGGGACGGCGCCGCTCTCCCGGCGGACCGCGGTGACCTGCTTGACACCCTCGGTCACCGGGGCGACGTCGCGGCGCACGGCTAGGCCGGACGGCGCCGGGTCGGGCCCGTGCGTGCAGGTCTCCTCGTAGAGCTGGTACGAGCCGGCGCAGAGCGAGTCGGCGGCGGCGAGTGTGAGGCCGCTGTAGACCAGGCCCTTCTCCGGGGCGTCCTTGGGCAGCGCCGAGAGCGAGAGCCGGTCCGGGCCGTCGGACGGTGTCGTGCCGATGACGCTGGGGCCCACCACGCCGCCCACGCCGAGCAGGGCTATGCCGAGCGCTACCGGAAGGAGGCGGAAGGTCGCGGAGCGTGTCCGCGGGACCTGGCGCTCGGCCTCCGTGCGGCGCCGCCGTCCTGGCGGTGACCCACGGAACGCGGGCCGGCGATGCGCGGACACTGCGTCTCCTCGTCGAACTGTGTAGCGGTGGGAGGGGCCCTTGGGGTGACCGCCTCCCACCACCTGGGGGCTTACCGGGTCGCGGCGATGGGGACGCGCTGCGAGTTGCGATCCGGGAAGCCGGATGGGATCGGATGGAAGATTGCCAGTTCGGCGCCGCCAGGGGAATGCCTTTAATAGAGATATAAGCAAGCGCTGTTCCGTCCGGGGGACCTGTCCGTCGTAGGCCTTGCTCATTCGCGCCCCGGTCGTTGCCATCGGCGTCGTCCCGGGTCCCGTTCGCGAGTCAGTCTGCCGCGCCCGACCAGGCCGAAACGGCTGGGGGCCGTCGGCGTGGCGTCCGCGTCGGCCAGGAGCATAACGACACTCGCACCGCCCATCGCGGCCCGGTCCAGGCTCACCGATCCGCCGGTGTTCTGTGCCACCCGGCGGGCGATGTCCAGGCCCAGCCCGGTGGACCCCTGGTCGCTCTGGCCGCGCCGCAGCGCCCGCTCCGGGTCGGGGATGCCCGGACCGGCGTCGTCCACCCGCAGCGCCACCCAGCCGTCGCGGCGGGAGAGCCCGACCTCGAAGGCGGTGCCCTGCGGGGTGTAGCGGAAGACGTTGCCGAGCACCGCGTCCAGCGCGGCGGCCAGCTCGGCGCGGGCCACCGGCACCGGGATCCGCAGGTGTGCGCCGACCACCCGGTACTGACGGTCCTGGTCGCCGGCCAGCGCCGACCAGAACGTCATCCGTTCCCGGACCACCTCGCTGGCGTCGCAGAGGCCGTCCTCGGGTGCGGCGACCTGGGCGGCGACCGCCTGCCGGGTGGTGTTGATCAGGTGGTTGACCTCGTCCTCGAGCGTGCTGATCGCCTGCCGGATGCGCCGGATGCCGCGCCGGTGGTCGACCTCCTCCGCGGTGAGGTCGATGATCTGGGTGTCGTCGGGGTCGAGCGCCTCGGCGTCGAGCCGCAGCGCGGTCAGCGGGGTGCGCAGCCGGTGCGACAGGTCGGCGACCAGCTCACGCTCGTCGGTGCGGGTGGTGACGAGGCGGTCCGCCATCCGGTTGAAGGCGTAACCGGCCTCGGCCAGCTCGCGAGGGCCGGAAGGCTGGATGCGGACGCCGAGGTCGCCGTCGCCGACGGCGAGGGCCGCGTCGACCAGGTTGCGGGCCGACGCCACCGCGCCCCGGGCCAGCCGGTCCACGACGAAGACCGCGCCGCTGACCAGAATGACCGCGATGCCGAGCAGCAGCCACCAGTCCCGGGCGGTGTTCTCGTTCAGCTCCGAGCTCGGTACGAACGCCTCGACCACGCGGGTCTTTCCGCCGGTGGTGACCGGGACGAGCCGGACGACGCCGCCCTCGACGTCCTCGACCGTCGGCTGCGGGCTCGTCGCCGCGCGGTCGATGAGACCGGCGTCGGCGTGGCCGCCGGGGGAGGCGGCGAGGCCGGGGGTGTGCACGACAGGTGTGCCGCCGGCGGCTTGGATCGCGGCGGCCACGCCCTTGTCACCGGCGCCGGCGGTGATGGCGCCGACGACGGTCGCGGTGCGCCGGGCAGCCTCGGCCAGGGCCGCGTCCCGGTGGTCGTTGCGCAGGCCCCAGCCGAGCGGCACCAGGAAGACGAGTGCGGCGACAGCGGTGGTGGCGGCGGTGATGTACGCCAGCCGCAACCTCAGTCCGGCGCCACCAACCGGAATCCGACCCCCCGCACGGTGCGCAGGTAGCGGGGCTTCGCCGCGGACTCGCCCAATTTCCGGCGAAGCCAATACAAATGTACGTCGATGGTCTGGTCCTCGCCGACCGATGGCTGTCGCCATACCTCCTCCAACAGCTCACGACGGGATACCACCCGGCCCGGGCGGGCAGCGAGGTACGCCAGCAGGTCGAACTCCTTGCGGGTCAGCGCGAGTGGCTGGTCCCCGAGGGTGGCACTGCGCTCGCCGATGTCCACACGCAGCTCGCCGACCTCGTGGACGGCGGGCTGTGTGGCGCGGCTGGCGCGGCCGACCCGGCGCAGAACGGTGGCGATCCGGGCGTCGAGATGGGCGCCGGTGAACGGCTTCACCATGTAGTCGTCGGCTCCGGCCCGCAGCAGGCGCACGACGGTCTGCTCGTCGTCGCGGGCGGTTGCGATGATGATGGGCACGTCGGTGATGCCGCGCAGCATCCGCAGCGCGTCCGAACCGTCCAGATCGGGCAGCCCGAGATCGAGCACGACCAGGTCGGGCGTCTCCGCGGCGACCCGCCGCAGAGCCTCCAGCGCTGTGCCGACGGCGTGCACGGCGTGCCCCCGGTCGGCGAGCGATCGGAGCATGGCGCCGCGCACGACATGATCGTCTTCGACGAGCAAAACCGTGGCCATGCGAAGACCGTACTGTGCCTGGCAACCGAAACCTAAAGGCTCATCGAGCGAGAGGCTTTGATGACGCTCAGTGATGGAATACGATCCGAAGTGCCGATGTCATTCACCCTTTTCCCCGGTACGCGACTCGCGTTGGCGCGCGAGAGCCTGGCCGGCCTCAGCGTCGGCGACGCCCTCGGCGCGCAGTACTTCGTGCCCGCCAACCGGCCGGCGGACCTGCTCGAGGGCCGGGTCCCCGAGGCGCCCTGGCCGTGGACCGATGACACCGAGCAGGCCTGTTGCCTAGTGGCGACGCTTGCCGACGGTGACTTCGACAGGGACGGTTTCGCTGACCTGCTCGGCGGTGTCTTCGACCCGGGCCGCGGTTACGGCCCGGGCGCGGTGGTGATGCTGCGGGAGATCAGCAACGGCCTCCCGTGGCCGATCGCCGCGGCGGCCGCCTTCGACGGGCAGGGCTCGTGCGGCAACGGCGCGGCGATGCGGGCGGCACCGCTGGGCGCCTGGCACGCCGACTCGCTCGTGCACGCCGCGGCGCAGGGTGCCCGCGCGGCCGAGGTCACCCACGCCCACCCGGAGGGGATCGCCGGTGGTGTGGCGGTGACGGTGGCCGCGGCGGTCGCCGCCGCGGCCCGCCTCAACGGGCACAAGCCGGAACCGGGGCAGCTGCTGCTGGCGGTCGCCGCGCACACCCCGGCCAGCCTGGTCCGGGACGGCGTGGTCGAGGCCGCGGGGTTCACCGGCGGGGTGGCGGAGGCCGCGCACCGGCTCGGCAACGGCAGCCGGGCGACGGCCCAGGACACCGTGCCGTTCGCGCTCTGGGTGGCGGCCCGCTATCTGCACGACTATCCGGCGGCCGTGGCGGCCTGCGTGGTGTCCGGCGGTGACGTGGACACCACAGCGGCGATCGCGGGCGGCGTGGTCGCGGCGCACACCGGCCTGGACGGCATCCCGCCCGCCTGGCTCGCCGCCCGCGAGCCCCTGCCGGCCTGGACGGCCGGCCCCGGCCGCGACTAATCAGCGCAAGGATCGGAAAGCGCGGGCCGGACTGGACGGCCGCGCCGGCCGCGAGTAATCGGAACGCGCAGGCCGCGCCGCGCGAAGCCGGGCGAAACCCGGCGGATAGCATCGTGAACGGCCCGGAGAAGCCGGGCTGTCACCTGCGAATGGAGAACACCGTGTCCGCACCCCGTACACCCGCTGTGGCCGACCCTCTAGTCGTCCCGGCCGGGACTACGGCGGCCGACGCGGTGGCCGCCGCCGGGCTTCCCGCGCACGGGCCGAAAGCGGTCGTCGTGGTCCGCGACGCCGACGGCCGGCTGCGCGACCTGCACTGGGCCCCGGCCGCCGACGCTGAGGTGACCCCGGTCGCGATCGACGAGCCGGACGGCCTCGACGTGCTGCGTCACTCGGCCGCGCACGTGCTCGCGCAGGCCGTGCAGGACGTCTTCCCGGATGCCAGGCTCGGCATCGGCCCGCCGATCCGCGACGGCTTCTACTACGACTTCGACGTCGAGAAGCCGTTCCAGCCGGACGATCTGACGAAGCTCGAGAAGCGGATGCAGGAGATCGTCAAGGCCGGGCAGACCTTCCGCCGCCGGGAGTACGGGTCGCTGGACGAGGCGAAGGCCGAGCTGGCGAGCGAGCCGTACAAGCTCGAGCTGGTCGACATCAAGGGTGACGTCGACCCGGAGGCCGTGGCGGTCGGAGCCGGCGAGCTGACCCACTACGACAACCTCGACAAGGACGGCAAGCGCGTCTGGGGCGACCTGTGCCGCGGCCCGCACCTGCCGTCGACCCGGCTGATCCCGGCGTTCAAGCTGATGCGCTCGGCTGCGGCGTACTGGCGGGGTAGCGAGAAGAACCCGCACCTCCAGCGGATCTACGGAACCGCCTGGCCGTCCCGCGATGAGCTCAAGGCGTACCTGAACCGCCTTGCCGAAGCCGAGCGCCGCGACCACCGCAAGCTGGGCACCGAGCTTGACCTCTTCTCCTTCCCTGATGAGATCGGTTCCGGTCTTGTGGTCTTCCACCCGAAGGGTGGGGTGATCAAGCGCGAGATGGAGGACTACGTCCGGGCGCGGCACATCGAGGAGGGCTTCCAGTACGTCGGCTCGCCGCACATCACCAAGGAAGGGCTGTTCCACACCTCGGGGCACCTGCCCTATTACAAGGACACGATGTTCCCCCCGATGGAGCTCGAGGGGGCGAACTACTACCTCAAGGCGATGAACTGCCCGATGCACAACCTGATCTTCAGGTCGCGCGGGCGGTCCTACCGTGAGCTGCCGATGCGCCTGTTCGAGTTCGGCACGGTCTACCGCTACGAGAAGTCCGGTGTGGTGCACGGCCTGACCCGGGTGCGCGGCCTGACCCAGGACGACTCGCACTCCTACGTCACCGCCGAGCAGGCGCCGGGCGAGATCAAGCACCTGCTGAACTTCGTGCGCTCCCTGCTCGACGACTTCGGCCTGGACGACTACTACCTGGAGCTGTCCACCCGCGACCCGGGAAGCGACAAGTTCATCGGCTCGGACGAGCAGTGGGCGATCGCCACCAAGGTCCTCGAGGACGCGGCCACCGAGTCCGGCCTCGACCTGGTGCTGGACCCCGGTGGCGCGGCCTTCTACGGCCCGAAGATCAGCGTCCAGGCGAAGGACGCGATCGGCCGGACCTGGCAGATGTCGACCATCCAGTACGACTTCAATCAGCCGGCCGGGTTCGGCCTGGAGTACCAGGCGGCGGACGGCACCCGCCAGGAGCCGGTGATGATCCACTCGGCGAAGTTCGGCTCGATCGAGCGGTTCTTCGGCGTGCTGGTCGAGCATTACGCGGGGGCGTTCCCGGCCTGGCTGGCGCCGGTGCAGGTGGTCGGCATCCCGATCCGCGACGACCACGCCGACTATCTCGCCGACTTCGTGGCACTGCTGAAGAAGGAGGGCATCCGGGCCGAGGTCGACTACTCCACCGACCGGATGCAGAAGAAGATCCGTACCGCGCAGCAGCAGAAGATCCCGTTCATGGCGATCGCCGGCGACGACGACGTCAACGGCGGCACGGTGTCGTTCCGCTACCGCGACGGGTCCCAGCGCAACGGTGTCTCGATCGAGGAGGCCGTCGCGCACGTGGCCGAGGTGGTCCGGTCCCGGACCAACGTGGGGCCGTCAGCGGCCTGACCGATGCTCCCGCGGACCCGGTCGCTGTGGCGACCGGGTCCGCCGCGTTTGCGCATAGGATTCGGTTCGTGGACGAGCAGCGGGTGGAGACGGGCGAGCCGGACGGGCTGGAGCGGCTCTGGACGCCGCACCGGATGACCTACATCGTGGGTGGGGACCGTCCGGCCGGTTGCCCGTTCTGCCTGGCTCCCGGGCTGCCCGAGCAGGACAGCCTGATGGTGGCGCGGGGTGAGCACGTCTTCGCGGTGCTCAACCTGTACCCGTACAACCCTGGGCATCTGCTGGTCTGCCCCTATCGGCACGTCGCGGACTACACCGACCTCACCGAGGAGGAGACGGCCGAGGTGGCGGCGTTCACGCGTACGGCGATGCGGGTGATCCGCTCCACGAGCAGCCCGCACGGCTTCAACATCGGTATGAACCAGGGTTCGATCGCCGGCGCCGGTATAGCGGCCCACCTGCACCAGCACGTGGTGCCCCGGTGGGGCGGCGACGCCAACTTCATGCCAGTGATCGGCCAGACCAAGGTGCTGCCGCAGCTACTGGCCGACACCCGGGAGCTGTTCGTCAAGGCGTGGCCGGCGGCTTAGCGCCCGCACCCCCGCTACCACCTCCCCGGCTTAGTGCTCTCACCCCGGCGACCACCTCCTCGGCTGACGGTGCTGTCGCCGGGTCGGTGAGCCACTGGGTCAGCACGCCGGACATCAGTGCCATCTGCGCCGAGCCGACAGTGCGGATCGTCGTCTCGTCGAGCTCGTCCTCGGGGATGCCGGTGGCCATGGCGGCCATGCCGCGCCGCCCCTCCTGGAGGCCGGCCGTGAGCTGAGCCCGCAGCTCCGGCGTGTGCTCGCTCTGGATCAGCACCTCGACGCTGGCCATCCACAACTGCCGGTGTGCCTGGATGGAGCCGATCACCCGCTGCCAGAACCGCAGCATCGGATCTTCGCTCTCGGCGCTCTCGTTGCCGGGTTCCGGGCCGAGTGCCTGCCCGACCGTCTCGCCCCACTCCTCGATCGCGCTCAGCATCGCCGCGGTCATCAGCGACCTGGTCGAGCCGTAGTGATAGCCGATCGACGCCAGGTTCGTCCCGGAAGCGGACACGATGTCGCGTGCGGTGACGTTGGCGAAGCCCTTCTCGTACAGCGCGCGCTTCGCTCCGACCAGCAGATCTTCCCGGTGACCCATGATGCGCATCCTAACTTCTATACAAACGTCTAAGACGTTTGTATAGTTGAGCCATGACGAACTCAGATGTACTGATCTCCGGTGCGGGTGTCGCGGGTCCGGCGCTGGCCTTCTGGCTGCGCCGGGCCGGGTGGCGGGTCACCGTCGTCGAGCGGGCGCCGTCCCTGCGCGAGGGCGGCTACAAGGTCGACGTCCGCGGTGCCGCCACCACCGTGCTGAAGCGGATGGGGCTGCACGAGGCCGCCAAGCGGCGCGACACCGGGATGCGGCAGGTCACCTACGTCCGGCCCGACGGGCGGAAGATCGCGAGTCTCCCCGCCGACCTGCTGATGGGCCGCCGCGGCGACGACCTGGAGATCATGCGAGGCGACCTGAGCCTGATCCTGCGGGACGCCACCACCGACGTCGACTACCGGTTCGGCGACGCCATCGCCGGCCTGTCCGACGGTCCCGGCGGTGTGGACGTGACGTTCACCAGCGGCCGCACCGGGCGGTTCGCCTTCGTGGTCGCCGCCGACGGGCTGAACTCGTCGACCCGGCGCATGGTGCTGGGTGAGACTCCGCTGAGCCACCTCGGTGCGTACATCTCGATCTTCTCGGTCCCGAACGACCTCGGTCTGGACCGCGAAGAGGTGATGTACACCGAACCCGGCCGCCTGATCTTCGCCTATGCGATGGGCCCGAAAGAGCCCGCCAAGGTCGGCATGACCTTCGCCGCCGAGCCGCTCGACTACGACCGCCGCGACGTCGCCGCGCAGAAAGACCTGGTCCGAGCGGCCTTCGCCGGGCGCGGCTGGCGCAGTGACGCCTTCCTGGAGGCGCTCGGGCCGGCTGACGACTTCTACTTCGACTCGCTCAGCCAGGTCGAGCTGCCGCGCTGGTCCTCGGGCCGGGTCGTGATGCTCGGCGACACGGCCTACTGCCCGTCACCGGCGTCGGGCCAGGGCACCAGCCTGGCCTTGGTGGGCGCGTTCGTGCTCGCCGAGGAGCTGGCGAAGGCGGGCGGGGATCCCCTCGCCGCCTTCGCCGCCTACGAGCGCGCCCTCCGGCCGTATGTCGAGAAGAACCTGGCCTTCGGCCGCAAGATGGCCAAGGACATGGTTCCCGGGAGCCGGCTGGCGATTGCCTTCCGCAACTACGGCATGCGCACCCTGCGATTCCACCCGCGCAAGGAGCAGGTGATCAACAAGGTGCTCGCGCCGATGCACGCGGCGGCGAACGCCATCACTATCTGACCGAGACGTGCTCCTTGCGGACGGTGTCGGCCAGGTGCGGGGGCATCGGCTCGTGCCGGATGTAACGGCGGCTGAACGTGCCGGTGCCCGAGGTGATGGCACGCAGCTCCACCGCGTAACGGACCAACTCGGTGGCGGGCACCTCGGCGCGGACCAGGCTGGCCTCGCCCTCACCGCCGGACTCGCTGCCCAGGGGCCGGCCGCGGCGGCCGGAGAGGTCGCTCATCACCGCGCCGACGTAGGCCTCCGGCACCCGGACCTCGACCTCGTCGACCGGCTCCAGCAGGGTGATCTGCCCGCTCTCGGCGGCGGCGCGCAGCGCCAGCGCACCGGCGGTCTGGAAAGCCGCGTCCGACGAGTCGACGCTGTGAGCCTTGCCGTCGTAGAGGGTGACCTTGAGGTCGACCACCGGGTAACCGGCCGCCAGCCCGCGCTCGAGCTGGGCGCGGACACCCTTCTCCACCGACGGGATGTAGTTGTGCGGCACCGCGCCGCCGACCACCTTGTCCACGAACTGGAAGCCCTCGCCGCGGGGGAGCGGCTGCACGTCGATGTCGCACACCGCGTACTGGCCGTGGCCGCCGGACTGCTTGACGTGCCGCCCGTGGCCTTTCGCGCCGGCGCCGAAGGTCTCCCGCAGCGCCACCTTCACCGGCTCGGTGTCCAGCTCGACACCGCCGGAGCGGAGCCGGTCCAGGACCACGTCGGCGTGCGCCTCGCCCATCGTCCAGAGGACGAGCTGGTGTGTTTCCGGGTTGCGCTCCAGGCGCAGCGTCGGGTCGCCGGCGACGAGGCGGCCCAGGTTCTTGGCCAGAGCGTCCTCGTCGGAGCGGGTCTTCGCCACCACGGCGATCGGCAGCTGCGGCTCCGGCATCCGCCACGGCGCCATCAGCAGCGGATTGTCCTTGCTGGAGAGCGTGTCACCGGTCTCGGCACTGCCCGACTTGGTGATCGCGCAGAGGTCGCCGGCGACGGCCTGCGGCACCTCGCGCAGCTGGGCGCCGAGCGGGACGTAGACGTGCGCCACCCGCTCGTCGGAGTCGTGGTCGGGGTGCCCGCGCTCGGCCATCCCGTGCCCGGAGACGTGCAGTGTCTGATCCGGGCGCAGGGTGCCGGAGAAGACCCGGACCAAGGAGACCCGGCCGACGTGCCGGTCGATCGTGGTGCGGACCACCTCGGCCACCAGCGGGCCGGCCGGATCACAGGTCAGCGGCGGGCGCGGCGAGCCGTCCACTCCGGTGACCACCGGGAGGTCGTGCTCCAGCGGCGACGGCGCGCCGTTGACCAGCCCGTCGAGCAGAGCGTCAAGCCCGACGCCGGTGCCCGCGCAGACCGGGATCACCGGGTAGAAGTTGCCCCGGGCGACGGCCTTCTCCAGGTCCGGTATCAGGGCCTCGGTGTCGATCAGCTCACCGCCCAGGTAACGGTCCATCAGGGTCTCGTCCTCGCTCTCGGCGATGATCCCCTCGATGAGCGTGTTCCGGTCGTCGGCGATCGGGTTGAGGTGCTCCGGCTCGGCGGCGCCGGCCCGCGGCGGGTAGCCCTGTGAGTAGTCCAGGACCTTGAGCGTGACCAGACCGAGCAGGCCGGCGACCGACTGGCCGTCGTCACCCAGCATCGGCTGGTAGATCGGCATCACGTTCTCGCCGAACGCCTCCTGGCAGTCCTGGAGGGCCTCCTCGTAGTCGGCGCGCGGATGGTCGAGCCGGGTGATCGCCACGGCGCGGGGCATGCCGACGGCGGCGCACTCCTCCCAGAGGGAGACGGTGGACTCGTCGACACCGTCGACCGCGGAGACGACGAAGAGCGCGGCGTCGGCTGCGCGCAGGCCGGCCCGCAGCTCACCGACGAAGTCGGCATACCCGGGGGTGTCGAGCAGGTTGATCTTCACGTCCTGATGCGTCAGCGGGGCACAGGAGAGCGCCACCGAGCGCTGCTGCCGTACCGCTGCCGGATCGTGATCGGTGACCGTGGTGCCGTCGGTGACCGTGCCCGCCCGCGGAATCGTCCCGGTGGCCGCGAGCAGTGCCTCGACCAGGGTCGTCTTGCCGGAACCGGAGTGGCCAACCAGCACCACGTTGCGAACTCTGCCGGGGTCTGTCACCACCGGCGCAGTCGCGCCGGCAAGTCCCTTCTCCGAAGTCTTCTGCGCCATGCCGAGCGCTCCTGTCGTAGCTGTTTCGTTACGCCGCTGTCCTGCAAATCCCACACCCGGCGCTCCACCGGCCGCAAGCGTCTTCAGCCTACGAACTGTGCCGGATGGTGACGATCCGGCCAACCACGGCCCCGAGCCGTGCCGCTGCTGGTCGCACGCCGTTATGGTGGGACGGCCATGGCAAAGATCGTTCAAACTACGGCGCGTGCCGTCGTCTCATATGTGCTGCACCCGGTCGCCCGTTTCCTGCTCCGGGTCGGCGTCTCACCCAATGCCGTCACCATCGCCGGCACCGTCGGTGTGTTGATCGGCTCCTACTTCGGTGCACAGGGCTACCTGTTCTGGGGCACCGTGATCGTAACCGCCTGTGCGCTCACCGACGCACTCGACGGCACAATGGCCCGCATGCGGGGTGGTACCGGAAAATTCGGGGCACTCCTGGACTCGTCCATGGACCGTCTCGCCGACGGTGCCGTGTTCGGGGCGGTCGCCTATTACCTGGCCACCGAGGGCAACCCCTACGGCGGCATGGTCGCCGCGCTGATCAGCCTGGTCGCGGGTCAGGTCGTCTCCTATGTGAAGGCACGGGCGCAGAGCCTGGGGCTGAACGCGGACGTCGGCATCGCCGAGCGTCTCGAACGGCTGCTGATCGTGGGCGCGGGTGGCCTGCTCGGCGCGGCCGGGCTGGACTGGGGTCTGCCGGCGGCGTTGTGGGTGCTCGCGGCGCTCTCGTTGTTCACCGTCTTCCAGCGGCTGATCAGTGCGGCTCGCTCCGACTCCGTCACCGACGGCGAGGCGCCGGCGTGATCAAGGATCGGCTGATCGAATTCGGTTACGCGGCCGGCTGGCGGGTGGTGCGGGCACTGCCGCTGCCGGTCGCCCGCAAGCTCTTCACCGTGGCGGCGGACCGGGCGTACAGGGCGAACGGACCGGCCACCCAGCGGCTGCGGGCCAACCTGCGGCAGGTGGCCGGGCCGGACATGCCGGACACCCTGGTACGCGACGGGCTCCGCTCCTACGCCCGCTACTGGATGGAGGCGTTCCGCCTCCCGTCGCAGAGCCGGCAGCACTTCCTCGACGGCTTCTTCATGGAGCCGGACAGCTACCAGCAGCTGAAGAAGGCGGTGGCCGACGGCCGGGGTGCGGTCCTCGCCCTGCCGCACCTGGCGAACTGGGACGTCGCCGGCGCCTGGGTGGCCTCACACGACTGGCCGATGATCACGGTCGCCGAGCGGCTCAAGCCGGAGGGCGTGTTCAAGGCGTTCCTGGAGTACCGGGAGAAGCTCGGTATGAAGGTGCTGCCGCTCACCGGCGGCGAACGGCCCCCGCTCGACGTGCTCGGCGAACACCTCGAGAAGGGGTGGGTGGTGGCGCTGCTCGCCGACCGTGACCTGTCCCGCTCCGGGGTCGAGGTGAAGTTCTTCGGCGGGCGCACCCGGATGCCGGCCGGGCCGGCGATCCTGGCCATCCGTACCGGCGCGCCGCTCTACGCGGTGGATCTCTGGTTCGAGAAGAACCGCACCGTGTCGCGGATGCGGAGGATCACCCCGCCGGTCGACGGCCCGCTCGACGAACGGGTCAAGCAGACTACGCAGCAACTCGCCGACGCCTACGCGGCCGGCCTCGCCGAGCACCCGCAGGACTGGCACATGCTCCAGAAGCTGTGGCTCTGAAAGGGGGTGCGCCATGCGGATCGGGATCGTCTCGCCGTACTCGTTCGACGTCCCGGGCGGTGTGCAGAACCACATCATGGACCTGGCGGAGGCGCTGATCGGCCTCGGTCACGTGGTCAGCGTGCTCGCGCCCGCCGACGACGACGCCGAGTTGCCGGGCTACGTCGTCTCGGCAGGCCGGGCGATGCCACTGCCGTACAACGGGTCGGTCGCCCGGATCGCCTTCGGGCCGATCTCCACCGCCCGGGTGCGGCGCTGGCTGGCCAAAGGCGAGTTCGACGTGCTGCACGTCCACGAGCCGATCTCGCCCAGCATCTCGTTCCTCGCCGTCCTCTCCGCCCGCGGCCCGGTCGTCGCCACCTTCCACACCGCGATCATCCGCTCCCGGATGCTCTCCGCGGCGCAGACGTTCGTCCAACCGGTCGTCGAGAAGATCACCGCGCGGATCGCGGTCAGCGAACTGGCCCGCAAGGTGCAGGTCGAACACCTCGGCGGCGGCGCGGTCGAGATACCCAACGGCGTCGCGGTGGCGAAGTTCGCCTCGGCTGCGCCTTTGCCGGGATGGCCCGGCGAGGGTGGTGCGCTGGGCTTCCTGGGCCGTTTCACCGAGTCACGCAAAGGCTTCCCCCTGTTGCGTACGGCGTATGTCACTCTCGCCAAGGAGCGACCCGGGCTGCGACTGCTCGTGGCCGGGCCGGGGGACCGCGACGAGCTCTACGACGACATCCCCGCGGAGCTTCACCACCGGGTGGAGTTCCTCGGCCTGGTCTCCGAGGCGGACAAGGCCCGGATGCTGCGCAGCGTCGACGTCTATGTGGCGCCGAACACCGGCGGTGAGAGCTTCGGCATGATCCTCACCGAGGCGATGGCCGCGGGAGCCGCGATCGCCGCCAGCGACCTCGACGCGTTCCGGCGGGTGCTCGACGGCGGCCGGGCCGGTGCTCTCTTCCCGAACGGCGACGCGGGTGCGCTGACCGCCCTGCTCGGCGAGCTGCTCGACGACCCGGGGCGGCGGGCTGAACTGTCGTCGTGCGCGCGTACCGCCGTCGCCGCGTTCGACTGGCCCAGCGTGGCCAACCGGGTACTCGAGGTGTACGCGACCGCGATCGAGGCCACCGACGGGCGGGTTTTCGACGACGAGTGGGCCGAGCCCGGTAAGGGCACGTAACGGGGCGACACATTCCGGCACTACGATGCCCGGCATGTGGTGGGTGGTGGGAGTCGTCGTGCTGGCCGCGATCTTCTCGGCGTACCTCGGCTGGACCGCTCAGCGAGTGGAGCGCCTGCACGTGCGGGCGCAGTCGGCCGAGCGCGCCCTCGACGCGCATCTGATGCGCCGCGCGGCCGCCGCCGCGGTGGTCGCCGAGAAGGGGGAGTCGGTCGAGCTCTACGCCGCGGCCCGCCTGGCGCTGGACGCCTCGCCGGGCGACCGCGAATCCGCGGAGAACGACCTCACCCGGCAGTTGCAGACCGTCGTCCTCGACCCGGGAGAACCCGCGTCGAGGACGCTCATCGCCACCAGCCGGCGGGTGGTGCTGGCACGCCAGGTGCACACCGATCTGGTACGCGACGCGCTCAGCGCCCGCCGGCGTGTCCTGGTGCGGGTGCTCGGGCTGACCCGCCGTCACCCGCGCCCGGAGTACTTCGACATCGTCGAGCCGGCGCTCCCGGACCTGCCGCCGGTGGTGGTGCCGATGCCGGCTCATCCGGCTGAGGGTGTGCTTCCCGCCGCTCCGGTCTGACCCTTTCGCCGGCCGCTCTTCCTCGCCGGCCGCTCTTCCTCGCCGGCCGCTTTATTGCCGGCCGGGTTCGTTACCAGCCGCGTTCGGAGAGGCGGTGCGGGACCGGCTCGTCCTCGACGTTGATGCCGACCATGGCCTCGCCCAGGCCGCGGGAGACCTTGGCGATCACGTCCGGGTCGTCGTGGAAGGTGGTGGCCTTGACGATCGCCGCCGCCCGCTGGGCCGGGTTGCCGGACTTGAAGATGCCGGAGCCGACGAAGACGCCCTCCGCGCCGAGCTGCATCATCATCGCGGCGTCCGCGGGGGTCGCGATGCCGCCCGCGGTGAACAGCACCACCGGGAGCTTGCCGGCCTCGGCAACCTCCTTGACCAGTTCGAAGGGTGCCTGAAGCTCCTTCGCGGCGACGTACAGCTCGTCCTCCGGCAGCGTCTGCAGGCGACGGATCTCACCGCGGATCTTGCGCATGTGCGTGGTGGCGTTCGAGACGTCGCCGGTGCCGGCCTCACCCTTGGAGCGGATCATCGCCGCGCCCTCGGTGATGCGCCGCAGAGCCTCGCCGAGGTTCGTCGCCCCGCAGACGAAAGGCACCGTGAACTGCCACTTGTCGATGTGGTTCGCGTAGTCGGCGGGCGTGAGAACCTCGGACTCGTCCACGTAGTCGACGCCGAGCGACTGGAGCACCTGCGCCTCGACGAAATGACCGATCCGGGCCTTGGCCATCACCGGGATGGACACCGTGTTGATGATCTGGTCGATCATGTCCGGGTCGGACATGCGGGACACGCCACCCTGGGCCCGGATGTCGGCCGGCACCCGCTCGAGCGCCATGACCGCGACGGCACCCGAGTCCTCGGCGATCTTTGCCTGCTCCGGGGTGACCACGTCCATGATCACGCCGCCCTTGAGCATCTCCGCCATACCGCGCTTCACGCGGGCGGTTCCGACGGCGGGCTGGTTCTCAGACATGGGAAATCGGCTCCTCGTGCGGGGTTTCGGTGAACGGGATCCTACGAACCTGCGACACGCCCTCCGATAGCCAATCGACCTGCCGGTGGCCTGTTCCGCCTCCGGACACGCCGGGAGCCGCCCCTCGGGCGGCCTAATTTTCGCAGCTCAGCCCGGCGGAACGAGCAACTTCGCCAACAGCCCACGGGGACGTCATCTCCCACCCCGCCGCCCCGCCGCCCCACCCCGCCGCCCTCTCCTTC
>NZ_JBHTDO010000033.1:0-116024 GCF_042666575.1 Actinoplanes sp. GCM10030250 | reverse complement strand
ACTGAGCCTTTTTCAACGTGGCGAGGGCCCCGGTCGCCGGCGCCGGACAACGGCCCGGCAGCCTCAGGCCCGATGCCAGGTTGAAAATTGCTCACTGACAGAGGGTGTCAGTCATGGCGGGCAGAGTGGCTGTCGAACCTGTTGATGGGAGATTCGACATGACGGCACTCGCGCGCTTCGGCGGCATCTCGCTGGACTGTGACGACCCGGCGGCTCTCGCCGGTTTCTACAGCAAGCTGCTGGGGGTGGAGGTGACCTACAGCAGCGAGGACTTCGTGTTCCTGGGTGAGCCGGGGGCGACGGCGATGGGCTTCGTGAAGGTGGACAAGTACGTGCCGCCGACCTGGCCCGAGCCGGACGTGCCCAAGCAGGCGCATCTGGAGTTCGGGGTGGACGATCTGGACGCGGGGGAGGCGGCGGTGATCGGCATCGGGGCTACCAAGCCCGAGTTCCAGCCCCAGCCGGACAGGTGGCGGGTGCTCCTCGACCCGGCCGGCCACCCGTTCTGCCTCTCCACCGCAGTCTGACCGTTTTTGCCCGGCCACTCCGGCAACGGGGGCGGGGATCCTACGAGATCTCGCCGACCGGGGTGGCCTGGCCCGTCACCGCGGAAACCCGGCGAACCCGGCTGCTGCGTAGAGTGCGCGCGCCGATGCGTATCCGTGATGTGCGGCCGTCGAACCATTTGAGCCAGCTGTGCGTGAACTGTGGGGTGAACCGGAAACGGGTGGCCGGTCTTGACGGTCTGCGCGGCCTCTGCGCCCTCTACGTGCTGTTGTTCCACTGCTGGGCGTACACGTTCCGCGGTTTCCCCCGCTATCGCGGCCCCGACTGGCTGAGCTGGCTCGGGTTCGGCCGGCTGTCCGTGGTGCTGTTCCTGGTCCTGTCGGGCTTCTCGCTGGCACTGGCGGCCGCCCGCAACGACTGGCAGCTGGGCAGCCTGACCCGGTACGCCCGGCGGCGAGCCTGGCGGATCCTCCCCGCCTACTGGGCCGCCCTGGCGTTCAGCCTGGTCATCGCATGGACCGTGGTGCGCCAGCCACACTCCGCCGAGCCGACCGCCGAGTCGGTGGTGGTCTACACGCTGCTGCTTCAGGACCTGTTCGCGGTACCCACCCCGAACGGCGCGTTCTGGTCGATCGGGGTGGAGGCGCTTCTGTACGGCGTACTCCCGCTGCTGGTGCTTCTGTCCCGCCGCTTCGGGCCGGCCGTGATGCTGGCCGCCGTCACCCTGCCGGTGATCGTGGTCGGTTTCGTGGTCTTCGACGGGTCACCGCCGCAGGGCGACAACTGGCTGGCCCCGCATCTCGTGCCGGCCTTCGCGGCCGGCGTCGTGGCGGCGGGCGTGGTCGCGGCCGGCGACCGTCTGCGCCGCCTGCCGTGGGCCGTGCTGTCGCTGCTGGCCGCGATCCCCGCCGGAGCCCTCATCCTGGTTCAGGGCTCGCGCTGGATGGTCAACCACTACTACTGGGTCGATCTGGCGGTCGTCCCGGCGATGACCCTGTTCCTGCTGGCGGTCGCGAGCGGCCGGCCCGCCGTGCTGGTCCGGCTGCTCGACTCGGCGCCGTTGCGGCGGCTGGGCTCGTTCTCCTACAGCCTCTACCTGATCCACCTGCCGATCGTGGTCGCGATCAGCCTGAAACTGGTGGCACCGCGACTGGGTCACGGAACCACCGCGTTCGCGGTCACGACCGTCCTCGCCGGTGGCATCTCGCTGATCGGCGCGTGGTTCTTCGCCAAGGTCTTCGAGCTGCCGTTCCGCTCCTGGGCAGACGTCAGGAACGCGATCCGGGCGCCCGCACCCGCCCTCGCTCCCGTCCCCGCCACGAGCCGCCCGGCCCGCGAACCAGTCCTCCAGTCTCAGGACTCCTGACGCCAATCCGGCAGCCCTACATTGAGAAACGCTGCGCGGGTAGGCGCACACGTTGAGGTCGCGTGCGAGCTGGTTGCTGCCCCGGCGTGGGTGGGCGCGCACGGTCGCGTTGTGTGCGCGCCCACCCACGCCACGGCGGCTGGGTCAGAGCAGGCGGCGGCGGATCCACCAGAGCGAGAACCAGGAGAGTACGAGCGTGACCCCCGCCAGCACGCCGAACTCACGCCATTGCAGGCTCCAGAACTGCGAGTTCGGTACGTAGGTCAGCTCCTGCCGAAGGTTCTGCGACGCCAGCCAGTCCGGGCACGTCTCGTGATCGCGCGGCGCCTCCGGACCGCACCGGGTGGTGTCCGCGGGCCCCTTGAACTCCGCGCCCGACGGGGTGATCGTGGTGTTCGACAGGATCCACACGCCTCTCAGCTCGGGTTCGACGTGGATGTGCATCTCCTTGGAGTCGACGTTCATCGAGATTCCGAACTGCCCGTCGACCGGAAGCGGCAGCGTGGTGGTGGCCGGGTCCGCCAGCAGCGGCCGCAGCACCAGCGACCCGGCGAGTTGCAGCCCCACCACCACGACCAGCGTCACCACCATCGCGGTGAGCGTTCGACGCAGGAGCAGCCCCGCGGTCACCCCCACCACGAACGCCAGCGCCGCATACCCGACCGGCACCAGCCCCCGGGCGCCGAACACCAGGGGGTTGAGCCGGTCGGCCGATGCCACGTCGATCGGTTGCGCCCAGCGGCTCAGGGTCAGGCTGAGCAGCCCGGCGCCGAGCGCCGCCGCCACCCCGCCGATCACCAGCTTGACGAGCAGCCAGCGGCCCCGGCTGACGGTCTGGCTGAAGACCATCCGGTACGTGCCGGTCTCCAGCTCGCGGGCCACCATCGGCGCGCCCCAGAACATGCCCAGCAGGACGGGTAGCAGGATCAGCGCCGCGATGGCGGCGAGGTGGATGTCGTTCGCCAGCTCCTGGTGCAGCGACTGGAGGAAGGTCCGGCCGGCGGGGCCGCACGCGGCGCCCTGGCAGCCGGTGAGCCCGGACTGGCCGGCCAGGTCCGACACCTGCGGCCAGGTCAGCGCCAGAGCCGTGAGCAGCGCGAGCAGCAGGCCGCCGGTGACGGCTGCCGGGTTGCGGAACTGGCGCCAGGTCATCCAGATCATCGCTGTCCCTCCAGCACCCGGCCGGGCCCGTTGCCGGTGTCCCCGCTCATGTACGCCAGCACGATGTCCTCCAGGTCGAGCCGGTCCACCTGCCATGTCGGGTCGTCGATCGGCGCGGTGCTGCGGACCACCAGGGTCGACTGCACGTCGGTGTGGCTCTGCTCGATCACGGTGCGCCCGGCGCCCAGGCCGGCCGGGTCGCGCCGGGGGCCGACCAGGCGGTGGTGGCCGGCCAGCAGCTCGTCGACGTCGCCGGCGACCCGGACGCGGGAGCTGACCAGCACGATCAGGTGGTCGCAGACCCGTTCCAGGTCGGCGACCAGGTGGGAGGACATGACGACGCTCATGCCCTGCTCCGCGGTGAGCTCCATCAGGCCCTGCAGGAACGTTCGGCGGGCGAGCGGGTCGAGGGCGGCGACCGGTTCGTCGAGCAGCAGCAGGTCGGGCCGTTTGGCGGCGGCGATGGTCAGGGCGAGCTGGGCGCGCTGGCCGCCGGAGAGCTTGCCGGCCTTCTGCTGGGGGTCGAGGCCGACCTGGGCGATGCGGTTGTCGGCCAGCCCGGCGTCCCAGGAGGGGTTGAGGTGTGCGCCCATCCTCAGGTGCTCGGCGACGGTGAGGCCGGCGTAGACCGGGGTGTCCTGTGCGACGAAGCCGACCCGCGGTGAGCCGCTGACCGGCTTGGTGCCGAGCACTTCGATCCGCCCCGTGGTCGGATCGAGCAGCCCGCACGCCAGCTGGAGCAGCGTGGACTTGCCGGCGCCGTTCGGGCCGACCAGGCCGACGACGTGGCCGGCCGGGATGTCGAGGGTGCAGTCGGACAGGGCGGTGCGCCGGCCGTACCGTTTGGTCAGACCCACCGCCGTGAGTGCGCTAGTCATGCTCGGGCCTCCGAAAACGTCCGGAACGCACTGAGGAACAACGCCTCGATGCTCTCGTCGTCGAGGCCCGCCTCGCGGGCCTCGGACAGCCAGCGCTCCAGGTCGCGCCGCAGCGGTTCGTGCTTGCTCAGCGAGGCGGCGCCGAGCGTCCTCGTGACGAAGGTGCCGAGGCCGGGACGGGCCGTGACCAGGCCCTCGTATTCCAGCTCGCGGTAGGCCTTCGACACCGTGTTCGGGTTGATCGCGACCCGGGCCACCACCTCTTTGACAGTGGGCAGCTTGTCGCCCTCGTGCAGGACACCGAGCCGCAGCGCGTGCCGCACCTGCTGGATGAGCTGCATGTAGGGCGCGACACCGGAGCGCGAGTCCAGGTGGAACTCGATCACGTCGTCACCTCATTTCACTAGTTGCCTAGTACAATAGAGGCAAGAAGATGGCGGCCGCCACCCCGGATCGAGTGACGACCGCCTATCCGCCGACGCGCAGTGTCTCGCTGAGCCGGCTACGGCGCCGCAGGGCCGACTCGACAGGCACCACCACGGCCACCGCCACCAGGAAAGACGCCGTCACCGCGGCGAGCGGCAGCCACGGCGGTGTCAGATCAGGCTCACCGGCCTGACCGGTGAGCATCCGGAGCACCAGCGGGCCGAAGGTCAGGTGCGCCAGCAGCAGCCCGAAGAGTGGCCCGGCCACCGCGGCCACCGCCACGACCGGCACCACCTCGCCCGCGGCGACACGGCGGGCGTCGCGCGGGCGCAGGCCCAGGGTCCGCAGCCGGGTCAGGGTCTCCCACCGGCCGGGCGCACCGGCGGCCGCGCCCAGGGCCAGCCCGAGCAGGCCCAGCGCCAGCAGCGTCGCCGCCGCGGCCCAGGCCAGCGTGAGCAGGCCGGCGACCAGCGGTGAGTCGCGGCGAGCCTGGAGGACGTCGGCGCGGACCACCGCGTTCGACGGGACCTTGACGCCGGTGACGGCACGCTCGGCGCCGGGACCGGTCACCCATACCGTGTTCGGCGTGGTCTCGACACCGGCGGCGGTGAGCGCCGCGGCATCCACCAGCACGACGTCGGTGGCTCCGCCGACCGGCGGGGCGGTGCCGACCGCGGTCAGGCGGATCGACTTGTTGGCCTCCCGCAGCAGGTCCAGACCGATGCCGGGCCGCAGCGTGCCGTCGCCGGAGCGCACCAGCGCGGGAACGGCGCCGTCGCCGGACGCCCCGAGCGGTGCGAGAGCCGGCAGCGGGGTGTCGGCGAGCAGTTGCCGGAAGGCGGCGGTGTCGACCACGACCAGGATCGGCGAGACAGTGGTGTCGTCGGTGACGATCCGCTCGGTGCTCGTCACCAGGCCGGCGACCGCGTGGCGGACTCCGGGCGCGGCGGCCAGCTGCTGGGCCAGCCCGGCGAAGGCCTCGTCGGCGTCGGAGGTGCCGGCCGAGGATCCGTTGAGGGCGGCGTCCAGGCGGGCGTCGGCGCCGACCGTGTGCCACGCGCCGTCGGCGAGGCCGCTCTCGACCGTGGAGTGCACGGTCAGCGCGAACGAGGCCAGCGCGGCGGAGGTGACCAGCGCGAGCACCGGCAGGGCACGCCGGGACGTCGCGGCGGCCTGGGCGGCACCGAACACCGCCAGCGGGCGCGTGGAGCGCAGCGCGGCCCGCAACGCGATCTGCGTACCCCAGGGAAGAAGTCGCAGCAGGACCAGCGCACCCACCAGGACGCCCAGGGTGGGTGCGCTCGCCGGCAGGCCGGCGCCGCTGTCGATCTGGCCGGGGATCGCCGGAACGACCCCGCGCTGGTGCAGGGTGACGAAAGCGGCGGCAGCCGCGGCCACGACGGCGATCTCGGCGGCGGCGCGGCGCAGCAACTCGGTGTGCCGGGCCCAACGGCGTGCCGCCCGGTTGGCGGGTGCGCGGCGGTCGCGCGTGGCGCGGGCGGCGGCGAGCACACCCAGGGCAGGTGCGGCGAGAGCAGCGGCGATCACCACCGGCAGGACCCAGGTCCAGGTCACGGCAGAGACGACGGTACGGGCGAACGCCACACCCACGAGAGCACCGCCGACCGCCACCACGGTGGACTCGAGCAGCAGCTCAGCACTGAGGGTGGGCAGACCGGTGCCCCGCTGGCGAGCGATCGCCAGGGCCGCGGTGCGCCGCCGCACCAGCAGGTCCGCGGCCAGCAGCAGCACCAGCACCGCACCGGTCAGCACGGCGGTGAGCAACACCGACGCCTGCGCGGAGGCCGCGTCGACCTGCCGGGCGACGTCACGCAGCACCGCGTCCAGCTGGGTGTTCCAGGCCGGTTCGGCGTCCATCTCGCCCGAGGTGGCGGAGGCGGCCTTCAACGCGACAGCACTCGCGGCGAGCTCCCGCGCGGCCTCCCAGGTCACCACCTCCGGGTCGGGGGTGAACGAGACGGCGCGATGGAAGTTGTCGTCGTCGAAGGCCAGGCGCGCGTCGGGCAGCGACTCGGCGGAGAGCAGCCCACCGAACCGGGTGTAGCCGGCCGCGCCCGCCCGGTTGATCGGCTCCAACAGCCAGGGAGCGAGCCGCCAGGCCGGGTCGGCGGGGTCGTCCGGGCGGAAGATGCCGCTCACCCGTACATCTTTGGGGTTCTTCTGCTCGTCCTTGAGCGACAGGCGGTCCCCGGGCTTCGCACCCATGACCTCGGCCACCGTCTCGGAGAGACCCACCTGGACCGGCCAGGGCGGGCCCTCGTAAGGGACGGTGAGGAACCGGTCCTGCTGGTTCGTGGGACCGGGCGCCTTCCCCGACGTCCAGGTCACCGCGGGACCGGAGCCCCGGTCGAGGTAGGCGACCTGGAAGGTCCGCAGAACACTGCCGTCGGTGACGTTGAGCGTCGTGCTGACCGCCGTGGTGACCGGCGGGTTCAGCACCGTGCGCAGATCACTGCCGAGGTCGGTGAGTGCCCGGTCCCGGAACGAGTCGAGGTCCTCGGAGAGGAACGGCGCCCGCTCGCGGCCGGTCTGGCCCCAGTCGGGCGGCCAGTTCGCCCGCACCGTGACGTCGGCATTGTCACCGGCGTTGCGGATCGCCTCCCGCACGGCCTGGTCGGCGGTGGCCCGCAGCAGGCCCGGCACCGCCGCACCCAGCATGCTGACCAGCGCGACCACCGCCGCGCAGAGCAGCAGCGGCCAGGCGTCGGCGCGCGCCCGGCCACGGATGCTCGCCCAGTGCAGCCGGTGCGTGATCATGAGGCCACCCGCAGGTGTGCGGCGTCGGCACGCCGGGACTGGATGACGACCACCAGGCTCACCGCCAGGGTGCAGGCCGCCAGGAACACGGCGACCACCAGGGCCTCGGCGGCCCACGGCCACAGCGGCACCACGCCGGGCATCGGTGCGGCGCCGGTGGCCGAGCGGACCAGCAGCGGCGCGATGAGCCGGGTGCCGAACGCGCCGACCAGGGCGCCGGCCAGGACCATCGGCAGCAGCACCACGGCGTGCTGGCCGAGCAGGGTGTGCCGTACCTCCCGGCGGGTCATCCCCAGACCGCGCAGCCGGGCCACCTCGACGGCCCGCGCCCGCAGATCGCACGTCACGTGCAGGATGATCCCGGCGAGCAGCAGCAGGAACGCGGCCGGTACGAGGATCCGCAGCACCGCCGGGAGCACCGACGGCACCGGACCGGAGCTGAGCCGGGCGATCTCGGCGTCGCGGGTGGTGACCGGCCCGAGGTGCAGGCCCGCGGCGGCGTCCTGGGCCGACGGGTGCCCGGCCCACCACGCGTCCACCGGCGACTCCAGCTCGCCGCGGACGGCGAGTACCCGCGACAGGGTGTCCAGGTCGGCGAGGGCGGCGACCGTACCGGGTGCCGACGGCACCGCGGGCACCACGGCGGTGACCACGAGCGGCACCGCCGTCGTGTCGACGGCGACGTCGACCCGGTCACCGGGGCCGGCACCGATCTCGTCGGCGAACCGCTGCGAAACGGCCACCGGCACCGCCTCCGGTGCGGCCCACGCGGTGGCGATGAGATGCCGGGCCGCCTCCATCGGGCCGCCGAGCTCGACTGACGTGGTCATCCGCACCTTCGTGGCGGTGGCGCCGGGGGTGACGCTCACCGCCGGATCGTGGAGTTGTTCGGCCATCGGCTGGGCGGAGGTGGCCGTCCAGGTTCCCGCCGATCCGGCGCCCGGGACGCTCAGGGTGACGGCGACCTCGCTGGTGCCGACGGCCTCCCAGCCGATGGCGTCGCCGGTGATCGGCAGCGACACCGCGACCAGCTTGAGCCCGTCCGCGGCGGTGCAGTGCGTGAGCCGGTGGGCCTTGCCGTCGAGCGGGATCGGCGTACCGGGGCAGGTCGTCCGCAGCCCGGTGGCGTCCTCCAGCAGCAGCCGCGGTGTCACCAGGAGCCCGGCGGTGCCGCTCGCCGTGCCGGTCAGCGTGAGCGCCGCACCGGACGGCACGGCGACGCCCTGCACCTTCTGCGCGGGGGCGAGCGCCGCACCCACCTCGGCCCAGCCGCGCCCGCCGTCGAGACTGCCCCGTAGCAGCTCCCCGGCGCGGTCGGCGTCGACAGCGACCAGCCGGGGCGGGTCACCGCTGCCGCCGAGCCACTGCCCGACCGACATACCGCGGTCGGTGGCCGGGCTGACCGTGCCGCCGAGCGCGGCCTGGACAGCGGCGCCCTGCCCGGCGACCGGCGCGGAGGCCAGCGCGATCGTCAGGTCGGTGCCGACCGACAGGCTCGCCTGGTCGTGCTGCGAACGGCTCCAGGTGGCGTCGAACGCGACCCCGAACGTGCCGGCGGCGCAGGCCAGGGTGATCAGCAGCCCGGCGGCGGTGGCCTGCGGGCGGCGGGCCGCCTCGGCGACGGCGAGCGGCACCGACAGGCCACCGGCGCGGCGGGCGAGCCGGTCGGCGGCGGCCAGCGCGGGCGGGACCAGGCGCAGGGCGAGGGCGGCACCGGCGGTCAGGAGCAGGGCGGGAGCCAGGACGCGTACGGCGTCGACCTGCGGTGCCGAGCCGCCCGGCTGGGACCGCAGCTGCCACCACCCGCCCACGGCGAGCGCGACCAGCAGCAGGTCGGTGCCGGAGCGGGCCAGCAGATCCCGGCGGGTGCGTTCCCCGGCGGCGGGGGCCGGGCGGATCGCGCGGACCACCAGCAGCACGGCGAGCACGACCGCGCCGGCCAGGACCGCGACGACCTGGGTTGCTGTGACACCGGGGTCGGTGGTCAGCCCGGCGCCGGACATCGGCTGCAGGCGGCTGAGCCCCGCGTGCAGCAGCGCCGAACCGGGGATCGCGAGGGCCGCGGCGAGCACGGCCAGCGCACCGGCCTCGGCGGTCGCGACCAGCGCGAGCCGTCCGGTACCGGTGCCCATGGCCGACAGCAGGGCGGTCTCGCTCGCGCGGACGTCGGCGGTGAGCCGGCCGGCCAGGGCCAGCGCGGTTCCGGTCAGCACCAGGCCGAGCACCGCCACGGCGAGCACCGCGCCGTTGGTGACGTCCTGCTGGTCGCGGGCGGCGGCCATGGTGGCCGGCCAGCGGGAGGCGATCCGCTCGATCTGCACCCGCTCGCCGAGTATGCGGGTCAGGTGGCCGTCGGCCTCGCGGACCGACCGGGTCACGGCGTTCAGGTCGGCGCGGTCCGGCGCGGACAGGTCGGGACGGGCGGTGATCTCCAGGCGGCTGATCTCCGAACCGGAGGCCAGCAGGTCGTCGAAGCGGAGCAGGAACGGACCGTACGCGCGGGACGGCTTCACCGAGCTGCCGTCGCGGTACGCCAGGTCGTAGCCGGCGCCGCCGAGCGGGTCACGGTCCCAGCCGGTGCCGGCCAGCGGGCGGACGACTCCGACCACCCGCAGCCCGATCGGCCCGGCGGGTTCGCGGGTCAGTTCCGGACCCAGGCGTACCGGGCTGCCCGGTTTCAGGCCGAGGAGCTGGGCTGTCGACTCCAGCACGACGGTCTCCCCGGCGGCCTCGGGCCAGCGCCCGGCCGCCAGTTCGGACCGCTCGGGCAGGTTCTCCACGCCCGACAGGTATCCGACGGAGTTCGCGGAGCCGGGCAGCCGCCGGATCATCGACGACGCGCGGCCGGCGGTCTGCGCGGTGAACGGAGCGAGCGTCTCGGTCAGCACGGTACGGGTGTCGTCGGCGACCGAGCGGGCGTCCTCGGCGGTCATCGTGACCGTGTAGGCGGTGACCTCCATGTCCTCCGGAACCGCTCGGGAGGCGGCGACCTCGAGTGCCTGTTCGGCCGTACGCGTCACCAGAAGCGCGCAGACACCCAGCAGCGTCGCACCGACGGTGACCACCGCCAGCAGCGACGCCAGGAGCTGCCACTGCGCCCGCGCCCGGCCGCCCAGCAGCGTCAGCACCCCTCGAGCCGCCCGTCACTGATCCGGATCACCCGGTCGGCCAGCGCCATCATCACCGGATCGTGGGTGGCCACCAGCGCGGTGACCCCCTCCGACTCCACCACGCCGCGCAGCAGTGCCATCACCGACCGGCCGGTCTCCGCGTCCAGCTGCCCGGTCGGCTCGTCGGCGATCAGCAGCCGCGGCGAGGCCGCCAGCGCGCGGGCGATCGCCACCCGCTGCTGCTGGCCGCCGGACATCTCACCCGGCCGCTGCCGGGCGTGCTCACCGAGCCCGACCAGGGCGAGCAGCAACTCCACCCGGCGCTCCCGCTCGGCGGCCGGCATCCGGGCCAGCCGCAGCGGTGCGCCGACGTTCTCCGCCGCCGACAGCACCGGGATCAGGCCGAAGGTCTGGAAGACGTACGACACCTTCTCCCGCCGCAGCCGGGACAGGCCGTCCTCGTCCAGCGCGGTGACGTCCGCACCGTCGACCAGCACCGTGCCGGTGTCCGGGCGGTCCAGCCCGCCGATCACGTTGAGCAGCGTGGTCTTGCCGGAACCGGACCGGCCGACCAGCGCCACCATGCTGCCGGGCTCCACGTCGAACGACACGTCACGGACCGCTTGCACGTCGCCGAAGCTGCGGCTGACACCACGAACCTGGAGGATCATGCGTCCGGCCTGATCGTCACGTGGTCGGACTCCAGGGCCAGCCGCACCCGCCGGGTCAGCTCGAGCGTCTCCCGGTACTCACGGGGGATCTGCACCCGCCCGGCCCGGTCCATCACCGCGTACTCCTCAGCGATCACGTGGGTGCCACCGTCCTCCGCGGTCGCGGTGCGGCGCAGCACCTCACTGCTCGTACGCCCGTCCCGGATCGCCACGGTCCGCTCCACCTGCCCGCTCACCTCCGCGTCGTGGGTCACCACCACGACGGTCACCCCGAACTCCCGGTTCACGTGCCGCAACGCCTCGAAGACCTGCGCCGAGGTGGTGGTGTCCAGCTCACCCGTCGGCTCGTCGGCCAGCAGCACCCGCGGCTGGTTGGCCAGCGCCACAGCGATCGCGACCCGCTGCTGCTGCCCACCGGACATCTGGGTCGGCCGCCGGTCGGCGCAGTCCGCGACGCCGAGCGCCTCCAGCAGCTCGCCGCTGCGCGCCCCGCGCTTACGGGCCGGGGTGCCGGCCGCCGCCATCGGCAGATCCACCACCTGGCGGGCGGTCAGGTACGGCACCAGGTTGCTCGCCGTCTGCTGCCGCACGAACCCCACGGTGCTGCGCCGGTACCGCACCCGGTCGGTGCGCGACATCCCCAGCAGGTCCGCGTCGGCGACCCGCGCCCGTCCCGCGGTGGGCGCGTCGATCCCGGCGAGGATCGACAGCAGCGTCGACTTGCCCGACCCGGAGGCGCCGACCACGGCGACCATCTCACCGCTCTCCACCGTCAGGTCCAGGCCCTGCAGCGCCTGCACCTCGATCGACCCGGTCTGATAGATCCGCACCAGGTTCTCGCAGACGATCAGCGAATCCCGGCCGAACTCGGCCGCCTTGGGAGGTGGCTCCGGCAGCGACAGCTGCGTGGTCATCGCTCTCCTTCGTCCGATCTTGGCGCCGGTGTTGTAACTTGCCGCGCCGTCGCCGTCAATAAGACGGTGCCGCGCCGAATGCTCGTCCTCGCGCTCTCCGCGTACCTGCTCACCACGTGGGCCTGGTCCCTGCTCGCACCGCTCGCACCGTTGCTGAGCGACGCTGCCGGGCTGACCCCGTTACGGCAGGCCCTGCTGGTGGCCCTGCCGGTGATCGTCGGCACGCTCAGCAGGATCCCGGCGGGTGCGCTGAGCGACCGGTTCGGCGCCCGCACGGTGTTCCTGCTGATCATCGCGGTGACGATAGCCGCTCTGCTGATCCTGGCGACGGCGGGTCGGCGATCCCCGGCCGCTCTGCTCGCCGCCGCCGGTCTGCTGGGCGTCGCCGGCGGCACGTTCGCGGCAGCCGTACCGTTCGTCAGCGCCTGGTTCCCCAGCCGTCGCGGCCTCGCCATCGGCATCCTGGGACTGGGCCTCTGCGGCAGCGCGATCGGGGGGCTCACCGCTGTGCGGCTCGCTTCCGCGTACGGAATGACCGCTCCCTTCCTGACCACCGCGCTCGCGCTCGCCCTCCTCGGCCTGGTCGTCATCGTCGTGATGCGCGACGCCCCGCACGGAACCCGGGCCGCGACCAAGGTGGGGCACCGGCTTGCTGCCGCGCTGCGGCTCACCATCACCAGACAGGCAATTCTCTGGTACGCCGTGGGCTTCGCGATCTTCGTGACGTTCTCCACCGTCCTGCCGGTCTACCTGGGCAACGCCTACGACCTGGCACCCGCCCGCGCCGGCGACGTGATGGCCGCCTTCGTCGTCACCACCGTGCTGATGCGCCCGGTCGGCGGCTGGCTCGCCGACCGGCTCGGCCACACACGCCCGCTCGCCGTCGCGTTCGCCGCCATGGCCGTCGCCGTCACCATCCAGGCCACGACGCCACCGCTGCCGGTGCTGCTGGCCGGCGTGCTCCCGGTTGTCGCGGTCGGCATCGGTGTGTCCGGTACCGCGGTAGTGGCCCAGATCGGTGCCGTGGCCCCGGCCGAACTGGTCGGCCTGATCACCGGGGTGATCAGCGCGGCGGGCGGCGTCACCGGATTCCTCACCCCGCTGATGCTGGCGACGTCGTTCTCCCGCACCGGCGGGTACGGCCCGGCGATGGCCGTCCTGGTCGCCGGCGCGCTGCTGGCACTGACGATCTCGGTGCGCGCGCGTGTCAGCGCGCCCTCGCCGGTGTGACATCGACGCCCATCAGCGGGGTGGCGCTATGGTGACCTGGTGAGCCGACTGCGGGGGCCTGTTCTCGAAGTGATCGGGCTGCTGCTGTGGTTCTTCCTCTTCACCCGCGCCCATGTGGCAGTCGGCCGGGGCGTCGGTGCTCGTGCCGATGCCAACGCGCTGACCTTGCAGTCCGTGGAACGAGCTCTGCACCTGGACATCGAGCTTGCCGCGAACTCGTGGCTCGTCGCGCACCCGTTCCTGATCCCGCCGTCGGTGTACTACTACCGCCTGTACTACATCCCGATCATCGGCGCGCTGGTCTGGATCTACCTCCGGCGTGCTGATGTCTACGCCCACGTCCGCCGGGTGCTGCTGGCGATGACGGCCCTCGCTTTGCCGATCTTCTTGGCGGTGCCGATGTCACCCCCGCGCACCGCCCTGCCCGGCATGGTCGACATCATCGCCGAACACGACATCGTGAGGCCCCCGAGCGACCAGAACGTCTATTCCGCCATGCCCAGCCTGCACGTGGGGTTCTCGGCGTGGTGCGCGTACGCGTTGTGGGCCGCCCTCCGGACCTCCCACCCGCGGCTGGCGCTGGTCCCGTGGCTGTTCCCGCTCGGCATGGTGGCGGACGTACTGATCACGGCCAACCACTATGTACTCGACATCGCCGGAAGCGCGGCCCTGCTCCTCGCCTCGATCGCCGTCGCCGTCCTCCTCAACCGCATTCGCCCCCGCGCCCTCGCCGCCCGCTGAGTGATCGAACGTAGCTGGCTCTCAGCGGGGTCTTGCGGCGTTCGAGGCACCGCTCACGTCCAGCTGGCGCTCAGGGGTGTGTTGCGGCGTTGGAGGCACTGCTCACGTCCAGCTGGCGCTCAGGGGTGTTCCGGGCGTTCGAGGCACCGCTCACGTCCAGCTGGTTGGTTCGGCTGGCTCTCAGAGGTGTCTCGGGGCGGTGGTCAGTTTGTGGGGCTCGGGCTGGAGTGGATCTTCTGGCACTCCGCAACGGTGGTGCACAGGTAGACGACCTCCTGAACGCCCGGCAGCGCCTCCAGCTCCTCACCGGCCGCGCCGTCGCGGATCTCGCGGGCGGTGGCCGCGTCCTTCACCTTGAGCTTGAACGACTCCGGCAGGGAGTCCTCGTTGATGGACTCGACGAACTCCTCGTCGTCGGCCCAGATCTCCTTGGCCTTCTCGTAGGCCGCCGCTTTGTCCTGGAAGCTGATCTCGGTGACGCCGGGCTGCGCCTCGAGCCAGGCACGCACGCCGGACCTCTGCTGCACGGTCGCCTCGCTGTCCAGGAAAACCGAGAAGCCGGCGTTCTCGTCGAGGGCCTTCTCGACCTTCTCCTCGGGAGAATCCTGGAACGGGATGCAGCCGGCCGCGGCCACCACGGCGAACAGCGCCACGAGAATGACCTTCAACAGTCGCATGGCAGAGAACGGTAGCCGCAGAAGATGATCTCCTACATCCGAGGCGGCGAATGTTCCGCGCCCGTTCGCCCGTTCGCCCGTTCGTCCCGTAGCCCGGCCCGGCTGGCTGTCAGGGGTGTCTGGCGCCCTCCGAGGCACCTCTTACGGCCAGCTGGTTGGTCGGGCTGGCTGTCAGGGGGGTCTGGCGGCCTTCGGGACACCTCTCACGGCCAGCTGGTTGGGCGGGCTGGGCGTGAGAGGTGTCCCGCGGCGGGATTTCTAGCGGACGAAGCGTTCCCGGCGGACTGTTGGGCGGCGGCCCCGGATGGTGCTGCGCTGCATGGCCTCGATGACCATCTCGGCGGCTGGTTCGGGGACTTCCACCAGGGAGAACCGGTCGGTGATCTGGATCGCCCCGATCTCGCGGGCGCTGATGCCGGATTCGCCGGCGATGGCGCCCACCAGGTCCTGCGGGCGGATTCCGGCGCGCCTGCCGATGCCGAAGAACAGGCGGGCCACCCCGGCCTGGTCGCGCTTGCCGCCGCCCGGGCGGTTGTCACGGTCCCGGGGGTCCCGGTCGCGGGGGTCACGGTCCCGGGAGTTGCGGCTCGGGGGCGCCGGCGAGGGGATCTCGTCCTCCTCGCGGTCGCCGCCGGCCGCCTCGTGCAGCAGCTTCACGGCGGCGAGGGCGATGTTCTCGACGTCGAACTCGTCGGTCAGGGAGTCGATGACCACCCGGAACCGCTCGAGGTCGTCGGTTTCGAGGCTGGCCTGCAACGACGTACGGGTGACCTCCAGCCGCCGGGCCCGCAGGTCGGTGACCGTCGGAAGCTTCTCCAGGGTGATCCGCTGGCCGGTGAGCCGCTCGATCGCCTTGAGCATGCGCTGCTCGCGCGGCTCCGCGAGGGTGATGGCCGAGCCCTCACGACCGGCCCGTCCGACCCGGCCGATGCGGTGCACGTACGCCTCGGGCGCCACCGGCACGTTGAAGTTGATGACGTGCGTCAACTGCTCCACGTCGAGGCCACGGGCCGCCACGTCGGTGGCGACCAGCAGTTCGGTGCTCCCGGCGCGCAGCCGCCCCATCACCCGGTCGCGCTGGTCCTGGCTCATCCCGCCGTGCAGGGCCTCCGCCCGGTACCCGCGCCCGTTGAGGGTCTCGGTGACCTGGTCGACCTCTTCTCGGGTGCGGCAGAAGACGATCGCCGCCGTCGGCGCTTCCACGTCGAGGATCCGCCCGAGGGCGGCCGACCGGTGCGCCCGGGCGACGATGTAGGCGCTCTGCCTGACCAGCGGGATCTCGCCCGGCTCGACACCCTTGCGGCCCATCGTGATCCGCACCGGTTCGCGCAGGTGGCGGCGGGCGATGCTGTCGATGCGGGGCGGCATGGTCGCGGAGAACAGGACCGTCTGCCGGGTGTCCGGCGTCTCGGCCAGGATCGCCTCGATGTCCTCGGCGAAGCCCATGTCCAGCATCTCATCGGCCTCGTCGAGCACGACAGTGCGCACATCGCTGAGCCGCAGCGTGGCCCGCTCGATGTGGTCCAGCACCCGTCCCGGTGTCCCGACGACGACGTCCACACCACGATGCAGCGCCTGCAACTGCCGCCCGATCGGCTGTCCGCCGTAGACCGGAAGCACCCGCACACCGAGGTCACGGCCGTACCGGTGGACGGCCTGGGACACCTGCTCGGCGAGTTCGCGGGTGGGCACGAGAACGAGCGCCATCGGCCCGGCGTCCTTCGCCGCGGGGACCAGCCCCTGGAGCAGCGGCAACGCGAACGCGGCCGTCTTACCGGTGCCGGTGGCCGCCTGCCCGACCAGGTCGTTGCCGGCAATCAGCGGCGGGATCGCCTCCTGCTGGATCGGCGTGGGCTCCTCGTAGCCGAGGTTGGTCAAAGCACGGAGCAGTTCCGCCCGCAACCCCAGCCCGGCGAACCCCGCGTCGGGCTCGAACGGATCGTTTTCCATGGTGACAACCATATGAGAAGTCCCGGACGCCGCGACTCACGGGGCGTGCGAGCGTGTGCTTGATCTCGCACCGCGACATTCCGGTCCCGCCGTGGGGGAGGTGTCCTGAGCAGCTGTGAGATGGTGGTTCATGGCGGCCGACGATCTTGCGTGAAGGATCTCAGCGGGAGGTCCGCTCGCGGACGGTGGTCAGCAGGAGGCGCAAAGAGGCGGTGTCGGGGTGATCCGCGCCGAGCAGCCGTTCGCTGTCGGCGGCGGTCCGCTCCGCCAGGGCGACGCCGTCAGCAGTGCGGCCGGTCATCAGGTAGGCGACCGCAATAACGGCACGTGTCTGGATCAGGTTCGGGTGATCCGGCCCGAACAGGGTTTCTACGTCGTCGGCGACCTGTTGCCCTACGGCGATCGCGCGTTCCGGGTCGCCGCATTGCAGATAGGCCCTGGCGAAGAGGCTGCCGGCCGTGAGGGTGAGCGGATGACGGGGACCGAGCAGCCGTTTCGCGTCGAGGCTCACGCGCTCGGTCAGCGTGACGGCGGCCTCGGCCTGCCCCGCGTTCAGATAGGCGGCAGCGAGATTGCCGCGCGCGGTCAGAGTCTCCGGGTGTTCCGGGCCGAGAGCTCGTTCGGTGTCGGTGGCGACCTCTTGGCTGAGGGTCACGGCTTCGGCCACCTGGCCGGTGTACATGTGCGAGACGGCCACGTAACTGCGGGCGATCAGCGTGGTCGGGTGGTGCCGGCCTAGCAGCTCGCTCAGCCCGGCGGCCGCTTCCGTCTGCATCCTGATGGCTTCGTCCCATCGCCCGGCCAGTAGATAGAGCGACGCGAGCATGCTGCGCGCTTTGAGCGTCTCCAGGTCGGCGGGGCCCAACTGCTGTTCGAAATCGGTCACCGCCTGTTCCTCGATGGCGATTGCCTCGTGGACACGGCCGGCGTCCCGGTAGGCGATCGCGAGGTCGGTCCGCGACGTGAGCGTCATCCAGGCGGTGGGCCCTTCCGTCCGCCCGAATGCGGCAACCACCTGTTCCAGCAGCGTGATGGCCTCCGCGGTACGGCCCGCATTCCGGTAGGTCACGGCGAGGTGGAGCCGGGCGGTGATGGCGGGAACATGCTCCGGGTCCGACACCCGGTCCCAGCCGGCGGCAGCCCGCTCGCCGATCACAGTGGCTTCGCCCGTACGCCCGCACCGGCACAGAGAGACCGCCAGGCGCATCTGAGCGGTGAGGGTGTCGGTATGGTCGGGGCCGAGAAGGCGCTCTGCCTGCTCGGTCAGCGTCTGCCAATAGCTTGCCGACGCCTCGTACAGACCCTCGGTGAGCAGGCTGTCGCCGGCCTTGTTGAGCACTGGGTGATACTCCGGGTTCCACAGCGTGTCACCGGCGATTCCCCGGACAACCGCGACGCTCGCCCGCAACGCCTCGGTCGTGGCGGTGGGCAAGCGGTTGTCCTCCGGCCAGGCAGCGAGGAGTGCGTCCGCCGCGGCATTCGCCGCGAGGAACGGGTCGGTCAACTCACGGGCCGCCCGTGCGGTCAGGGCATGCATGCGTACGCCGCGCGGCCCGGACTGTGCCGCATGGTTCAGCAGGCCGTAGCGGTGCAGCAGCCGGAGAGCTTTGCGGGCCTGATCGGCGGTGACCGGCTCTAAGGGCGCACGGTCCCGGTGGGCGGTCAAATATGCGAGGACGGCATCGGTGGACCACAGGCTCTCGGGGTGACCGTGCGGGTCGAGCACCGCGGCCAGGGCGAGGGCGGGGCGGGCCAGCCCGGCCGGATCCGCGGCCGCTGCCGCGTCCAGCGCGAGCAGCAGCGCCACCGCGACCGGGCGGCCGTAGTCGTCGGCGTCGAACGGCATCAGGTCGTGCAGCCGGTGCAGGCCGGAGTCGAACCGGGTCAGGTAGCTGCTGCCCGTCTCGTCCTCGTTGATCAGGTACGCCGCCGCATGGGACAACGCGAGCGGGAGATGACCGAGGGTCGCTGCCAGCTGGGCCGTCGTCCCGTCGAGCAGACGTGACTTGCCCGCGATGCCGAGCCGTTCGGTCAGGTAGGCGCAGGACTCGGCGGGCCGGTAGACGTCGATGTCGACGGTGACGCGGCCGGAGCCGGCCAGGGTCGCGTCCCGCAGCCGGGTCGTGGCCAGGGTCCAGCCGGTGGCGGTGCGGTGCGGCGGCCACCAGCGCGTCAGGTGCGCCGGGTCGGTGATGTCGTCGAGAACGATCAGCCAGCGACGCTCGGTGACGGACAGCCATTCCAGCAGACAACGGGCGTCGGCGAACACATCGGTACCGGTGAACCCGGGTGCCTGCACACGGTGCGCCGCCTGGGCGTACGCCGAGACGATCTCCTCCTGCGATCGCGCGCCGGCCCAGATGACCAGATCAGCGGCCGGGCCGGCGGCTCCGCCGTCAGCGGCCGGGCCGGCGGCTCCGCCGTCAGCCGCCTCGTGAGCGAACCAGGCAGCGACCTGCGACTTACCCACCCCGCCGCCTCCGGACAGGACCCGGACCCGCGACGCGGGTTCGGGCTGGACCAGCACCACAGCGACGCCGTGCTCGCGGGCCGTCCGAATTTGATCGCGTACTCCGGTGCGCGGCTGGAACGCCGAGGCCAGTTCCGGTACCGAACCGACCCGGACCGGCCAGCGCACCGGGATCGGCGGGGCCGTCGTCGTGTAGTGCGTGGTGATCGGCGCGTTGACGTCCCCGCCGACCGCGACCGCGGCGGTTCCTGAGGCCCGCACGCTCGGAGTCGCGCCGGAGGGCTGATTGCTCGGGAGCCTATCGGGGCGCAACGCCATCCGAATCCTCGCGAGTCACGGATGTACGGATCGGCGCGTGGTTGCTGCCGCCGAGCGCCACCGAGCCGGCCCCGCCGGCGATCACTTCACCGGACGGTGCGCGCCGTCCGGTGTTCTCATCCTGGATGCGGTGGACGCTTGTGCTGATCTCAGCGGTGCTCTCACCGCCGACCGCGACCGAGCCGGCACCCGCGGCATCCACCGAGGAGCCCGAAGAGCCCGAAGAGCCCGAGGAGCCCGAGGAGGACGTTGCGGCGGACGGTGTCAGCCGGAACGGCTCGGGACCTGCCCGGGGCAACAGATAGGGAGCGCCCAAGGCGGCCAGAGCGACGACCGCACCGATCGCGCTCGCCGTCTTGTCGGCCTCCTCCAGCCCGGCTGCGACGAGGTAGAGCACCAGCCCTGCCAGTACGGCGAGAAATACCGCCCGGCCCGCCCAGATCCACCGCTCGTTGTGCCGCGGCATCACCATCTCCCTCCCGGCGCCAGACCTTCCTGCGCGGATGGCAGGGCCAGTCTAGGAATCAGGCGGCAAATCCGGGCGATCCGGTCACCCGTTCGGGGAGAACCAGTCCGGCGGCCGCCGGTGCCGAAAGCGAGGCCTGCTCACACGCACGGGGTGGCAGCACGTCGAGGGGCGTGATTGTATCGGGGCCGGTTCGGCCGCTGGTCTGCTGTGGATGTTCGGTGGCCGATGGCCGTGCCTCATGTCCCTCGAGCGAAGGAAATGCATGCGGACCAGGTTGTTGACTGCGGGTGCGATGGCGGGTGCAGTGCTGATCGGGCTGCCGGCGGCGGCGTATGCGGCGCCCGGTGGGTTCGGTACCGACGGGAAGATCACTACTGACTTCGCGGACTCGGCTGACCAGATCAACGCGCTGGTGACGCAGACCGGCGGGTTCGTTGCCGCCGGTGCGGCTGGGAGGAGCACTGACAACGGGGGAACCGTCACCGACTTCGGGCTGGCCCGCTACGACAGCCGGGGACGGCTGGTCGCCGGGTTCGGGACCGGCGGCAAGGTCACCACTGACTTCTTCGACGGTACGGACCGGGTCAACGCGCTCGTCGCCCTGCCCGGCGGCAAGCTCGTCGCCGGGGGTGAGGCGTTCCAGCCCAGCGGCGACGACCCGGAGTTCGCGCTCGCCCGGTACAACGCGAACGGCACGCTGGACGCCGGCTTCGGTACGGGCGGGAAGGTGACCACCGGGTTCGGCGGGCACGACGTGGCGGAGGATCTGGTCCGGCAGCCCGACGGCAAGCTGCTCGCCGTGGGGTACACGATCGCGGTGGACACGTACGTGACCAGCGTCGCGGTGGCCCGGTTCCTGGCTGACGGCACCCTCGACGAGAGCTTCGGTGACGGTGGCAAGGTCGTCACGGAGTTCGGCGGGGGAGCCGAGGCCATGTCGGCCGTGCTCCAGGCCGACGGCAAGCTGGTGGTCGCCGGCGACAGCTCGGGCGTCGGCTACGACTTCTGGCTGGCCCGGTACAACACCGACGGCACCCTCGACACCAGCTTCGGCGACGGTGGCCAGGTGACCACCGACTTCGGTGACACCACCGACCGGGCCCTCGATCTGGCGATCCAGGCCGACGGCAAGCTGGTCGCGGTCGGCGAGGTCATCACCGAGGAGACGACCGACTTCGCGCTGGCCCGGTACAACACCAACGGCACGCTGGACACCGGCTTCGGCGCGGGCGGGCGGGTGGTCACCGACATCAACGGCGGCGCCGACCAGGCGCGAGCGGTGACGGTACGAGGTAACCGGCTCATCGTTGGCGGATCCGCGACCGGGAGCGGGTCGTACGACTTCGCGGTGGCCGTCTACCGGCTGAACGGTTCGCTGGACACCTCGCTCGGCGACGGTGGCAAGGCCGTCACCGACTTCGCGGGCAACGTTGACGAGATCAACGACGTGGTGGTGCAGTCCGACGGCACGCTGCTGGCCGGCGGTGTCGCCTACGGGCCGTCGCTGGAGATGACCGACACGGACTTCGCGGTCGCCCGGTACCGGCGGTAGTCCCGATCTGATCGGCGGCCGGCCCCCGGCGGGGGTCGGTCGCTGTCCGGAGGAAGCGAGCACGTAGGCGTACAGAAATAAGGTTTTAAGTGATCTTTAGGTGAGCTGAAGGCGCACCGGCGCACGGTGTCGGCATGAACAACGAGCCCACCGGCCTTCTCCTGGCCCACCGCGCCATGCTGCGCGACCTCGACCGCTGCGCCGCCCTCGCCGCCAGTCTCGCCGCCGGTTTCGCGGTGAACAGCCACAAGCTGGACCGCAAGCGCGCCGCGGCCATCGCCGATTACCTCACCGATTTCTGCGAGAGCATCCACCACCATCACGAGGCCGAGGACAAGGTGCTGTGGCCGGTGCTGGAGCGCGCGGCAGGTGCGCACGTCGACCTGACCGAACTCACCGACGACCACGCCGTTCTCGACCCCAAGCTGGCCAGAATCCGGGCCGGCGCGGCAGCCCTGAAGTCGGTGCACACGGTGTCGCCCGAGTTGGCCGCCGACCTGGCCGATCTGCGGGACACCCTGCACGAGCACATCGCCGACGAGGAACGCACGATCGTGCCGCTGATCAAGCAGTACGTGTCGGACGAGGAGTGGAACCGGGTCGAGGCCGAGATCCGCGGGCGGGGCGCGAAGATGAGCTTCGAGGTGCCCCGGATCCTCGCCGTGAGCACCCCGGACGAGCTGGCCGAGGCGCGCAGGGAGGGCGGCATCCCGATCGCCCTGATGATCAAACTGATGCCGCTGCCGTTCCGCCGCCGGGAGGCTCGGGTGTTCGGAGTCGCGCGGTGAGCTCGGCCGCGGATCGGGCGTAGGCCGGGTCGCCGGACAGGGCGTGCAGGGCCGCGTCGACCGGCCCGGCGTAGAGCGTGCCCGAGTCGAGCCCGGCGATCCGGCCGGCGAACGGCAGGAGTTCGGCGAAGACCTGTTCGCCGGTCTCCCGGTCGCCGAGCCGGGCCGCCGCGTGCCCGCGCAGCGTGGTGAAGCCGAGCCAGTAGTAGTTGCGGTCGATCGGCAGACGGCCGGCCCAGACCTGCCGCGCCTGGTCGGGCAGGCCCGCGTCGAGCAGGGCCAGGACCAGCGGATCGGTGACCCGGCCCGGGTACGCGGCCTCGACCGCGACCAGCTCCTCGCGCAGGTGGGCGAGGTCGCCCCGGACCATTGAGCCGTTTTCAACGTGGCGAGGGCCTGGGCTGCCGGCGCCGGACAACGGCCCGGCGGCTTCGGGCCCGATGTCAGGTTGAAAATTGCTCATCGCCGCACCGATCCGGCCGACGGTGGCCATCGCGGCGCCGTTGAGCGCGCCGTGCTCGGCCAGCCGGCGGCTGACCTCGGCGTAGCGGTCCAGGGCCTCGCCGACGCGGCCGGCCAGCAGTTCGAGCAGCGCCGTGAAGATGCCCACGACGGCGAGCAGGCCGCTGAGCTGCCCGGTTGTCGAGCGGGCCACGGCCAACCCCATCTCGGCGCGCGCACCGGCCAGGTCGGTACGCGCCGCCGAGTCGAGGAACAACAGCCAGTGCGCGACGGCCTCGTGGTCGATCTGGCCCGCTGCTGCGGCGACGGTCAGATACTCCTCGGCGACGTTGCGGCGCTCCTCGCGCAGGTCGGGGCCGAGAGCCGCATAGGCCCGCACGTTGAGCGCCGCACACAGCAGGCGGGCGTCGTCCACGCCGCGGGCCAGCGCCAGGGCCTCGGCGCTGACCTGCTGCCCCTCGGCCTCGTCGTAGCCCTCCAGCTCACGGAAGAGCGCCAGCAGGAGCCGTACCCGGGTGTCGTCCGCAAGGTCACCGGCAAGGTGCCGGCGGATCGCGGTGATCGCCGGGTGTGACGGTTCGCGGCCGTCGCGGGTGGTCCAGATCAGCGGCGCGTCCCAGGCGGTGAGCACGGCGATGTCGTCGTGCCCGGCCAGCGCGTCCAGGTAGATGGCCCGGGCCCGGATCACGTCGCCGGCCCGGGCGTGCGCGGTCACCGCCGACGCCAGCAGCTCGGCCGCGGAGCCGGTCGCCCGGGTGCCCGCCAGCGCGTGCAGACGTAACGCCTCCCGCCATTGGGCGGCGGCCTCCCGCCACGATCCGGCCTGCTCCGCGGCGTGGGCGGCGGCCACCGGATAGCGGATCGCCTCCTGCGCGGTTGCCGGGCCGGCGGCGGCGCAGGCATGCCGGGCGAGCGTCGGCGCGTCCGCGTGATCGGCGAGCACGGCCAGCGCCCGGGAGTGCAGCCGGGCCCGGCGCAGCAGCGGGGTGTCGTCGTAGAGGGTGTCGCGGACCAGCGCGTGGGTGAAACGGACCCGGCCGGGCGCGGGCTCGTCGAGCAGACCGGCCAGCACGGCGGCCTCGAGGTAGTCGAGCAGGTCGTCGGGGTCGCGCCCGGCGATGCCGGCCAGCACGTCGAGGTCGGCCTCACGGCCGAGCACCGCCACCTGACGAAGGGTCATGGCCACCGGGTCGGGCAGCCGGGCGACTCTGCGGCGCAGGACTTCGCGTACGCCTGCGGGCACAGCGCTGTCCGCCGCGCCGGTGCCCTCGGCGGCGATCAGACGGGCCAGTTCCCGGACGAACAGTGGGTTCCCGCCGGTGCGCTCCGCGACCATGGCGAGCAGCTCCGGGCCGGCCTCGTCGAGCCCGTGCTGCCGGGCCAGGGCCGCCACGGCGGGGGAGTCGAGGCCGCGCAGCACGAGGTGGGCGGCTGTCGAGCCGAGCAGCGCGCCGACCGTCGCCTCGAGTTCGTCGCCGCTGTCGTCGCCGCTCTCGCCGGTGCGGTAGGTGACCAGGATCAGGACCGGGTACTCGGCGAGCAGCGCGACGACCTGCCGCAGCAGTTGCAGGGTGAGGTCGTCAGCGCGGTGGACGTCGTCGAGCAGGACGACCGTACGGCCGGTGCCGAGCGAGGCGGCGATGGTGCGGCCGAGTTCGAACGGGTTCGGCGAGCCGGTCGTCCGCACCTGCGACCCGAGGGCTTCGGACCAGGCCCAGCCGGGAGGGGCGCCGGCCACCTCGGGGCAGCGCCCGCGGCGGCCGTGCCAGCCGTCGCCGGTCAGCGCTGCCACGGCGGCCTCGGCGAGGGTGGTCTTGCCGGCGCCGGCGTCACCGCCGATCAGCACGATCCGGGCGCCGTGCCGGGTGACCTCGCCGGCCGCCGCGGTGATGGCGGCCAGTTCGGTCTCGCGGCCCAGGGTGGCCGGTGACTCGCGGCGGAGCAGGATCGGCTCCGGGCGTGCGGCGGGTGCGTCCAGGTCCGGTGCCTGGGCCAGGATGTCGGCCTCCATGGCGCGCAGCACCGGACCGGGGTCGACGCCGAGCTCGTCGGCGAGGTGATCGCGGGTGCGGCGCAGCGCGGCCAGGGCGTCACCCTGGCGGCCACAGCGGTACAGGGCGAGGGCCAGCAGCCGTACGGCGCCCTCGCGGCCCGGGTTGTCGTGCAGGTGCCGCTCCAGTTCGGCGACGACGGCGGCGGGGCGGCCGAGCGCTAGCTGCGCCTCGGCCCGGGATTCGACGGCCAGCAGGCGCAGTTCGGCTAGGCGGGCGATTTCGGGTACGGCCCACGGCTCGTCGGCTACCTCGGCGTACGCATCGCCCTGCCAGCAGCCCAGAGCCTCGTCCAGCAGGCGCAACTGCTCGGCTGGTCCGGTTCCCGCCGCGCGGCGAACCGAGCCGTCTTCGGTTCCCGCCGCGCGGTGAACCGAGCCGTCTTCGGTTCCTGCCGCGCGGCGGACCAGGTCGTCGAAGTGCCACGCGTCGACCTCGGACGCGGGGAGCCGGAGGGCGTATCCGGGAGGGGCGCTGATCAGCACCGACGCGGGGGTGCGGCGGAGCCGGCCGGGCTCGAGCGCGCGGCGCAGGTGTGAGACGTGGACCTGGAGTGTGGCGAGGGCCCGGGCCGGCACGTCGGCGCCGCCCCACAGGTCGTCGACGATCCGGTCGGTCGAGACGACGGCACCGCCGGCGACAGCGAGCCGGGCGAGCACCGCCCGCTGCCGGGGCCCGCCCAGGTCGGCGGGGGCGCCCTGCACGGTGACGCGCAGGGGACCGAGAACGGAGAGGAACACGGTGCTCTTTCTGCAGGTGGCGCTGGTCGCCTCACCGACGGTACCGGTCGGCCGGGCACGAGGCGGCCCTCCGAACGGCGGATTATCTCGGCTTATCTCGGCGCGGTGAAGGCGGTGACACCCATGTCGGCGGCCACGGCCACGGCGGCGTCGTCCGCTGCCCGGTTGAGCGCCTCGACTGCTCGGTGCTGAGCGGGCGGCGCGATCACCGTACGCCTGGGTCGTTTGCCCTCAGGCGTCTCGACCAGCCTGACCACCGCGTCGGAGACCTCGCGCGGATCCCCGATGGTCTCCTCCGCGCGGCCGGAAATGGCCGCGACATAACCGCCGAATGCGCTGCCGTAGGGCGCCAGCCGGTCCTGATCAGCCGGCATGGTGGCGTTGACGCCGATGTTGGTGGGGTAGGAGGCCGCGTCCAGAATGACCGACTCCACCCCGAACGGGGCCAGTTCGTCGTGCCAGGCCTCGGTCAGCGCCGCCAGCGCGGCCTTGCTCGCCGCATAGAGGCCGCTGAACGGCACCGTCACCCGCGCCGCGACCGAGCCGATCTGGATGAGCGCGCCGCTGCCCTGCTCGCGCAGCTGCGGCAGGGCCGCCCGGTTCACCCGCAGCGCGCCGAGCACGTTCACGTCGAACTGCCGCCGCACCTCCTCCGCGGTGAACGGCTCGACCGGGCCGACGAAGATCCCGCCGGCGTTGTTGACGATCACGTCGATGCGTCCGGCCGCTTCCACCGCCGCACCGACCGCCCGGTCCGCGGACGCCTGGTCGGTGATGTCGAGCTCGACGACCCGCAGGTCGACACCCTCGGCCGAGGCGAGTGCGGTCAGTTCGGCGGCAGCCTTCCTGTTGCGGCCGGTCACGTCGCGCAGGCCGGCGAAGACCCGGTGGCCCCGCCTGGCCAGGGACTCGGCCGTCAGCCGGCCGAAACCGGTGCTCGCCCCGGTCACCAGCACCACACGGATGTCGCTCATCTGGAGCCTCCTCAACTAAACGGGGTGACCCCCCATTTTCCGTTCCGAGGCTATCTGGGGTGGCCCCCCATTTGTCAACCGTCTACGATTCGGGGCATGCGGTCGGACGCGCGACGCAACTACGAACGGATCCTGGCCGCCGCCGTCGCCGAGGTGGCCCGCTCCGGCGCGGACGCCTCGCTGGAGAAGATCGCCCGCGACGCCGTGGTCGGCTCGGCCACCCTGCACCGCCATTTCCCGACCCGTCAGGCCCTGCTGGAGGCGGTCTTCCACGACCGGGTCGAGGGTCTCTGCGCGCAGGCGCGCGAGCTTGCCGGATCCGCCGATCCGGGGCGGGCGTTCGCCGACTGGCTCCGGGCCGTCGCGACCTACGGCGCCACCACGCGGGGCCTCGCCGCGTCGCTGCTCGCGTCGGGCCGCGGGCCGGTGCCGGCCGCGTCGAGCACGTGCGAGGCGATGCTGCGCGACGCCGGCGGCAAGCTGCTGGGCCTGGCGCAGGACGCCGGCGCCGTGCGGCCTGAGGCCGCCATCGACGACCTGCTCATGATGGCCAACGCGGTGTCGCTGGCCACCGAGGACGGCCAGGAGGCCGCGCGGCTGGTCACCCTTGCGATCGAAGGCATCGGTACGGGTGGACTAGGTATACCTAGGCCGTCACAGCACCCTGTCTAAGGCTCCCTGACCAGCGAAGATAGGTCAGTGCTTCCGATGTGGCAGGTCCGGCGTCAACCGAGGATGGATACATCACCGGATGACGAAATCGCCGATGGCTCATCGGCGGAGGACAAGGGGACAGATCATGTTGATGCACCCGGACATGTTGCTGGCACTGGAGAACGACCGTCGCCGGCAGTTGATCGCCGAAGCGGACCGGGGACGCCTGCTCGCGGCCGCACGCCGGTTCCGCTTCCGCAGGGCGGCGAAAGGCACAGCGGTCCGCGGACAGCCCACCGGTAGCCTGGCGTCGTGCGAACCCTCCGCGGCGGTGCCGGCCCGGTGATGATCGGGCGGGAGAGCGAGCTGCGCCGGTTGACGCAGCTCGCTTCGTCGCGTGAGCCGGCCGTCGCGATCATCGCGGGGGAGCCGGGCATCGGGAAGACCCGGCTGGTGCACGAGCTGCTGACCGTCCTGCCGGCGGAGACCGTGGTGCTCGTCGGCCAGGCCGAACCGGGGTCTCTCTCCCGGCCGTACGAGGTGCTCCTCGACGCCATCGACGGCCGCCCGGAAGTCGACGAGGAACAGCTCGCCGCCCTCGCCGACCCGCGGCGCAGCCCGGTCGAGCGCCTGCACACCGGCCTCGCCATCGTGTCCGACCTGATCGGCGACTCCCCAGCGGTCATCGTCTTCGACGACCTGCACTGGGCCGACTCGGAGAGCGCCGCCCTGTTCGAGCGGATCGCCGACCAGCGCGGGCCGCGGCTGCTCATCGGCACCTACCGCCCCGACGAGGTGACCCGCCGCCAGCCCGTGGCGAGCCTGCTGGCCCAGATGGAACGGCGGCACGCCGTCACCCACGTACGCCTCGATCGCCTGACCCCCTCGCAGACCGCGGCGTTGCTGGCGGCGGCAACCGGCGCGCCGGCGCCCCTGCGCGCCGCGACGGCCCTGCACCACCGCACCGGCGGCAACCCTTTCTTCCTGGAGGAGCTGCTGCGCGCGTTCTTCCTGGAGGAGCTGCTGCGCGCGCTTCCCGGGTACGACGTGGACGCCCTCGTCGAGCAGCCGTTGCCGTGGAGCCTCGCCGACGTGCTGCGCCGCCAGGTCGACGACCTCGACCCGGTCAGCCACCGTATCGTCGAGGCGGCCACCGTCCTCGGCCACCGCATCCTGTTCGACCTGCTCGCCGACGTCACCGGCACCGGCGAGGACGAACTCATCGCGGTGCTGCGCGACCTGGTCAGCCGGGGCGTGCTCGTCGAGTCGGGCGACGACGAGTTCGCCTTCCGGCACGCGCTGGTCCGCGAGGCGATCGCCGACCAGATGCTCGGCCGGCAGCGCCGCCGCCTGCACGAAACCGCACTGGACGTACTCCTCAGCGGCGGATCCTCCGACCCGGCGATGGTGGCCCATCACGCCCGGGGCGCCGGCCGGTACGACGACATGGTCGCCGCGGCCCGCCGCGGCGCCGCGCTCTACCTCTCCATCGGCTCCGCCTACCAGGCACTGCAACTCGCCGAGATGGGCCTCGACGAGGTCTCCGACGACATCGAATTGCTCGCCTCCGCCGCCCGCGCGGCCTGGCTCGCCGGCCTCCTCGACGACGCCCTGCGGTACGGCCGGCGCTGGCGGGACCTCGCCGGCACCTCCACCGACCGGGCCGAGTCGCTGTACCTGCTGGTCCGCATCGCCTGGGAATCCCGCGAGTTCGACGAGATGGGCGCACTCACCCACGACATCGAAACCCTCATCGCCCAGCTCCCACCGGGCGCCGACCAGGCCCGCGCGATGACCGCGATCGCCCAGTCCTCCTACCTGCTCGACGACCTCGACGTCGCCCTGCTCTGGTCCGACCGCGCCCTGGCCCTGGCTGACGAGTTCAACCTCCCCGCCGTCCGCCTCGCCGCCCTGGTCGAGAAGGGCTCCACCCTCACCGAACGCCCGCACACCGCCGCCGACGGCCGCAAAATCCTCTTCGGCCTCGTCGACGAGGCGGAGAAAGCAGGAGAGTGGGTGCTGGCCGCCCGCGCCCTCAACGCCCTGGTGCACGGCGAACCACCCACCTCCCCGGCCGAGCACGCCGAAACCCTGGAACGAATGCGGATCGACGCCGAACGAGCCGGCTTCGAATCGCTCGCCGTCGCCACCTACTTCAACGGCCGCGCCCGCCTCGCCCTGCGCGCCGGCGACCTGCAAGCAGCAATCGCCGCCCTCGAAGAAGGCCGCGACCAGGACCGCGGCTACCGCCGCCGCGGCCGCTGGGCCGACTACCACAACGTCTTCCTCGCCGGCCTCTACCTGGAAGCCGGCGAACTCGACCGCGTCGACCAGCTCATCACCGACCTCGCGGCACTCCCCAACAACCCACCCACCACCATCCCCGGCCTCACCTTCCACCTGGCCTGCCGCCGCGGCGACCTGCCCCAGGCCGAAGCCACCCTCGACGATCTCCTCACGGCGATAGCGGAACAGACCTGGCGCAGCGGCGAACAGGCCCACGACCTGATCTCCGCCGCCCTGGAGATCGGCCTACCCACCCCCCGCCTCGACCAGATGGCCACCGAACTCCTCGATGCCGACGTCTGGGACGCCTACCGAACCCTGGTGGACGCCCAACTCGCCGAAGCACACGGCCACCACGCCAAGGCACTGACCGGCTACCTGTCGATCACCGACGCCCACATCCTGAACCCGGTGACCCGCGGCACCGCCCGCGTAGGCGCCGCCCGCTGCCTCCTCACCACCAACCGCCGCGCCGAAGCAAAGGACCAGGCGGAAGCGGCGGCGGCTCTGCTGGCCCAGTGGCGCGGCTGGCGGGTGACACAGCTGGCCCAGGTCCGCGCACAACTGGGCATGGCTCCGATAGACGCGGCACCCGCGATAACCGGCCCGGCAGCGCTGACCCCACGGGAGCGCGAGGTAGCGGTGCTGATCAGCGACGGCCTCACCAACACGGAACTGGCCCGCCGCCTCTACATCTCCCCGAAGACAGCAGCCGTCCACGTCTCCAACATTCTGCGCAAACTGGGCATCTCCTCCCGCACCGAGGTAGCCAACCTCCTCACCCCCCACTGACCACCGCACAACGGACCTGGTGCCGAGCGCGCTGGTCACCCCGACGAATCTCGGCCCAGTACACAACAAATCGCCCACGTTGCGATCACGCGGAATCCCAGCCAATCTTCCACCCGTCCGGAAACGCAGCAACAACAAATTCATTCCGCCGTTCATACCTTTCCCACAGCACAGTGACCCACGCGGACACCGCCATATCCGACAACGCCGAGTAAAATCTGGACCACCGTCCTGCGCAGACCACCTGAATTCAGTAAAAGCCCAGAATGAGTCAGTCGTGGCAGGGCTGATTCCGGCAGCCTTGCCCCCGGCCCGGATTGCGGCCTTCCGCGCCACCGTCAATGGCCGCGGTCCGGAAGCCTGCGCCGCGCGGGCCGCGCGCCGCGCAGGCGAGGCCGTCGGTGATGCGGACGATATCTGCGACTCGGGCGCCGCAGGTGGTGCAGGTAGTGCGGGTGGTGCGGGTGGTGCGTGTGGTGCAGGTGGTGTGGGTGCCGCAGGTGATGCGGGTGCCGTGGGTGCCGTGGGCGCCGCGGGAATGCTTGCGCCCGCAGGCGCCGTCACCGACCCGGATCCGCTCTGCGCGATGCGCCGAAGCTTCTGGGCATGGCGCTGCTGTAAACCCCAAGCCCGATGCCTCTCGTGCTCACGGCGAAACGCGTCCCGGAAGGCAGAATAATTGCGAGAAGCGGTCCGGTCACGCATCACCGCAATTTCTGCCTTACCGAATAACGACGTCTGCCCCATGCAATAATTCTTCCCCATCCGCGCCACGAGGTGTAAGCAGCCGACCATGCCAGAATGCATGTCTGGCACATCCGCAGCGCGCCATGGCGCCGATCAAGCAACCGCGCGGTCCAGCATCCGTCGAGCACCGGTGCCGTCGGCCGCGCAGCCATGGCAACGGACGCCGATGAGCAAGGACACGTTGCCGGCGTATGGCGGCAAGGTCGTCTGGGCGACGCTGCGACGTGATGTTCGGGATTGAAAAGCGAGCCGTCCGACGCATCGACGTTTGATCATGGCGGCGCCGGTCATAAAGAGTTGGTTGCGCCTCAGCAAGCACCTGCTCCGGGAGGACTTTCATGGTGACGCCCTTGGCCGTGACCAAGCACGACGACGGTGCGGGCGTGGCGCGGCTCGAGATCGCGGGACAACTGGACGAGGACACCAGCGAGGGATTCGTCGACCTGATCGCGAATGCCGTGGATCAAGATGGTGTGAACGCGGTCGTCGTGGACCTGCATCGGGTCACGTTCTTGGCCGCCGCCGGTGTGCGGACGCTACTTCACGGTCTTGCAGCCGCATCCTCGCGGAACTGCTCCTTCCGGGTGGTCGGGGCGCAAGGCATCGTCCATCGCGTGCTCACGATCAGCGGTGTCCTCGAAACTCTCGCCGTCACCCCGGAATCCGACTCCGCCGCGATCTGAATGCCACCACAGGTTCCGGGTCCGCCGTGGACGACGCCACCAGCGACCGCTCAGATCCGGTCCTGCGGCGCAAGCATCGGCGTGAGCCCCGTGACGGCGGCGATCCTGCGGACGAAGGGGTTCAACCCGGCTGCGATCACCGTGATACCGCGGGCCTGCGCCGCCTCGTAGACCGCCAGCAGCACCCGGACGCCTGCCGCGTCCAGCAGCGGCACTTCCTCCAGATGCAGGACGACCCTCTGTCCGGCCGGCTGCCGGCAGACTGCCTCCAGCAGGGCGCCACGCAAGCGTCCGGCGTTGTCGCGATCCACCTCGCCGCTGACACGGATCTCCAGCCGGCCGGACGAGGCGAGATCCGCCCTGATCGCGAACGATTCGTCCGCCTGGCCGGAGTTCGGCCGGCGCGGCACCCGGTCGGTGAGCAGGCCCTCACGCATCCAGGTCAGCACGCGGGACAGGATCCTGGACACCTGCATCTGTGAGATGCCGAGTTCGGCGGCGATGTCCGCCTGGGTCCGGCCGCCGTAGAAGGTCGAGATCAGCACGCGCCGTTCCCGGTCGGGCAGACACTCCAAGAGGTCGTCGACCGTCAGCCGGTCGGCCACCTCCTCCAGCGACGCGTCCACGTCACCGAACAGGTCACCGAACCGCGCGTCACCGTCGCCCAGCGGTATGTCGAGAGAGATCGAGCGGTAGCTGGTCGCAGCCATGCGGGCCCGGTCGAGGTCACCGACCGTGATCCCGGCCCGCTGCGCGGTCTCGGCGTCGGTGGGCCGGCGACCCAGATCGCGGGTCAACTCAGCCTCGTGCCGGGTGACGGCCCGCGCCCGTTCCTGCATGGGACGGGGCACATGGACAGCCCAGCTCCGGTCCCGCAGATGACGTTTCAGCTCGCCGACGATGGTGTGCACGGCGTACGCCGTGGACGATCCCCGCTCCGGCGCATACCGGTCGACGACCTTCACCAGCCCCAGGCGGGCAACCTGTTCCAGATCGGCCAGCGGCTCCGCGCCGCCCCGGTATCGGCGGGCCAGACGCCCGGCCATCGGCATTGCCGCATGGATCATCCGCTCACGCAGCACGCGGGTGCGTTCGCTGTCGGCGCCCTCTCGTTCGCGTGCGTAACGCTCGGCGATCTGGTCCAAATCTTCCAGCACGGAACCCGCGTCGCCGCGTACCGCGACTCGCTGCTCGAACGGCATGCCGTCCCCCTCGTCCCAGCCCTCTTCCTCGTCCCAGCCTTTCGGCCACATGCCCGCGCCAGGCTCGTTGAAACGACACCGGCTGATTCGGCCACACGCCCGCGCCCGGCCCGATGACTTTCACGATCACCAACGTTCCGGCGGTTGCCCGCGACGGGGCCTGCCGGCTCGCAGCCGAAGTGAGGTTGCGCCAGTGCCGGGCTCAGCCGTATCGCTCGACGAGCGCGTCACCGATGGAGACCAGGTAGTTCAGGACGCCCGGAGGGCCAGTCACCTCGAGCCACTCGACCAGCCCGGCAAGCTCGCCGGCGAGCGCGTACTCGTTGTAGCCACGGATCACGACCTCGATGCGGCCGTCGGTCGTAGCACCTCCGACCTCGAGCCGGTCGCCGAGGATCATCCGGAGCCGGGCCATCCCGTGGGGCGCGCAGACCGCCTGGATCTCGAGGGGCGTTCGCCTGCGGTCGACCTCGTCGGCGATCTCGCGCCAGCTCTCGGCAAGGTCGAAGTCCGCGGGCCGGTGCACGGGATCGCTGGTCGGGCCGGCGGACGTCACGCGGTCGATCCGGAAGGTCCGCCGGCCGGCCTCGGTGCCGGCGACGAGGTACCACGACGGGCCTTTGGCGACGATGCCCAGCGGGTGGACGGTTCTCTCGGTTTCGGCGCCCGTGCCGTCGACGTAACCGAGCCGCACCTGGACGCCGCGGATCACCGCGTCCTGAAGCTCGTCGAGGAAGCGAGGTTGTCGGAGCTCGATTCGACTCGACCCCCATCGTTGCGGGTCCATCACCAGCGACGACGCTGCTGCCTCAGCCTGCACCCGGAACGGCTCCGGCAGGGCGCGGACAAGCTTGCGCAGAGCGGCTTTCACGGCCGGCGTCGCAGCCGAGGCCTGGCCGGCAACCAGGAACAGGGCGCGGGCCTCACCCGCGGTCAGCCCCGACAGGTCGGTACGGGCGCCGCCCACGAGGCGCCAGCCGCCGCCCCGGCCCTGCAGGGAGTACACGGGCACCCCGGCCATGGCCAGGGCATCGAGGTCGCGGCGGGCGGTGCGCTCGGAGACCTCCAACTCCCGGGCGACCTCTGCTGCTGTCACCTGCTCGCGCCGTTGCAGCAACAGGAGGATGGCCATCAGCCGGTCGGCACGCACCCTGGCAACTCTCCCCACAAAACCGGTCATGAGGTGACCTGTTTCGGTCGTCAAGATGGCGACATGACCTCACCGTTCGATCCCACCGATTTCCCCGAGCCCACCCTCATCCCGGTCAACGGCGTGGAACTCGAAGTCTTCGAAGCAGGCCGGCAGAATGCGGGAAGACCCATTGTGCTCTGCCACGGCTGGCCGGAGCACGCCTTTTCCTGGCGCCACCAGGTGCCCGCCCTTGTCGCAGCAGGCTTCCACGTCATCGTCCCGAACCAGCGGGGTTACGGCGACTCATCCCGCCCGGCCGAAGTGACCGCCTATGACATCGACCATTTGTCGGGTGATTTAGTCGCACTTCTCGATCACTACGGATACGACGATGCCACCTTCGTCGGTCACGACTGGGGTGCCATGGTCGTCTGGGGACTGACCCTGTTGCATCCACACCGGGTGAACGCAGTGATCAACCTGAGCCTGCCTTACCAGGAGCGCGGCGAAAAGCCCTGGATCGAGTTCATGGAAGAAGTGCTCGGCGGCGACTTCTACTTCGTCCACTTCAACCGTCAGCCAGGCGTCGCGGACGCCGTACTGGAGGAGAATACGCTCCGGTTCCTTCGCAACATGTACCGAAGAAATGTCCCACTCGGCCGGCCGGAGCCCGGAATGGTGATGATCAACCTCGCCAACGCAGAAACACCACTGGGCGAGCCCCTGATGAGCGACAGCGAACTGGCCGTCTTCGTCTCCGCCTTCGAAAAATCAGGCTTCACGGGCAGCATCAACTGGTACCGGAACCTGGACCGCAACTGGCGCTTGCTGGCGGACGTGAACCCGATCATCCAACAGCCCGCACTCATGATCTACGGCGACCGGGACGCGGTCCAGAGGTCCGAGAAGCTGACAGACTTCGTGCCCAATGTGGAAGTGATCAGCCTGGACTGCGGTCATTGGATCCCGCAGGAGAAGCCGGAGGAGACCAACCGGGCGATTCTGAAGTGGCTGGACCACGTCGTCTTGTGAGCGGCCGCGGCCGATCCAGGGGCTCCCCGTGCCGCCTCCCCATGGCAGGATGATCACGCCGACGGGGGAGGAAAGTGTGCGTCGTTCGATGGGTTTTTCCGTGACTGCCGGGATGCTGGCGCTGATCGTGACACCGGTGGCGGCAGCGCCGGTGAGCGCCGCGGCGGTGACCAAGTCCGAAGTCGCCGGGCTGTCACCGACCGCGCCCGCGCTGGTGCTCGGCGCACCCGGCACGGCCTACGACCCGGCGGGTGACCCGCCCGCCTGGTACGCGATGGCGGACGCCTACGACACGGGCACGGCGCAGAGCCCCACCCGGCCGGTCCAGGCCGGGTACTACGGCCACTACGACGCGGGCGGTCACACGGAGCCGGGCCGGCTCACCTCGGTCAACGGCGGGAACAACTTCACCGCGCCCACCGGTGACGGCCGCGAGGCGACGGCCCGGCTCGACGACGGCCGGGTGCTCAGCGTCGGTTTCGTCGGGCAGGCGCCGCCGGCGAACGCCGGGGCGCGTCCCCAGCAGCGCACCCTGAAGATCGCTTACTCGTCCGACGACGGCGGCTCGTACGGCGAGGCCCTCTCGGCGCAGATCAGCATCGCGCCGCAAGCCTTCAACGGCGCCACCGCGAACTTCTACCCCAACAACCTGGTGCAGGTCCCGGGAGGACCGGTGCTGATGGCCGGCTACGCGGTGACCGCCGACAGCACAGCCGCCACCGCGATGCTGCTGTCCAGCTTCGACCAGGGCCTCACCTGGGCCCTGCGATCCACCATCGCGCAGGGCACCACCGCCCGGGGATTCTCCGAGACCGGGCTGGTGCTCGCCTCGAACGGCGATCTGGTCGCGGTGATGCGCACATCCAGCTACGACAATCTTTGGGTACGCCGGTCCACCACCGCCGGCACCTCGTGGACCGGGGCGGCGGCGCCGATCGCCGAGTTCGCCGCCGCCGCGAACGGCAACCGGCCCTTCGGGCGGATCAACCCGCGGCTGTCGCTGCTGCCCAACGGCATCCTCGCGCTGGTGGCGGGCCGCCCGGACAACTTCGTGGCGCTGTCGTACGACGGCACGGGCCGCACCTGGGACGTGAAGCGCTCGTTCTACGACAACCACTCGGTGGCTGACCCGCAGAACATGAACGAGGGCTCCAGCGGCAACGCCGACCTCGCGTGGACCGAGGCCAACCGGGCCGTGCTGATGGCCGACTCGTGCCACGCGATCACGTACGAGGGCGCGCCCAGGAACAAGTGCACCTGGCACGGCGCCACCATGTCCGACGGCACCACCACGTACCAGATGAAGCGGGTCCTGGCCGACATCCTGACACCCGGCGCCGGCAAGATCGACCTGGGTGGCAAGGTGGCCGCAGGCACGGTTCAGCTCGGCGGGGACTACGACACCGCGATCGCGGGCCACCCGCGGACCGGCAGCCGCGGCGCGGTCGACGGCAGCAACGAGATGTGGTCGAGCGCAATCCGTTCCGGCGGCGCGGGTGTCTTCGACATCTCTCTCGACCGCACCTACACCCTGTCCAAGGTGGGGCTGAGCCTCGCGATCGGCGGCACCGCGAGCGCCACCGTGCAGACCCGGCTCACCACCGACGCGGCGTGGACCGACTGGTACAGCGTCACGAATCAAAGTGGGTACGCGCTGAAGTACACCACCCCCGCCGCGTCCCGGCCGGCCCGCTACGTCCGGGTGCTGGCCGGCGAGTCCTCGATCTGCCCGCCGGGCGTCACGGCGCCGTGCAGCCAGCTCAACGAGATCGAGCTGTACGCCGACGACGTGAACTCCTTCGAGAACGACCCGGTCAACGGCATCCCGCGCGGCTACTCGATCGACCGTACGGTGGACGACGCCGGCGTCGGTCACCTCGGCGTGTGGGTGAGCCAGACGACCGCGGGCAGCGGCAGCAGCCGGGTACTGCGGATCGTCGACTCCAGCTCCGTACACCTCCCGGCGGCCCGCCGCCTCGACTCCACCGCCACCACCAAGACGGTCGGCTTCCGCTTCCACCCCGACCGGTGGCGAACGACCGGCGCGGCCGGCTCCTCGGCGCTGCTGTTCGACATCCTCACCGGCACCCGCCAGGCGGCCTTCCACTTCGCGCTCACCAGAGAGGGAACCGTGCGGTACCACGACGGCAGTGTCTGGCGGACCCTCGGCACGGGCCAGTCGTTCAACCCGTCGGCGTCCTGCACCGGCGGCTGCGTCTGGACGGACATCGAGGTCCGGGCGACCACCACAACGGCCACGGTCACCGTGAACGGCCAGAACATCGGCACGGCGACCCGCTTCGACGGCGCGACCACCTCGCTGACCGGCCACCAGTTCGCGGCGAGCAGCACCGCCGAGATCGACGAGAACTTCCTCGTCGACGACGTATCCAGCCGCAACGGCTGACGGTCAGCGTGGCCGGCTCGCCGCCCCGTCCGTCAGATGGCAGACGGGGCGGCGAGCCAGATATCAGGCCGAGACGCCGATCGTCGCGGTGTAGACCACCCGTCCGTTGTTACCGCTGAACACGATGTCACGGGCCTCCTGAGGGCTCGGGCCGAAGGTGTCGGACCCGAGGTCGAGATCGTTGGGGCCGCCCTGACCGCCGTTGCGCTCCTTGAGCCGGACCTCGGCCCGCTCGTGGAACAGCTTGCGAACGCTGGGGTTGACGACCTCGTCGTTCTTGGACTTGTCCATGAGGTGCGCGCCGGACACGAACTCTTCGGGCTCGCCGTCGATGGCGAGGTAGATGTCCACTTCGTCCTTGCCGACGCCGTCGCGGGTCTTGACGCAGCGCAGCTTCGTGATGTTGAGGTAAGCCATGGTAGGCCTCATTTCAGGTAGTTTTTGGTCATTGGATATGGCGCGGTGGGGTTCATAGCGGCGAGATCTACGGGGCAGATCGAGGAACGCCGGCTATCGAATTGATCGGGAATCACCTCCCTGACGTGAGTTCCGGCGTCGCCTCCCAAAACCGCTGTTGTTCGCCGGTCACTGAGGAGAATGCGCTGGGAGGGAGGTAGGAGGCGCCCGTGGAATCCCTGATTCCGGGTCAGGGATTGGGCGGGGTCACGTCAGCGACCGACGCGCCGGTGAGTGCCCTGACCAGCTCAGCCCGGCTGCGGATGCTCAACTTGCGGTAGACCCGGGAGAGGTGGGTCTCGATCGTCTTCTCGCTGAGGAACAGAGCTGAGGCGGCTTCCCGATTCGTCGCACCCTGCCCGACAGTCAGGGCCACTCGATGTTCCTGGGGAGTCAGCGATTCCAGCGAGGACGCGGGCCGTACCGGAATGTCCTGGCCCGTGGCTTGTGCCTCCGCGCGTGCGCGGTGCGCCCACAGGTCAGCCCCGGTCTCGTCGAACAGATCAACGGCACGCCGAAGATGCTGCCGGGCGTCCGCGCGCCGGCCGGCCCGGCGCAACCGCTCACCGAGTGCGAGTTCGGTACGTGCCACATCCAGCGGTAGGTCCAGTTCGCCGTACAGTTCAATGGCGCGGTGGAAGTGCTTTTCGCCCTTGTCGACGTGCGTGAGTAAACCGAGGCACCTCGCGGCCTGGGCGGTCGAGTAGAGGAAGCCGGTTTCGTCGGCCTGCTCATTGACCGCGGCAAGGAAATCGGGGGGTACGGGCTGTCCGGATCGAATGCACGCTTCCACAAGGTCAGGACCGGTCAGCCGGCCGAAGACGACCTGGTCGGAGTCGACGTTGTTCGCGCGGTTGGCCTGCCGAAGGTAATGCAGCGCCTCGGTTGGACGGCCCGAACCGAGTTCGAGAAGGCCTAAAGCGTCAAGCTCGTCGCGGGGGTAGGAGATGTCCATTTCCCGGTGCACTCGCCGGGCTGCCAGGGCATGTCGCCGGCAAGCGGCCTCGCGGCCCTGATAGGACTCCACCAGCGCCAGGGTGCCCAGCGCCGAATGGTGCCAGATGACATCCCTGGTGTCCCTGGCGAGCTCGGCTGCCTCGGCGGCGTCCGCATAGGCGGAGGCAAGCTTCCCGGCTCTCAAATGGGCGTAGGCGAGCAGGCTCAGCGCGAACGGGAGATTGCCGAGCGCGTCCGCGGAGCGAAGCCCGGCCGTATGCGGTACGAGAATGCGGCGGGCTGTGTGATGGTCCCCGATCCAGATGAAGGCGAGAGTGGCCATCATGTGGTGCTCGATGGGCTGGTCGTGCACGGATTGGATCGTGCCGGCCGCCATCGTGAGGAGGGCGAGGCCTTCGGATACGTTGCCCAGCCGCAAATTCGCCGTTCCGAGAATCATTTGCACGGCCGGCGGCGCGGGGATTCCCCGTGATTTCGCCAGCGATGCCGCCTGCGTCGCCGTCATGAGTGCGTTCATTCCCTGACCGGCGAGGAACTGCGCGATGGCCGCGTAGGCGTACAGTAAACAGGCTTCTGCCGGCGCGTCATTCTCGGCTTCCCGCGCGCTGTTCAGCAGCGCGTGAGCAGCAGGTTCCGGCGGGCCGGCGAAAAGCTCCATGAGCCCGCCCAGCCCATCGAGGAACGCGCGCTGCGACGCCGACGTACACCATGGCCGCGATCGCACGGCCAGGGCGCGGGCTCGTTCCCGATCGGCGCACAGCCTCGCGCAGTCCGCGGCCGCCACCAGGTAATCGGCCCGCAGCTGGGTGCTGCGAGCCAGCTCGGCGGCCTGCTCGTAGGCGGCCGAGGCGGCGGCGAACCCGCCGGATGAACGCTGCTCGTATCCGACTGCGGCCATCGCTTGCGCTGCCGGGTCCGACGGCCCATCGGCAGCCGCGGCCAGGTGCCACACCCGGCGGGCCCGCATATCGGGGTCAGCCCCTATCGCGTCGGCCAGGGCCTGGTGAAAGTCGCGCAGTGTCGAAGGCGGAAACGCGGCCGTTGCGGCGGCATGCACCAGCGGATGACCCAGTACGACCCGGCCGCCGCTGAAGCGGACCAGGCCACCGGCATGCAGTTCGTCGCCCGCCCCCAGGTCGAGCCCCAGGTCCCGCGCCGCACGCCGGGCCACCTCCGCAGTGTCCGCGGCCGCCATACTGAGCAGGCACAGGAGTCGAGCCGCCGGCGCCGACAACGACTGCACGTGGGCAGCGAAGAGCTCCGCTGAGGTTCGGCTGGCCAGCACCGGTGGCAGCGCGACAACGCCGGCCCGCTGCTCGCTGTTCAACCCTCTGAGGATCTCCAGCGCCGCCAGCGGATTTCCGCCGGTCTCCTCCCACACCCGGGCGACGAGCGCAGGATCGATCACGCCCCCGACGCGCCGGCTGAGAACCGCACCGAGATCCGGGCGGGACAGGCCGGAAAGCTCCATGTCCGGCAGTCCCGCCGTGCCCGCGTCGTCTTCCGAGGGCAACCGGGTCGCTGCGATCACCGCGATGGCGTCCTCGCGCATCCGGCGCACCGCGAACATCAACGCATCACGGGAGTCGGCATCCATCCAGTGCACGTCATCCAGTAGCAGCAGAACCGGCTGATTGCCCGCCATCATCGCGAGCACCTGCAGTAGCGCCGTCCCGACGGAGAACCGCCCACTGTCGCCAGTCAGCGAACCGTCCAGCAGAGATGACAAAAAAGTCCCGTGCCGGGAATCTGCCAGCCGCAATTCCTTCCGGATCGGATGCAGCAGTTGCACCAACCCGGCGAAGGCAATCGACGATTCGGCCTCGACGGGCTCAACCTCTAGCAATCGCAGGCCGCGGGCCCGGTCACGAGCGGCATCCAGCAGCGACGTCTTACCCATCCCGGCCTCACCGCGGACGACCAGCGCGGCACGTCGGCCCTCACGTGCCGTGGCGAGCACCGCATCGATTCGCCGGCAGGCGTCATCACGGCCGACGAGGACCGACGCGTCGCGTGCCGAATCCATACCGAGCCACCCCAGCCCGTACCTGAAAGGGCGAGAACATCGTCGCCCGTCACCAGGTCACTGTGCCACCGATCCTCCGGTCACGACAGCGACCTGAATCCGCACCACGAACACCCGGCGTTCGCAGGGCCCGTCGGCGATTCCGGCTCGCCTGACGCCCCGGCGACATGCCCAGGCCGAACCACCGGATGAAGCGAATGCAGGTGTGAACAGCGGCCCGTCCTACGCAGTCCTCGACGCCCGCTCGCGCCGCTCACGAAGCCAGTAGTACAGGGTGAAAGCCGGAGCAATCCCCACCATGAACACTCCCGCGCCCAACGGCATCAGCAGCGTCACCCCCGGAGTCCAGGCCGTGTCCGCTTCCGGCCCGCTGACGACAACGTCCACCGGGTTCACCGGCTCCGTGTTCAGCAGGAAGCGGATCCGCACCCCCGGGATCGCGACACCCTGCCCGTTGAAGATGCCCCGGCAGTCCCACCCGCTCGGATCGCCGTCGTCCCAGCGGCAGTCCGACACCGTCACCTGGCCGGGTGTCCCGGACAGGTAGGCCCGCGCCGGGTCGATGCCGGTCCAGATCAGGGCGATGCCGGACGCCGTGGTGGTTCCGACGACGATGATTGTCGAGATGAGCCAGCCGGTGAACGTCCGGGGCCGTGGGAAGACCATTCCGGCACAGTAGTGACAACTGTCTACGTCCCCCGCCTGGCGCCGTTAGGCTGCGGAGATGGTTCGGGATGAGCTGCTGCGGCTGCGGGCGAGCACGGAGGCCGAGGCGGCGACGATGGCCCGGGATCTGGAGGCGCTGTTCGCGGCGTCGCGCGACTCCAACGCCGACGACGAGCACGACCCGGAGGGCGCCACCATCGGCTTCGAGCGGGCCCAGCTGACGGCGCTGCTGGCCACCGCCCGGGAGCGGATCGCCGAGGTCGACGACGCGCTGCGCCGGGTGGACACGGGGACCTACGGCGTCTGCGAACGCTGCGGAAAGCCGATCCCCGCGGAACGCCTCGCGGCGCGGCCCTTCGCCCGCAGCTGCATGGCGTGCGCCTGAAAGGGGCTACGGGAAGAGATACAACTCGCGCGTCAGCGCCAACTGCACAGCCTGCTCCGCCGACAGGACAGGCTCCGGCCGAGTCACCTCCGGCCCGCCGCCCTCCGCCCGGCGATCAGTGTTCGACGCCTGTACGTAGATCTCGCTCTGCCCCCGGTAGACCCGGACGACGAAGTTCAGCGGCGAATCGGCCGGCGTGTTGTCGGCCTCGGTGCCCAGCAGTACGGTCTCCCCGTTCGGCCCCTCCTGCACCGTACATTTCGCGATCTTCTCCTCCCGGCAGCTCTCCTCGGCCCGGGCCGCCTCCGCCCGCTCCACCACCCCGACGCTGACCATCAGGTCACCGGTTCCCTCGGCGTCACGGATCAGGGCCAGCGCGTCCACCCGGTTGCCCCAGGGCGGTTCACCACCGTGGCTGAATCCGATCAGCGGCCCGGCCTCCCCGCCCGGCACCCGGGCATAACGTGCGGCCGGCAGCATTCGTGGCAGCTCTTCGCTCAAATGGCAGGTGAGGCTGGTGGCGGCCCACTCCACCAGCTCCGGCGACAGCGGCTGGTCGGCCGCGATCACCCCCGGCGGGCGTGCCCCGGGCCGGACCGGGCACGGGCCGGCAGCTGCGAACTCCGTGCCGGGGGAACCGCCGCCGGCCACCACGACAACGCCCGCTCCGACCAGCGCCGCCGCGAGACCCGCCCCCGCGAAGCCGGCCAGCCGCCGGGCCCGTCGCGAGCGCCGTCCGGCCGCCAGAATTCCTTCGGCCGTCAATCCCATCACCGGTTCGCCGGCACTCGCGTACGCCTGCAATGCCTTTTGCACGTCTGTTTCCTGCATCGCCTACTCCCCGGTGAGCGCGGCGGCGCCGAACGCCCCGCGCATGGATTGAATGGCTCGCGCGGTTTGGCTCTTCACCGTGCCCTCGCTGATTCCGAGTAGGGCGGCCACCTCGGCGACCGGCAGATCCTCCAGATATCGCAGCACCACCGCGGCCCGTTGCCGCGGCGCCAGATCGGCGAGCGCACGGCGCACCGCCAGGCTTTCGGCCGGGTCATCACCGCCCGCGGGCCGCTCGGGTGGATCGGCCATCAGCGACTCACGCCGCCGGGCCCGCCGATGCGTCAGGAACGCGTTGACCACGATCTGCCGGGCATAGGCGTCCACCGATTCGTCACGGATGCTGGGCCAGCGCCGGTACAACCGCACGAAGGTGAGCTGCACCAGGTCCTCAGCGGTGTGCCAGTCACCGCACAGCGAATAGGCGAGTCGGCGCAGCGGATGCGCTCTCACGCGGAAATACTCGACGAACTGGTCTTCCCAGTCGGCTCGGACCACCACGCCTCCTCTCCATCGGCCACCCCATCTACTCCGCGGCGGGCCGAAAGGTTGCACCCCGCACCGGTTTGTTTGCCCTACGGTGCACCGCTAGCGGCACAAAGATGTCGGAAAAGGGCAATTCGGTCAGAATGTGCGGGACGCGCTATCGCCTGAACTCTCCCGAATCCCTTTCGATACATGCCGTAAGGCGAAACATATTCAGATGCGACGTGACAATATCCACTGTCCCTGAACAGGTGAACGCAATAGCGTGCGCTTTGTCATGCCAATGAACTCGCCGTGTTCGGCGTTGTCTTCGATTCCACCAGCCACGGGACGGAGTAATCATGTCGTCGGCACTGCTGGTAGCGGCAATCGTCATATTCTTGCTGGGTCTTCTGATCGCCGCCATTGGCCGGTCGGTCGACAATGATCCCTCCAGCTGGGCGGGAGCCGTGATAGGGATGGTCGGAGTCGGCGCAACCGTCTACTTCGGCATACAGGCTCACAACGACTCGAAGCCGACAGCCACCACCGTGACCACCGAGGCGGCACCCGCGACGGCCGGCACAGCCGCTACGACGCAGGCTACCGAGGCCGCGAACGGCGGAATTTCACCATCGGCCGTCTACCATGAGGGATCAGTCGTCGTGCCGCCGGGTCAGTTCGCCAATCTCGATGCCCCGCCGGACGATCGCCAGTGGGGCCAGCCGGGAGGTGTGGGCGCGGAGCTGAGTAATGCGACGGCGTACAATTATCTGTACGTCTATACCGGCGGAGCGTCACTGGTTCAAGTGGATGGCGACAGTTCGACAGTCTGCCAGGATGCGAGTGGATACAGCGGGCAGGCCCACATCACGCGTAAGAAAGGTCGCATTTTCTGCGCCATCACGGATGAGGGCCGTTATTCGTTCGTGCGCATTGCAGGCGTACGCTCGGATGGCACTGTCGAACTTGATGTTCGCACCTATGCCAAGCCTGATGATTGAACCGAACCTCATCGTCGGCGGGCCAGCATCTGAATGCCCTCGGCTTGGCGCCCATTCATCGTCGTCACGCTGATGCGGCGTTCCTCCACCACCTCGAACTCCGCGAACAGCTCCCGCAGATACTCCACGTCGTGATGCCGGCAAACCGCACCATCATCGGTCGTGAACACCCCGTACGGACCGGGGTGCGCCGCGTACCGCTCCCGATTACGGATGTCCGGCTGCAGCAGCAGGTCGCTCACGTACAAAATCCCGCCGGGACCCAGCACCCGGCCCAACTCCCTCACCAGCGCACGCTGGTCCTCCTCGGCCGGTATGCACGTGAGCACAGCAAACAGCACAACAACGTCGAAGCTCCCCGCCGGGAACGCCATTGCGGGCGGTGACTCGAGTACCGCGAGGCTCAGATCAGGCCGCGCCTGGCGACCCCGTTCGATCAGCGCGGCCGAGACGTCGACGCCGGTGACGTCGGCGAATCCCATGTCGCTGAGTTCGGCCATCACCCGGCCGTAACCACATCCGTAGTCCAGGATGCGGGCGGAGCGGTCGAGCCCCGCCATCCATGCGACATTGATCGGATGGGTGAATGTCTTCGCCGCGCCCGCCGTATCCCAGTAATGGAGTTCCATGCAGGCAAACCCTACGGCCGCCGCCGCTGATCTCGTCGCCCTGCGCTTCCCCGAAGCCACCTGGGCGATCCTCACCGGCAGCGTCCTGAACTCCCACCGCACCGCGGGCTCGGACCTGGACATCGTGGTGCTGCGGGAGGACGGCCCCGGCTTCCGTGAAAGCCTCCACTTCCGCGGCTGGCCGGTCGAACTGTTCGTGCACACCCCGGACCGTCTCACCGGGTTCCTGGCGAACGAGCTGACCACCCGCAAGCCCAGCACGCACCGCATGATCGCGCGGGGCGTACCTCTGCTCGGCGACCCGGGTGATCTGACGGCGCGGTGCGCACGCGTGCTGGCACAGGGCCCGCCGCCGCTGACCGCCGCCGAGCGTGATCGTTTTCGGTATTTCCTCACCGACCTGCTCGACGACTACACGCACGTCGCCGACCCCGGCGAACGCGCCGTCATCGCCGCGGCGCTGTGGACCGACACCGCCCGGGCGGCGCTGGCGTTCGCCGGGCGCTGGATCAGCGGTGGCAAATGGCTACTCCGGGAGCTGCGCGAGTTCGACCCGGCCCTCGCCGACGGCTGGCTGGCCGCCCGCGACGACCCGGCGGAGTTCGCCAGGGCCCTCCTGGACTCCGCCGGCGGCCCGCTGTTCGACGGCTACCGAGCCTGAGTTTGCGTCCGGGCCCAAAGCAGCCGCGAGCGCGGCGATGACAGGAACACGGGTCAGCAGGCGGAAAGTGAGATAGCCGAGCACCGCGCCGAGCGTGTTCGCGGGCAGGTCGTTCACGTCGCCCACCCGTCCGCCGCTGAACAGTACGTTGCTCACGAACTGCGTCACCTCGACGGTGGCGCTCAGCACGAGACCGATCAGCGCGACCTGCCGGGCGCCGCTCACCCGGACGAGCAGGGGCAGCAGGAGACCGAGCGGGAAGGTCATGACGATGTTCAGGACGAACGTTCTCGCGTCGGCGGTGACCACCGGAATGAAGTTCGCCTTGTCATGCCAGGGGACCAGGTTGCTGTAGTCCCCGGTGCGAATCTGCAGCGGCATGGTCACCGCGGCGACGCCGGCCAGGTAGACGCTGGTCACCCAAAAGATCAGAAGCCGCCGTACGGTGAAATCGCCCCGCCGTCGCAGGAGCAGGACCGAGCCGGCCATGAGCAGCACGGCGACGGCGGCCGCGGCGGCCGGAGGCGGGATTTCGACGAGCAGACCGGTCATGGTGGCGATCATGGCGGCATCCGCGGCACCGGCGCATCAGCCTGCGGTGAGATGCCGGCGGACCAGCGCATCGGCCGAAAGGCAGATAGGCGGTAGAACAGTTGCTGTGATCGTTGTGGTGACCGGACCGAGCGCAGCGGGAAAGACGACCTGGTGCCGCCGGCACTTTCCGCGCAACACCGTAGCGGAGCACATCCCGGCCGGCGACCAGATACCCGGGCCGGGTCCGGCGGAGCAGGCGGCGTTCTGGGCCGGGATCAACTCACAACGCTGGCTGCAGGCCGTCCGCCACGAACGCGACAGTGGACTCGCCGTCTGCGACGACGACCCGATGAAGCTGCATTACAGCTGGTCACTCGCCCGTATCGGCGAGCTCTCCCGCGACCACTGGCAGGCCGAGGTCGACGCTCACCGGCAGGCCGTGGCCGCGGGCCGGCTCGGCTTCGCGGATGTGGTGCTGATTTCCGTACCGCCGGAGGACGAGCTCCGGCGGCGCCGCGAGGCTGACCAGGCCCGCAGCCGCCGCAACTTCGACCTCCACATCCGGCTGATCGAACCGCTGCGCGAGTGGTACCGGGCCGTGGAGCGCGCCGGCGCCGCGCACGTCATCTGGGAATTGCCGGCCACGGGACTGCCCGCCGGCCCGCCGGCCGCACCGACCGGCCGCAGCGACGTGCGCACCTTCGACGCCGTCATCCGAGGCCTCGGCTAAGAGCCCAAACATCAAACGGATCGGGTACGCGGGACCTGCAACTCGCTCACCCACGCGGCCGGGACGGCCGGTCGGCGGGCCGCGCTGGAGTGAGCGGAACCGCGACGAACACTGATCGTTTTGGGACTTCGGGGTGGGGGTACGTGACGTTTCTGCCGATTCCCGCGGAGGCCGGGAACGCCGCGAGAGGAGATCTGATGCCGGAGCCGAGAATTCCGAACGATCCCGACCGGTACCCGCCACTCGACCCCGGCGCCCCGATTCCCGACGACCCAGGTGAACTGTCGCCGGACAGCCCGGATCCGCTGCCGCCGCCCCCGACCGAGCCGATCCCGGTCGAGCCGGTCCCGGCCGAGCCCGTCGAGGACCCGACCCCGCCGGACGCCGTCCCCGAGCCCGCCTAGGCCCAGCCCGCTTAGGCCCAGCCCGCTTAGGCCCAGCCCGCTCAGGCCCGGGCCGCGTCGATCAGTCGCGGCCCGCGTCACCCGAGGCCGCGGCGCGCGTTGTTCAGCCGCGCCAGACGGCCCGCACCGCTTCGGCGAGGGATTCGCCCTGGCGGAGCCCGGCGTGCACCGACGGTGCGCGCCGGGACGGGTCCATGAAGTTGAGGCCGATGGCCTCCGCCGCCGCCTCGTCCGGCTCGATCAGCAGCGTGTGGGCGGCGCCCGTGGAGGCCATCTCGCGCCGGATCCGGTCGCGGTCGAGCGCCGCCATCGGCGCGATCACCACCAGGTGGCCGGCGCCGGCGGCGAGGTCGGCTCCCGCACCCAGGCGTACGCCGCCGTCCATGTAACGCTTGTTGTTGATGGTGATCGGCGGCATCAGGCCGGGAACGGCGCAACTGGCGGCGACGGCCAGGTCCACCGGCACCCCGGAAGTCGAGTCGAACACGACCTCCCGGCCGTCGGCGGTGTCCACCGCGACGATCCGCAGCTCACGGGCCGGCCAGTCGCGGGCCGGGAGCAGCGAGGAGATCCGGGAGACGTACGCCTCCTCGGCACCCACCTCAGCCGACAGCGCGAACGCACCGACCCTCATCCTCGACTGCTCAGCCGGAACAGACGGGTCGCCCAGCACCGCGAACGCGGCCATCGCCCCGTTCACGCTGTTCCCACCGTTGCGCCCGCCCGGCCGGGGCGGCGGTGCCTCCTGAGCCTGGACAGCCACCGCGGCCCCCAGATCGATGCCCGAGGTCAGCACCGTACCTACCACCGAGCCGGCCGACGTGCCGATGACGTAGTCGGCGTCGCCGAGCGGCACACCGGCCCGCTGCAGGCCGCAGAGCACGCCCAACTCCCACGCGATACCGGTGACGCCGCCGCCACCCAGAACCAGAGCCTTTGTCACGTACGCGACGGTAACAACACCGGGCCGCGCTCAGAAAGCCGCCTCGTAGAGCTCGCGAAGCCCGGGGGAGTCCGCCTCACCGCTGTACCCGCAGATCATCACGGCCCCTCCGGCCGAAGCCACCAGGTAATCCTTTCCGGTCTCGAACCTGCCGCTCCCCAACATCATCTCGGATGACTCACCCTCCTGCGTGACGCGGACGATCCCGGCGGGAGCACCCTGGTAGACCCGCGTCACGGCGAGGGAGACCGTGCCGCCGGCGACACCCGTGACGGTGCCCGCGAAGACGAAGTCAGTGTCCGCGGCGAGACGTTCGGCCTGCGGTTCCCGGCACTTGCCCTGCGTATTGCCGGGTCCGGCCAGGTCGATCGCCGGGGCGGCCGAGGCGGCCGGCGTGCTGGACAGGGTCCCGATGGCGGGTGTCATGGCCGGCTGCGGCGCCGGCCGGGCCAGCACCCAGCCGAGGCCGGCGACGATCAGCAGGAGCGCGACGGCGGCGAGGGCGGGCACCAGCCGCCGGGTGGGGTTGGTGGTGCGGGGATCAGTGGTGGTCATGCTCAACTCCGTCAGATGCGCCGCCCGGTCGGGAGAGACCGGTGGCAGTGACGCCGCCGGGTCGGCGTGGCGCAGGCGGGCACGCAGATCGTCGTCGGTCACGGTCGTCTCCCCTCTGTCGGCTCTTCATGTCCGGACCGGGCGCCGGTCTTTCGCAGTTGATCGCGCAGCTTCTGCTTGGCCCGGTGCAGGCGGATGTGCGCGGCGTTGGCCGAGACGCCGAGGACCACCGCGATCTGGGCGGGCGCGAGGTCCTCCCAGGCCCAGAGACGCAGCAGTTCGGCGTCTTCGGGACGGAGGGCGGCGAGCGCCGCGCCGAGATCGTCGTCGGGCAGGGTGGGACCGTCGGTCACCGCGAGCGGTGGGTCGAGCTGCCAGATCCGGGCGACCAGGCGGGCTCGGCGGCGGCGCCCACGCTCGGCATTGGCCAGGCAGAAACGAGCGATCCCGTACGCCCAAAGCAAGTGATCCTCCGCCGCAGCGCCGCGACCGGTCGCTTCGTCGTGACCAGGCGCTCTGTCGTGGCTGGGCGTCTCGCCATGGCCGGGCGTCTCGCCATGGCTGGGCGTCTCGCCATGGCTGGGCGTCTCGCCATGACCGGGCGCTGTGTCGCGGCGCGGCATGTCGTCGAAGCGGCGCCAGCAGGTCAGCAGCGTTTCGGAGAGCACGTCGTCGGCGGTCGCCGGGTCGGTGCGGCGGGCGAGGAACCGGCGCACGGCGTCGATCACCGCGGGCGCGGCCGCCTCGAACCGCGCCCGGCGGTCGTCAACGTTCACAAGGTCCACCCTCACCCATGTCCGGCACCGGCCTTGATCTTTCACCCCGATCCCAGTCGGCGCGCTCCGGCCGGGCCGTGGTGACGGTCGGCGCGCTCCGGCCGGGCCGCGGTGACGGTCGGCGCGCGGTGACGGTCTGTCACGCCGGAAGTGAGCTCGGCGGCGCGCTCACGCCCGGCGGGCGCGCTGCGGCTGGGACGGTGCAGGTCGTCGCGGGCCGCTCGAGGCGGGAGGGGTCGACCGTACGAATGCATGGTCTTGATTCTGATCTTGGGAAGTTCTCCCTTGTTCGTGCCAACGAGTGTCGATCTCACAGGAACTTCATAGGTGTCCGAATTGGATGGCCCGGCAGCGGCCGATCGCCGGCCGCACGACGGGAAGGAACCCATGACTGACCCGACGAATCATCGTCGCCGCTCCCGCCTGCTGACAGCGGGTGCCGTGACGGGCGCGCTGGCTCTCACCGCGGCCGGAGTGGGTGTCGCCCAGGCCGCCGCCGCGCCGCCGCCGCTCTCCTTCGTGGCCGCGACCAGCGCAGTCACCGCTGAACGGTACGACTACGACGGCGAGGTGTGGCTGTCGTTCGATCTCGGCCTGCACGTGATCGCCGGCAAGGACCCGTTCGAGATCTGGGCCAAGCGCACCGGGTACGACAAGCCGATCACCGCCGAGCGGGTCGTCGTGAAGAACGGCAAGAAGACGAAGGTGGCGCTGCCCGCGGGGACGGTGACCGATTTCAGCGGTCTCAAGGACTTCACGAAGTTCACCATCACCAACGAGGCCGGTGAGACCGTCACCGAATACACGACGGCACTGTGCGGAAACACGTGGGGGTCGGCGCGGACCCGGCCGGACGCTCCGGCGGCCAACCCCTACCCGACGGACTGCGGCGGCTACAACCCGTTCACGCTCGGTGCGGTCTGGGGCATCCAGGCCGGCTGGAACTCGGCAGTGCCGGACCAGCCCGCCTATCGTGAGGGCCGGCCGTCGTTCGACCTGCCGGTCGGCAAGTACACCGCGACCGCCACGGTGAACCCGGTCTACCAGCAGATGTTCGGCATCCCGGCGGACTCGGCGAAGGCCAGCGTCGCCGTCACCGTTGTCGACGCGGCCGAGGACAACAAGGCCGGCCTGGCCAAGGCGATGAAGGCGGAAGCCGTCGAGGAGCCGGCCGCCGCGCCGCCCGCCGACGAGCACTCGCTGCACGCCGGCGAGGGTGACGCGACCCGCCAGGTCTCGTCCTACCTGCCCGAGTTCCGCGCGCCGGCGAAGCGGCCGGCGACGCTGAAGGCCGCGCCGGCCAGCGGTCCGAAGCCGGACCTGAAGTCGCTGCCCGCCTGGGGCATGTCGCTCTCCGAGGAGGAGGGCAAGTGGTACGTCAACTTCGGCGCGACGGTCTGGAACGCCGGAACCTCCCCGCTGCTCGTCGACGGCTTCCGCCGCACCGGCGCCGGCTCGGAGCTGATGGACGCCTACCAGTACTTCTTCGACGCCAAGGGCAACCAGGTCGGCTCGAAGCAGGCCGGCACCATGGAGTGGGACGCGCGGGAGGGCCACATGCACTGGCACTTCACCGACTTCGCGCAGTACAACCTGCTCTCCTCCGACCAGAAGCTGGCCGTGCGCAGTGGCAAGGAGGCGTTCTGCCTCGCCAACACCGACGCTGTCGACTTCACCATCCCCGGCGCGAAGTGGCGCCCGGAGAACACCGACCTGTCCACCTCGTGCGGCGCGGACACCGTCGTCGCGGTGCGTGAGGTGCTGGACATCGGCAACGGCGACACCTACAGCCAGAGCCGTCCGGGTCAGTCGTTCGAGATCACCGATCTGCCGAACGGCACCTACTACATCCAGGTTCTCGCCAACCCGGACAAGAAGCTTGCCGAGCTGGACACCAAGAACAACTCGGCGCTGCGCCAGATCATCCTCGGGGGTACGCCGGAGGAGCGCACGCTGACCGTTCCGCCGGTGCACGGCATCGAGGGCTAGTTTTCAGTCCGTGAGGGCCGGTCCGCTTCGGCGGGCCGGCTCTCACCTCGGTCCGTTTCAGCGGGCCGGCTCTCACCTCGGTCCGTTTCAGCGGGCCGGCTCTCACCTCGGTCCGTGGATCTCCCGGTGCAGGCGTTCCATGCGCTGGTCGAGCCGGGCCGCGTCCTCCGCCGCTGCCGCCAGCTCGTTGCGCAGCGCGTCCGACACCTCCGGATCGTGCTTGTAGTAGATCTTGTGTTCCAGGCTCGCCCAGAAATCCATCGCCACCGTCCGTAGCTGCACCTCGACCGGCACCGCCACCACCCGGTCCGACATGAAGACCGGGATCTCCACGATCAGGTGCAGGCTGCGGTAGCCGTTCGGCTTCGGCTTGGCGATGTAGTCCTTGGTCGTCACCAGGTTGACGTCCGGCTGCCGGGTCAGCATCTCGGCGACGGTGTAGACGTCCGAGACGAAACTGCACACGATCCGGATGCCGGCGATGTCCCGGATCCGGGCCCGTAAGTCGTCGAACGTGAGCGGGATGTCGAGGCGCCGGGCCTTGGCGGTGAGGCTCGCCGGTGTCTTGAGGCGGGGGCTGACGTGCTCGATGGGGTTGCCCCGGCCGCGATGGGTCAGTTCCTCGGCGAGGATGGTGATCTTAGTGTTGATCTCCGCGAGGCCGAACTTGTAGACCATCATGAACTGGTTCAGATCGGCCATGATCTCGTGGATGATCTCGGGGTTGTGGTGCGTCGATCCGAGCGCGGCCGCGAGCCGGTTGTCGGGGAGCCAGTTGTCCGCCAGCCGGTTCTCCGCCTTGTTTGCCAGCCTGTTGTCCGCTTTGCTCGCCAGGCTGTTGTCCGCTTTGTTCGCCAGGCTGTTGGCGGCGGTGAGGCTTTTGTTCGCGGTGAGGTCTTTGTTCGCCGGGAAGCCTTTGTTCGCGGCGAGGTTCTTGTTCGCGGGGAGGCCGGTTTTTGCCGCCGCGCCACCATGCCGGCGGACGATCTCGCCCCGGGCTGCCTGCTCCGGCTCTTCGGTGGTCAAGATGCTCTCTTCCGCGGCTTTCCCTGCTGTGCTGCTGATTTGTGCCCTCATCGCGCCCTGTCGCCTACATGATCATCGTCGCTCGGCGGTGCCATCACCGCCGAACCCCGACCATGGTCGCGCACCGTGCTGCCTCTTGCGCTTCCTTTTCGTACGCGCACCGACCTCCCCGCCGAACAAACCGCCCACCAGTCTCCCCTCCCGAGTCAACGCCCCTCATCCGCCACGGCAACCCCACCCGCTTCCGATGGCCGCCGGGCCGCGTCCAGCCGTCGGGCTCGGTCGGCGGCTGGGCCGTCGGGTGCGGCTGTCGGCTCGGTCGCCCCAGCGGGATCGCTTCGTGGGCGCTGAGGTGGTATTCAGCGGTTCTAGGCGCACACATTGGCGATCCGAGCGCTTTTACACGGCCCCTGGCGTGGGTCAGCGCACACGCAACGTCAACGTGTGCGCTGACCCTCCTTGCGGATCATGGGAGCAGGGTGGGGAGAGCCTCGGTCAGCATGGAACGCCAGTGGGGGAGCGGCTCCACACCCGTACCGGACCACCGCCCGTGGCCGAGGACGCTGTAGGCCGGACGCCGAGCCGGACGGGGAAACCGGTCACTCGTCGTGGGCCGAACCCGTTCGGGGTCAAGGCCGGCCTCCGCGAAAACCGCCCGGGCGAGTCCGAACCACGTGGTCGACCCCGCCGCTGTACCGTGATAAGCCCCCGGCGCCGCCCGCCCCGACGAAGCAGCGTGAGCGAGCGCGACAATCTGCTGCGCAAGGGCGAACGACCAGGTAGGCGGCCCCTCCTGATCGTCGACCACGTCGAGCGTCTCCCGTTCGGAGGCCAACTTCAGCATGGTGCGAACGAAGTTGGGCCCGTGCTCCCCGTACAGCCAGGCCGTCCGCACCACATACCCGCCGGCCGCCAGCACTGCCTGCTCCCCGGCAGCCTTCCCCCGGCCGTAGGCATTGACCGGCGCCTGCGGCGTGTCCTCCGCGTACGGAGTGGACGCACCCCCGTCAAAGACGTAATCGGTAGAGATGTGGATAAGACGCTTCCCAGCGGCAGCGGCCAGAAGACCCACAGCATGCCCATTGACCGCGGTAGCCGCTTCCTCCTCCGACTCCGCTCCGTCTACATTTGTCCAAGCCGCCGCATTGATCACGATATCCACCCCGGCCACCGCCGATGCGACAGCAGCCGGGTCAGTGATGTCGAGCTCAGCACGACGGGCGGCAACCACGTCCGAACCGGCCAGGACCGTCCGCAGGTCCTGACCGAGCATCCCGCCGGCCCCGGTGATCAACCAGCGCAAAGAGGACCGGCTCACCGGCGGACCTCAGCCGCGAGCCGGCTCACAGCCCGGCCCGGGCCTTGAGCGGCTCCCACCACGGCCGGTTCTCCTGATACCAGGAGACCGTCGACGCCAGCCCCTCCTCCAAGCTGATCAACGGAGCGTAACCAAGCTCCGCCCCAATCTTGGTGATGTCCAGCGAATACCGTCGATCGTGCCCCTTGCGGTCGGTCACCTGCCGAACCCGGTCCCAGTCGGCGCCGCACGCGTCGAGCAGCCGCCCGGTCAGCTCCTTGTTGGTCAGCTCGGTGCCCCCGCCGATGTTGTAGACCTCTCCTGACCTGCCCTTCTCCAGCACCATCTGGATTCCGCGGCAGTGGTCGGACACGTGCAGCCAGTCCCGCACGTTCCCGCCGTCCCCGTAGAGCGGCACCGTCGCCCCGTCCAGCAGGTTGGTCACGAAGAGCGGAATCATCTTCTCCGGGAACTGATACGGACCGTAGTTGTTGGAACAGCGGGTGACGACCACGTCCATACCGTGCGTACGGTGCGCGGCGAGCGCGAGCAGGTCCGAGCCGGCTTTCGAGGCGGCGTACGGCGAGTTCGGTGCCAGCGGCCACGTCTCGGTCCACGAGCCCTCGTCGATCGAGCCGTACACCTCATCGGTGGAAACATGGACGAACCTGCCCACACCGGCGGCCCGGGCGGCGTCCAGCAGCACCTGGGTCCCGAGCACATTGGTGGCGACGAACGGCACCGCGCCGGAAATGGACCGGTCCACGTGGGATTCGGCCGCGAAATGCACCACGGCGTCATGTCCGGGCAACAGTTCGTTCAAGAGGTCGGAATCGGAAATGTCGCCCTGAACGAAATTCAGTCGGGGATCTGACACCGGGAGATTGGCCCGATTCCCCGAATAGGACAACAGATCCAGAACGGTCACCGAGGCACCGACCGCACCTGCGTACTCGTCCTGCAACAGGGCCCTGACGTAGGTGGATCCGATGAAACCGGCACCGCCGGTCACTAAAATCTGCACGACTGGCGAGTGTAGATGCTGGCGGCCCCTGATTAGGGTCGCCCGGTGCGCGGAATTCTTTTGGCCGGTGGTACCGGCTCTCGGCTCTGGCCGATCACCATGGCCATGTCCAAACAGCTCATGCCGATCTTCGACAAGCCGATGATCTACTACCCCCTCACCACCCTGGTGTCCGCCGGGATCCGTGAGGTCCTGGTGATCACGACGCCGGAGGACCAGCCGCACTTCCACCGGCTGCTCGGTGACGGAAGCCGGTTCGGGCTCGAGTTGTCGTACGCGGCCCAGCCCAAACCCGACGGTATCGCCCAGGCCTTCCGCATCGGCGCCGACTTCATCGGTGACGAGCCGGTCGCGCTGATCCTCGGCGACAACATCTTCCACGGTGTCGGCCTGGGCCGGCAGCTGTCCCGGTTCGGTACGCCGGACGGCGGGCGGGTCTTCGCCTACCCGGTGGCCGACCCGGAGCGCTACGGCGTTGTCGAGTTCGACAGGTCCGGCAAAGTCCTGTCGATCGAGGAGAAGCCGGATCACCCTAAATCCCGCTATGTCGTGCCTGGCCTGTACTTCTATGACGCCGATGTGGTGCAGATCGCCGACAAGCTGGAGCCCAGCGCGCGCGGCGAACTGGAGATCACCGCGGTGAACGAGGAGTATCGGCGTCAAGGTCGACTCGACGTGACCGTCCTGGACCGGGGAACGGTGTGGCTGGACACCGGGACGTTCCAGTCGATGGTGCAGGCGTCGGAATACGTGCGGGTGATCGAGGAGCGTCAGGGTTTGAAGATCGGATGTGTGGAGGAAGCCGCCTGGCGGCTCGGCTTCATCTCCGACGAACAGCTGCGCGAGGTCGCCCAGCCGCTGCTGAAGAGCGGGTACGGGCAGTACCTCGAGCAGCTGCTGGACGAGGGCGCCCGATGAAGATCAGGCCCCTGACGATCGAGGGCGCGTTCGAGATCACCCCCGTGCAGCACGGTGACGCCCGCGGCCGGTTCCTCGAGTGGTACCGGTTCGACGCACTCACCGAGGCCGTCGGTCATCCGCTCGACCTGGCTCAGGCCAACCTCTCCACGTCGGCTCGTGGCGTGGTCCGCGGCATCCATTTCGCCGACGTCCCGCCCGGTCAGGCGAAATACGTGACCTGCGTCAAAGGTGCGGTTCTCGACGTGATCGTGGACATCCGGATGGGCTCGCCGACCTTCGGTGCGTGGGAGGCGGTCCGGCTCGACGACGAGGACCGCCGCGCCGTCTACCTGGCCGAGGGCTTGGGGCACGGTTTCTGCGCGCTGACGGAGGGTGCGACAGTCGCGTACCTCTGCTCCTCGACCTATCGGCCCGGCCACGAGCACGGCATCCACCCGCTCGACCCGGCCCTCGGCATCAGCTGGCCGGTCGAAACGCCGGAGTTGTCGGGTAAGGACGCGGTGGCACCCACGCTCGCCGAGGCGAAGGCCTCCGGCTTGCTGCCGCAGTACGACGCCTGCGTGGCCCACGTAACCGCGAAACAACAATGAGTCAACTTCATTACAATCGATGGTCCCCAATGGACGATTGACTGAATGCCATTCCATGTAGTAAGCGGTCCAACACGGATCGCAGTTAACCCGGCACTGCGCCGCCGTCCGATCTGGATCCACTGCACCTTCAGTTCTGGGCATCGTCCGAATCGCCATTCGGACCGAACGGAAAGGTGTAGCGCGACGGGGGTACGGTGCAGAAGTCTGTCCTGTGTGTCCCGTGGGTTACCGCCCCGGGAAGATTCTTCGGTCCGGCCGACCGGGATGTCCGGCATGCCGGGAAATGGACGGACCTGGGTTGGCCGCGGTCGATGACGGGGGCGAGGCGTGCAGACAACCGAACAAGTGTCAACCCTGGATCTCAGCGTGTCGACACTGCAGCTCAAGGCGCGTACGAGGGCCAGTGAGGCCCGCGCCGGGTGGCAGAGCCGATATGCGAGATACCTCTACCTCATCGACTTCGTGGTCGGGCTCGCGGCGGCCTCGGCCGGCCTGATCCTGCGCTTCGGCCAGGCCAGTGGCCAGCCGTATATGCGTAACTACGTATTGTTGACGTTAATGTTTCCGGTTGCGTGGATCGCCTGCCTGGCGGTGAACCGGGCTTATGAGGCACGTCACCTGTTCGTCGGCACCGACGAGTACGCCCGGGTATTCCGATCAGGATTGGCGCTGACCGCCGGCGTCGCCATTGTTTCCTTTGTGTTCGATTTGCGGTTGGCCCGCGGATATGTCCTTATAGCGATGCCGTTGACCATCGCCGTCACCCTCGGCGCACGCTACGTGTTCCGCCAGACGCTGCACCGTTCCTGGGCGCGCGGCGACCGGCTGCACCGGGTGATCCTGGTCGGCCACGAGCACGCCGTCATCGACATGACCCGCCGTCTTCGCCGCGAGCGCTTCCACGGCCTCGGTGTGATCGGCGCCTGCCTGCCGCCCGGCGTGTCCCGCACCCGGCTGACCGCCGGCCTGCCGCCGGTCTACGGCACCTTCGACGGCATCGCCTCGGCCGTCACCCGCTCCGACGCGGACACCGTTGTCGTCCTGGCCTGCCCGGAGATCGACGGCGCCACGCTGCGCCGGCTCGCCTGGCAGCTGGAGCGCGACGAGATCGACCTCATCGTGGCAAGCACCCTCGTCGACGTGGCCGGCGACCGCACCACGATCCGCCCGGTCGACGGCCTGCCGATGCTGCACGTCGAGCACCCCCGGCTCAAGGGCAGCGCCCGCATCATCAAGACCATCTTCGACCGGCTCGGCGCCCTCTTTCTGCTGATCATGCTGTCCCCGCTGCTCGCCGTCGTCGCCGGCCTGGTGATGTTCGCGCCCGGCGGCCGCGGCCCGGCGATCTTCAAGCAGGAGCGGGTCGGCAAGGACGGCCGGCCGTTCATGCTCTACAAGTTCCGCACCATGGTCGTCAACGCCGAGGCCCGGCTCCAGGAGCTGCGCAACCTCAACGACACCGACGGCGAACTGTTCAAGATGCGCAACGACCCCCGGGTCACCCCGGTCGGGCAGTGGCTGCGCCGCTTCTCCCTGGACGAGCTGCCCCAGCTGGTCAACGTTCTGAAGGGCGACATGTCGCTGGTCGGGCCGCGCCCGCCGCTGGCCCGTGAGGTCGCCGGATACCCGGCCGACATGCTGCGCCGGCTCGTGGTCAAGCCCGGGCTCACCGGCCTGTGGCAGGTGTCCGGCCGCTCCGACCTGTCCTGGGAGGAGTCGATCCGGCTCGACCTGACCTACGTGGAGAACTGGTCGCTCGCCATGGACGTCGCCATCCTCGCCCGTACCGTCAGCGCGGTTGTCCGCAGCTCGGGAGCCTACTGATGAACGCCCTGAACGCTCAGCCACGACTCACCGTCATAGGCACCGGCTACCTGGGTGCCACCCACGCCATCTGCATGGCCGTGATGGGCTACGACGTGATCGGCCTCGACGTCGACCCGGTCAAGGTCGACCGGCTGAACTCCGGCGAGGTCCCGTTCTTCGAGCCCGGCCTTCCCGAGCTGCTCACCAAGGCCCTCGAGTCCGGCCGGCTGCGCTTCACCACCAGCTTCGAGGAGGCCGGTGAGTTCGGCGACGTCCACTTCATCTGCGTGGGCACACCGCAGAAGGCGGGCTCCGAGGCCGCCGACCTGACCTACGTCGACGCCGCCGTCACCGCCCTCGCCGCCCACCTGCGCCGCCGCGCCCTGGTGGTGGGTAAATCCACCGTCCCGGTCGGCACCGCCGCCCGCCTCGCCGGCGTGCTGCGCGATCTCGCACCGGCCGGTGACCAGGTCGAGCTGGCCTGGAACCCGGAGTTCCTCCGTGAGGGCTTCGCCGTCGACGACACCATGAAACCCGACCGGATGGTCTTCGGCGTCACCTCCGCGTGGGCCGAGGAGCAGCTGCGTTCCGCGTTCCAGCCGGTGCTCGCCCAGGGCGTCCCGGTGAAGGTCACCGACCTGCAGACCGCCGAACTGGTCAAGGTCGCCGCGAACTCGTTCCTCGCCACCAAGATCTCCTACATCAACGCGATGGCCGAGATCTGCGAGGCGACCGGCGCCGACGTGCACGACCTGGCCGAGGCGCTCGCCTACGATGAGCGGATCGGCGGCAAGTTCCTGCGCCCCGGCCTCGGCTTCGGCGGCGGCTGCCTGCCCAAGGACATCCGCGCCTTCGCGCACCGGGCCGAGGAGCTCGGCGTCGGCCAGGCCGTCGGCTTCCTCCGCGAGATCGACGGCATCAACCGCCGCCGCCGCGCCCGGACCGTCGACCTGGTCGTCGAACTCTGCGACGGCGACGTGACCGGCAAGCGCATCGCCGCCCTGGGCGCCGCCTTCAAGCCCAACTCCGACGACATCCGCGACGCACCCGCCCTCGACGTGGCCGCCACGCTGCACACCATGGGCGCCGACGTGGTCGTCTTCGACCCCGCCGCCATGGACAACGCCCGCCGCGTGCACCCCGAACTCGACTACGGCACCAGCGCCCTGGACGCCGCCCGCGACGCCGACGTCGTCGTCCTGCTCACCGAGTGGACCGAATTCCGCGACATCGCACCGTCAGCCATGGCCGCAGTCGTCACCCGCCAGAAAATCGTCGACGGCCGCCACGCCCTCGTCCCCGCCGACTGGCGCGCCGCCGGCTGGGAATACCGAGCCCTCGGCCGCCCATAATCCCACCGAACCGGCCTCGAACCCGTCATGGGTCGAGGCCGGTTTTTCAGTCACTCTTCTTTCAACACCATTTTTTGTACGGTCGACGCAAAGCTCTCTTCTGCCCACGCGACCTGACTGCCCACACCGGGCCGCTGCGCGCCCGCCGGGCTGACCTGCCGGGTCAAGCTCAATGACAAACAATCGGCCCGCCACCCCGGAAGGGATGGCGGGCCGCCGGTGTTTCTACTTCTCGCCCGGGTGCTCCAGGAGTCGCCCGTCGGAGGTGATTCCGACGCCGTGCAGGGTCGGCGAGGCGCCGCCACCGGCCCGGGTCAGTTCGACCCGGTATTGGGCATACCGGGAGCTGCCCTTCACCCGGTCACTCTGCCCGGCCGCGGTCCACTCGCTCCACGAACCGTCCGGAGTCGCTGTGCTGCCGGTGCGGACGAAGACCCGCAGGCTCGCCCCGGCCGGCACGTCGGCCTGGTAGGACAGGCGGTCCCACGTCACCATCTGCTGAGCGTCGAGCACCCGCGAGACGTGGCTGCCGGAGCGGGCACCGCCGGCGAGCCGCAGTCCGTCGCCGGTGACCGTGGTGCGGGATTCCACACCGGTGCGCAACTGCGGCCCGGTGAAGTCGGCCACGCCCACCGCCGAGGAGACGAACTTCGCCGGTGCCCGGTCCAGCGCCGGCCAGACCGACACGTTGCCCGCCGCATCCACGCTGCGGACCCGGTAGTGATAGGTGGTCCGCGGCTCCAGGTCGGTCACCACCGCACTGTGGTTCCTGCCGTTGCGGTTGCCCGGCCACGCGGTGAGCTCGTCCGCGTTCTTCCCGGCCAGCAACGCGGCCGCCGCCGACTCGGTTGTCCGCCACCGCACCTGCGCGGTGCCGTCCGGCCGGGCGGTCACGGTGACCCGCGACGCGCCAGGCGCCCGGTAATCGGCGGCGCCGGTGGTCACCTTCTGCAGCGGGCCGACCTGCGTCTTGCCACTCGCTGTGGTCACCCGCACCCGGTACCAGTAGGTGGTGTCGGGGCTGAGGCCGGCAAGCCGCACCGTCCGCTTCCCCGCCTGCGTACCGTCGACGGCCTTGCGGGAGAGCGCCTCCGGCCGGCTGCCGAACTCGACCTCGGTCCGGGCCGCGGTGGCGCCGGTGACGGTGACACCGGCGCTGGTGCCGCCGGCCTCCGGTGCTGCGGTGACCTTGAGCGCCGCCGTGGCCACCGCCGCGCCGTATCCCGCCGTGTAGGCGCCGGACGTGGCGGTGAACATCGCGTACTCGACGCCCTTGATCGTGGTCCGGGTGAACGGCACCGTACTGCCCGCGCGGGTCAGCGTTGCCAGTGCCCGGCCGCCCGGTCCGGCGGTCGGCACCATGCCGGTCAGGCCGTTGGCTCCCGAGCCGACGTTGACCGAGAACGACAGGGTGTCACCGGACCAGGCGATGTTCGAGTACGACGACGCGTTGCGCCCGTCGACCCAGGTGAGCAACTGGCGGGCACTGATCACCGGCACGTTGTGCCGCTGGGCCGAGTCGAGCACCTGGTCGCTGTCGAAGGTGGTGGCCTTGTCGGTGTGCATGTTGGCGGTGAAGGCACCGTAGTAGCCGAGCGTTCCCAGCGCCGCGTCGAGCAGAGCGTCCGACGTGTACGGGTAGCTCTGCCCCGATTCGTCGGTCATCTGGGTCGCTGCCTGGTACGCGTCGATCAGCCCGCCGTTGATGTCGGCGAACCGCATCGGCATCCCGGAGCCGGTCATGAACCCGGGCCGGTCGGCGACCCAGGCACCGGGCCAGTAGTAGTAGTTGGTGTCGAGCCGGATCCCGTTGGCGACCGAGCTGGACGCCTGCGTCGACCAGTCCGACCAGGCGATGCAGTGCGTGCGGTTGGTGGCCGGAGCCGCCACAGAGGTGTACTTGGCCCGGAAGCTGCCGAGCTGGCTGGTGAGGTTCCCGGCCAGCGACGCCGGGGTGTAGTCGGAGCAGTTGGTGTTGAGGTGCAGGGCGGTCTCGAACCCGCGGGACTGGTAGTTCGCCGCCTGCGCATTGCTCAGCGGTGTGTCCGGATAGATGTAGGACGTGAAGCGCGGGCACTGCCAGTCGTCGACCGCGCATCCCGCCGGGCTGTTGGCGAGGTACTGGTCGTAGCGTCCCGCGGTGCCACCCGTCGCGTGGTCGTCACCGGTACCGACGACGACCGCCTTGAGGCTGCGCGGGAAGTACCAGAACCGGGGCAGCGGCTTGCGATCGGAGTTCATCGCGCCGATCAGGTTGGCGAGCAGTCGCTGCTGCTCGTCGGCCTGCGGGACGGCCACCCGGGTGAGGTCCACCCAGTCGGTGGAGCCGGCACCGAAGTAGAGGTCGTTGGAGCGGATCGGCGACTGGTTGTCGCGGTTCTGCTGCTGCCAGGCCGGGTTGCCCTGCCGGGTGTAGACCAGCGAGCGGGGCAGGTCGAAGGTGAACGCCGCGGCCTGGCCCCCGGCGGTGCCGACGTCGGCCAGGGTGACCGCCGGGTTGGTGGTGGCGGTCGTGGCGCTGGAGTACAGGGTGGCGACCGCACGGGCGCCCGCCAGGGTGTAACGGTCGGCCGCCGAGTGGTACTGGATCGTCTGGCCGGTGATGCCCGCTCCCGGCGAGGCCGACGTGTCGACCCGCAGGTAGGCGTCGGCCAGGGTGGCGGTGCTCGACGTCAGGCCGAGCAGGCCGGCCAGCTGCTTGTCGGGGCGGAAGGCGACCAGGTTGCCGCCGCCGGTGACCCAGGTGGTGAACATGGTGACCTGGGCGCCGGTCAGCGGCGTGGAGCCCAGCAGCACCACGTCGTACTGGCCGAGGACGGCGGGGGTGACGGCGGCGAGGTCGGTGGTGGCGAACTCGTTGAGGCCCTCGGCCCGCAGCACCTCGGCGGCGAACGGGGTGAACCCGCTGGCACCGGAGGCCGCCGACTTGATCACCAGAACCGGTCCGCCCGGTCCCTGGTCCGGCGGCGGCGGAGGCGGTGCCGCGGTGGTGAAGGACCAGGTCACCGGCGTCATCACGTTACCGGCGGCGTCGCGGGCGCCGCTGACCGTGGCGGTGTAGCCGGTGGAGTAGGCGAGTGCCGCACCCGGGGTGAAGACCGCGCTCGAGGTGACCGCGTCGTACGAGGTCGTGCCGGCCACAGCGCCGGACGGCCCGGCCAGGGTCAAACTCGCCGCGGTGACCGGCTCGCTGAACGTCGCGGTGACCGCACCGGTGGCCGGTACGCCGGACGCGCCCGCTGCCGGAGCCCGGGCGGACAGCGTCGGTGCCGTGGTATCCACCGCGCTGGAGTCGAAGACGACGTCGACCCAGTAGTTGGTCGCCTGGAACGTGCCGGTCGGGAAGCCGCTCGCGCCGTACCGGTAGACGCCGTTGCCGCCGTCGGTGCCGCTGGCCAGAGCGGTCAGCGGGCTGCGGGTCACCGCGGAGGCGAGGCCGTTCGCGGTGACCGAGTAGCGGCCCGCCGGAGCGTAGTAGGACGCCACGTAGGTGGTGTTCGCGGCCACCGGCACCGGGCCCGGCAGGGTGGCGGTCTGCCATCCGGACGCGCTCTCCCCGGTGAACGTCACGGTCGCCAGCCGGGTGCCGGTGTTGGTCCAGACCGAGCCGGTGTGCGTACCGGAGTTGCCGTTGCCCTTGTAGAACTTGAGGCCGGTGATGTAGCCGGCTGTGCTGCTGCGGAACCGCACACCGACCTCGACCGCGGAGTTGTCACTGGCGGCCGCGGTGGCCGGGGTGGCGGTCGCGGCCCAGATCGAGCAGGGACAGCCCGATCCGCCGGGCGCCGCTGTGGTGAACGACCAGGAGACCGGGGCCATCAGGTTCCCGGCGGTGTCCCGCGCGCCGGAGACGGTCGCGGTGTAGCTGGTCGAGGCCGCCAGCGAGCCCGGTGTGAAGGTCACCATCCGGGTGGTGGCGTTGTAGGCGGTGGTCCCGCTGACCGCGGTGCCGCCCGCCGAGACGCTCAGCGCGGCGGTGCCGGTCTGCAGCGCCTCGTTGAACGTCGCGCTGACCGTGCTGGTGACCCCGACGCCGGACGCACCGGAAACCGGGTTGGTGGCGGTCACCGCCGGCGGCGTGGTGTCGGGCACGACGGCGCCCGGGGTGAACACCACGTCCACCCAGTAGTTGCTCGCCTGCCAGCTGCTGGACGGGAAGCCGCCGCCGCTGCCGTACCGGTAGACGCCGTTGGAGCCGTCCTCCCCGTCACGCAGCGCGGTGAGCGGGGCGTTCTCGACCCCGCTCGACGCGAAGGTGCCCTCGTCGACGGCGTACCGCCCGTTGGGGGCGTAGTAGGAGGCGACGTAGGTGGTGCCCGCGGTGATCGCGATCGGGGTGGCGAACGTGGCCGTCTGCCAGCCGGTGGCGGTCTCGTTGGTGAACGTGACGGTGCCCAGGTTCGTGCCGGCCGAGTTCCAGAGGTGGCCGACGTGGGTGCCGCTGTTGCCGGTGCCCTTGTAGAAGCGCACCGCGGTCACCTGGCCGGCCGTGTCCGACCGGAACTTCACGCCCACCTCGACGGCCGAGTTGTCGGAGTCAGCCGGGGTGCCGGGCACCGCTGACGCGTCGAAGATCGAGCACGGGCAGGTGGCGGCCGACGCCGCCGTCGGAGCGACGACGGCGAGCAGCGTCGCCACCAGGGTCAGACATAGGAGGAACGGCCGGAATCTCGCTGGTGACAAAGTGCGCTCCTCAGGTGCCCGGGGTGAACACGACGTCCACCCAGTAGTTGCTCGACTCCCAGCTGCTGGACGGGAAGCCGCCGCCGGTGCCGTACCGGTAGACGCCGTTGCCGCCGTCGACCCCGCTGCGCAACGCGTGCAGCGGACCGTTGTCGACCCCGTTCGTGGCGAAGAAACCGCCGTCGAACGCGTACCGCCCGTTCGGCGCGTAGTAGGACACGACGTAGGTGGTGCCGGCGGTGATGCTGACCGGCGTGGAGAAGGTGGCCTGCTGCCAGCCGGAGGCACTCTCGTTCGCGAACGTCACGGTGGCGAGCTGGGTGCCGGTCGAGCTCCACAGCCTGCCGACGTGGGCGCCGGTGTTGGCCGCGCCCTTGTAGAACCGCACCCCGGTCACCTGGCCGGCGACGTCGGAGCGGAACTTCATGCCGATCTCCACGGCGGCGGTCTCGGAGTCGCTGGCGGTGCCGGGTGTCGCCGAGGCGGGCCACACCGAGCACGGGCAGTTCGGGCCGGTGGGCGCCGAGGCCGTGGTGAACGTCCACGACGTCGCCGTCATGGTGTTGCCGGCGGCGTCGCGGGCGCCGCTGACCGTGGCCGTGTAGGCCGTCGCGGCGGCCAGGGCGGCCGACGGGGTGAAGGTCGCCGTGCTGCCGGACGCGCTGGTGTTCCCGGCGACCGCACCGGACGGCCCGGTCAGCGTGACGGCCGCGGCGGTGACGGATTCGCTGAACGTCGCCGACACCGCGGTGCCGGTCGAGACGCCTGTGGCGTTCTGCGCCGGTGTGCGGCTGCTGACCGTCGGCGCGGTGGTGTCCGGAGTGCCGGCGCCGGTGGCGAACACCACGTCGACCCAGTAGTTGGCGGACTCCCACGACACGGTCGGGAAGCCGGTGCCGAAGCGGTAGACGCCGTTCGCGCCGTCCACCCCGTCGCGCAGCGCGTGCAGCGGTCCGCTGTCGACACCGTTCGCGGCGAAGTATCCGACGTCGCCGGCGTACCGGCCGTTCGGGGCGTAGTAGGACGCGACGTAGGTGGCGCCCGGGGTGAGCGTGACCGGAGCCGACAGGTTCGCCGTCTGCCAGCCGGTGGCGCTCTCGTTCTGGAACGTCACCGTGGCGAGCTGGGTGCCGGTCGAGCTCCACAGCTTGCCGACGTGGGTGCCGCCGTTGCCCGGGCCCTTGTAGAAGCGCAGCGCGGTGACCTGACCCGCCACGTCGGCCCGGAACTTCACGCCGACCTCGGTGCCGGTGCTGTCCGGGTCGCTCGGCACCCCGGGCACATCGTCGAGGGTCCACAGGCTGCACGGGCAGGCCCGCTGGCCGACCGTTATCGACCGGGTGGCGGCGGCGCCGATGCGCGCGCTGTCGTCGATCGCGCGGGCCCGGATCTCGATGGCGCCCGAGCCGGTGGCGGTGAAGGCGAAGGTCCAGGTGCCGCGCCCGCTCGCCGGTTTCCAGGAAGTGCCGCCGTCGGTGGAGACCTCCACGCCGCCGACCACGCCGCCGACGTCGGACGCGGTGCCGGAGACGGTCACCCGGGCACCGGCTGACACCGTCGCGCCGGCCGCCGGCGCGGTGATGACCGTGGACGGCGCGGTGGTGTCGGTGGAGGCGGTCGCGGCGGTCAGGCCGCTCTGCAGGGTGGCGGGCTGGGCGCCCATGTCCGCGAACAGGTTCACGGTCGCCTGGCGGATCGGGGTGCTGGCCGCACCGGAGCCGCGGTCGTGGTTGCTGTCCAGGCCCCACGACCACTGCACGGTGCCGGCGCCGAAGACCAGGGCGCCACTGGCGGCGCGGTAGAGCGTCAGGTTGTGGGTGGCGCTGCCGGAGGTGTACGACGAGCCGTGGTCGGTCAGGATCTCGACACCGCTGGCGGAGGTGCTGGAGAGCCGGATCAGCCCCTGCGGCCGGGCGGCGTTGACCAGGTCCTCGTCCCACTCGTAGCCGACCACGCCGGTGCCCAGGGTGGCCGTGGCGCCGGCGGCCTGGGTGGCGACGGTGGTGCCACGCCACAGCCGCATCTTGCCGTCGGCGGCCGGTACCTGGAGGTTCACCGTGCCTGAGTTGACCTCGAAGGAGGTGCCGGTGAGGTTGTTCTCCGGGCGGCCGCCGTTCTTCGGCGGGCTGAACCGGGGATCGCGCCACGTGCCGGTCCACTCGCTGCTCGGGTCGATGGCCGCGTTCGCGTGGGTCTCCTTGTAGCAGACCAGGGTCCGGTACGGGGTGCCCGAGCCGTCCACGCTGGTCTCCCAGCGGGTCTTCCAGAACACCTCGTTGCCGCTGAAGAACGCCAGGTGCAGACCGGCGTCGCGGGCCGCCTCGATGTTCGCGCGCTGGGTCCCGGACCAGTACTCGTCGTGGCCGACGGACAGGAACGCCTTGTGGTTGCGCAGCAGCGAGCCGCGCCGGTCGGTGTCGACGCCGGAGATGTAGCTGACGTCGTACCCGTTGGACTCCAGCCATCGCACCATCGGGTACTCGGCGTTGAAGACCGCGTCCTCGGCGCCGGTGCCGCGGGTGGTGACCGGGCGGTTGTAGCTCACCTTGTAGGCGCGCCCGGCCGGTGAACCCTGGTAGAGGCTGTTCCCGCCGTACGTGTTGTACGCCTGCCAGGTCGTGTCGGAGGTCTGGAACACCAGGTCCGAGCGGCTCGCGTCGTCACGGACCACGAACATCACGTGGCTCGCTCCGCTGGTGCCGTCGGTGCGCACGAGCCGCGCGAAGTAGATGCCGGAGACCGCGGATGACGGCACCGGCCAGGACGCGGAGACCGCCCAGTTGCCGCAGTCGACAAGACCGGTCGCGGGAACCGACATGCAGTCCGGCTGGTTCTGCCGCCCGACCGGGTTGACCGTCGTGATCAGCCGCGCGCCGCTGCCGCCGTAGTAGCCCATCCGGTAGATGTCCACCCGGTACGACGTGGCGCTGGAATCCACCTTGAAGTTCACCGTCTCGCCGGCGTTGACGCTCATCTCCGTCGGGAAGCCCTGCAGCGCCGCGCTGCCGGAACCCGTGACGTCCCAGGTGGTGCGCGGAGTGCCCGGCTTGGAGTTCTCGCAGGCGACCGGGTTGACGACCGGAGCGCACGGGTCGGCAGCCGAAGCCGCCGACGGTACCGACAGCACCGCCGTGACCAGAGTGAGTACGAACAGGGACCTGAGAGTCCGCAAGGCAATCGCCTCCCCGCCGCGCGCCCCCGCGTCACGGCCGTCGGTGAGCCGGGACGTGTGAGCCCGGACATAGGAGATCCTGCTCAACAAGATCGATCGAAGCTATCGACGTACCGACATCCGACAGAACCGTCCGCGATTCGGTCCTGTCGGCGGATGCTTCGCCGGACCGACTGATCGACCGGGTCGCCGAACGGGCGGACGGGACCGTCCTTTCGGATGTGCGTGACGGGTCGGGCCGCACGGGTGAGCCGGTTTCCGACAGTCGAGTCGGCCGACCGGCCGTACCGGCTGACATGGGCTCACGGCAGGATGAATCCGTCCGTGTCAACAGGGGAGGACAAGTTGGACAGAACGCCCGAGACCGTGGCGGTGGTGGTCGTCACGTACAACAGCGAGCGATTGGTTCCGGACCTCATCGCCTCGCTCGGCCCGGGCCTGGAGGGCGTCGACTGGCATCTCACGGTCGCCGACAACGCCTCCGCGGACGATTCGGTGGGCGCCGTGCGGCGGCTCGCCCCGGACGCCACAGTGGTCGAGATGGGGCGCAATGCCGGGTATGCGGCCGGGATTAACGCGGCCGTCGCCAAGGCCGGCCCGTTCACCGCGGTCCTCGTCCTCAACCCGGACGTCCGCCTGACGCCCGGCTGCATCCGCACGCTGCTGGGCGTGCTGCGCACCGAGGGCACCGGGATCGCCGTGCCGCTGCTGGAGGACGGTGACGGCGAGCTGATCCACACGATGCGCCGGGATCCGACGGTTCGCCGGGTGCTCGGTGACGCGCTGCTCGGTGCGGTCCGCGCGGGGCGGTATCCGGCGTTCGGTGAGATGGTGACCGACGAGGGGCGGTACACGTCGGAGACGGTCGCTGACTGGGCCGAGGGCTCCACCGTGCTGATCAGTGCGGAGTGCTGGGACCGGATCGCGCCGTGGGACGAGTCGTACTTCCTCTACTCCGAGGAGACCGATTTCGCCCTGCGCGCCCGGGATGCGGGGCTTGTCACCCGCTTCACCCCGGCGGCCAAAGCGGTGCATTTGGAGGGCGATTCGAAGGTTTCGCCCGCTTTGTGGACGCTGCTGACCCTCAACAAGGTCCGCCTCTACGGCCGGCGCCACGGCAAAGTGCTGGCCACCGCGTTTTGGGCCGCGTTGCTCCTGCGCGAGACAAGTCGTGCGGCGCTCGGCAAGACGCCGAGCCGGATGGCCGCCCTCGCCCTGATCAGCCCGTCCCGCCTGCGGGAGACCCCAGGACCCCACACCGTGCAGCGCGACGCCGCTCGAGCTTGAACCCGGGCCAGGTGGACGCGCACATCGGGTCCGTGCGCGTCCACCTGGCTCAGGACAGATGCTGTGAGCGCAACCACCCACTCACGCCCGGAAGGGGCCGCACGGCCGTGAGTGGGCAGATGGTCGCTGGCGTCTCTCGAGAGCCCCGTAGCTGGTTCTCGGGCCCCGTCGGCCGTACCAAAAAAGCTTGAAGCTCAGCGCAAGCGCTTGGCGACACCCACCGCTTCGAGCTTGAGGCGGGTCAAAACGCCCGGCCCGACGAGGGCTTCGGCGCGGAGGGAGTCGATGGTGTCGTCGGTGCGGAGGCTGTAGCGGGGCTGGAGCCAGGCGTCGGCGCGGGCGCGGCGGCGGTCGCTGGTGAAGACGCGGGTGTAGCCGAGCCCGCGCATCCTGCCGAGTAGCTCCCGGTCGTAGCGGCCGAGTGGGCACGCGGCCGTGGAGACCGGCACGCCCACCGCCGCGGCGATCCGGTCGCGGGCGGCCACCAGCTCGTCGTCGCTGGTCGCCGGGTCCATGCCGCGCCACGGCCGGTGCCACATGCCGTGCGTGCCGATGCCCATGCCGTTGCGGTGCAGCAGCCGGACGTCCTCCGTGCCGAGGCTTCCCGGCTTGTCGAGACGCGCCGCGATCACGAAGAAGTCGGCTGTCAGGCCGCGTTCCAGCAGCGCGGGCAGACCGATTTCGACATCCGAGGCGTTGCCGTCGTCGAAGCTGATCCGGACCGACGGCCAGGTGCGGATCTCGTCGAGGACGGCGTGGAACAGCTCCTCGCTGATCCAGTATCGGTCCTCGCCGATCTCCAGCTCCCGCTGCGGTGTGCCGATGCCGTGGAAGCAGATGTTGATGATGTCGCCGTTCTGCATGACGTCCTATCGCCTCGCCGTCTCGGTCCGGGAGGACTCGTCGCGGCCCCAGGCCGCGCCGCCGTCGCCCACCCGTTTCGCTGCCATCCCCGCATAGACGGTGATACCGACGTAGCAGACCGCCGCCGGTGCCAGCCAGGGCCGGGGGAGTACCACGTCGCGCAGCCAGGACATCCGGGCCGCCGGGCGGACCTTGACGGTGATCTGGCCGTTGGCGGCCGCGGCGCGCATGGCGGAGTTGCCGCCGCGGACGCGGACCAGGCGCCGGATCAGGTCGCCGGTGCGGCGCGGGGTCGCGACCCGGGCGGAGTACGACGTGACGTGCTTCTTCTCCGCGCTGTCGAACTGGGAGTCGAGGAACAGGTCGTCGGCCACCAGCTCGGGGAAGCGGTCGAAACGGGACCGCCCCTGCTCGGAGAGCGCCACCACGCCGCGCCCGAACAGCCCGTCGCGGAACACCGGCAGCTTGCCGTGCACCGCGAAGTAGGCCCGGACCAGCAGCGGCCGGCCGGTGAGGACCAGCCGCCGGCCGACCGTGGCGGCGGGTGCGCCGGCGGCCAGCACCTCGGCCAGGGCGCGGATCGCCGGTGCAGTGAGCACGATGTCGGCGTCCAGGTAGATCCGGGGGAAACCCACGGCCGCGTCGTCGCCGGCGTTGAGCGCGGCGGCCTTGCCGGGCCGGGGCAGATCAAGCACGCGTACGCCGGGACGCGCCCCCGCGATCCGGACGGTGTCGTCGGTGCAGCCGTTTGCCACCACCGTGATGTCGAACTCGCCGGGTTTCGCCTCGTCCAGGATCGCGTCCAGGCAGCGCCCGATGACCGCTGCCTCGTTGTGGGCGGCGATGACGATACTGGTCACGATTTGTCCGCCCGGGTGTCCTCGTGCGAGCCGGTGCGCTGCCGCGGGATGTGCCCGGCGGCCGGCGCCTGCTTCGGGAGGCGTTTCGCCAGCAGCCGCTGGAACACCGCCGCGTACGGGCCGGCCTGGTGCTCCCAGGACAGCATGCTCAGGAACCGGTCACGGCCGAGCTTGCGCATCTGCCGGCGCCGGTCCGGGTCGTCGAGCAGCTCGTTGAGGACCGCCGCGAACTCCTCCGGGGTGCCGTTGGGCACATAGGCGCCCGCGTCACCGAGGGTGCGGCGGGTCTCGATCCCGTCGGCGGCGACCACCGGCAGGCCCCGGCCCACGTACTCCACGGTCTTGGCCATCGTGGAGAGCTGGTTCATCCGGGTCGGCAGGTCGGGCTGGACGGCCACGGTGGCGTCGCGCAGCACGGCGTCGACGGCCTGGCCGTCGAGCCAGCCGGTCAGCTCGACCACGTCGCCGAGGCCGCGCTCGGCGACCAGGTTGCGCACCGACGGCATGCTCTCGCCGTCACCGGCCAGCACGACCCGCCAGCCGCCCCGGCCACGCATCCGGATCAGCTCGTCGGCGGCCAGCACCACACCCTCGACGTTGTCCTGCGGGCCGAAGACGCCCAGGTAGACGATCTTGTCCACGCCGTCGGCGGCGACCGGCTCCTCGGGGTCGCCGGAGACCGCGATCTCCTTGAGCGACGGGCCGTTGCGCACCACGGTCACCTTGTCCGGGTGCACGCCCTTGCGGACGGCGTTGTCCTTGAACGACTGGTTGGTGGCGACCACCTCGGTAGCGGTGCGCAGGGTCAGCCACTCCAGGGCGTTGAGGACCCGCAGCACCCACTTGTTGGGCTCGCCGTCGCCGCGGGAGATGTAGACCTCCGGGCACAGGTCGTGGTGGTCGAAGACCCAGGGCCGGCCGATCGCGCGCAGCAGCAGGGCGAGGGGCCAGTAGACGTCCGGCGGGTTGCAGACCTGCACGGCGTGGGCGCGGCCGGCCAGGATCTCGCCGATCAGGCGCACCGCGATGCACAGGAAGGACCACCCGAACTCGACGGCGAAGGTGAGCACCCCGCTGCCGTAGACCTTCACCGGGTACGGCCGGAGCCGGGTGTTGCGGCTGCCGGGCAGGACTCGCAGGTTCTTGTCACCGCGTGGCGCGATGACCGTGACCTCGAAGCCCTTTTCCTCCAGAGTCAGACATTCCCGGATTACCCGGCGATCCCGCTCCGCCGGGAGATTGGCGATGAGGATCGTGACGTGCGGTTTTCCGGCCATTGTGTCGTCCGTCTCCTTTGTTCCAGTACCGGACTCTGACAGACACTGTCGGATCGACAGCTTCCGGAGCAACCGGCTGACCGGGCGGCGCTGAGTCATCCGTTCAATCAACAGCGGTCACTTACCGGCAAGTCGGGTTTGCCCAGTTCATCATCATGATCGCTATTGTCCGGCCTGCCGAACGTGAGTCTGTCTCTTTTAGTCCGAAATGTAATAGGCGTTGACGAGGCATTGACCCCCGCGAAAGGCCTTGTCATTTTTCAGACACGTAGCTGAGCGGCCGCCGATACGGTCCGGTTGGTCAGATGCCTAAGATCGGTGGTGGATGGACGGCACGCCTTAGAGTCGGGAAGGGTCGTCACCGCAAACCCGTTGATGAGAGGGAGACCGTGGACCTCTGGGACCTCACCAGGCTGCTGCTCCGCCGGTGGTACTTCGCCGTGCCGATGCTGCTGGTCACGGTTGGTGCGGTGGTGCTCGCCGCCAAGTCGGTGGCACCCGACTACAAGGCCATGGGCTACATGCAGCTGATTCCGGCACCCAGTGCCGGCAAGCAGCCCGACCCCAAGGCCAAACCCAAGCCGGCCAACCCCTGGCTGGACCTGGGATACGCCGCGCTGGGCAACGCCGCCGCCATCACCGTGACCGACCCGACGACCATCGAGAGGCTCGACAAAGAGGGCTTCTCGGACAGCGTCACCGTCGTGCTCAGCGACCGGACCCCGCTCTTCGAGATCGAGGTCATCGGCGACAGTGAGCAGCAGGCCACCGCGACGGTGCAGCGCGTGATCAAGCTCCTGCAGGACGACATCGCCGCGAAGCAGAAGCAGTACGGCGCCCTCAAGGAAGACACCATCTCCACTCTGGTGATCAACGACGGCAGCACGCCGTCGCAGGACACCGGCATGCGCAAGCGGGTGCTCATCGTGGCCGCCGGCCTCGGTGTGCTGATCACCACCGCCGCCACGATCATCCTGGACTACTGGCTGCGCCGCCGCTCGCGTGGCAAGGACGGCGACAGTGACGCCGGCACGCCCGCCGAGCCGGTGGCGACCGGGAAGTCCGAGCCGATCCGCTCCACGGGACTCTCCGACAACGCCGAGAAGACGCAGGTTCTGCGGCCGCAGCAGCGAAGCAGCAGCTCCGGCGGCTCCGGGGGGTCCGGCGGGTCCGGTGCCGAGCGCAACGGTTCCGAGATCAAGTCGCGGGCCGCCGTGCACCCGCAGCAGGGCCGGGCCCGCAAGCCCGTCACCCCGCCGGAGGAGGCGGTGGACGCCACCATCGTCCTGCCCGCCCCGTCCTACTCGCACCGCAACCACGGCAAGCGCGCGTAACCAGGCCGGTATCAACCATTCGGCTGACCGCCGGACCGATCCTCGGCCTGTCCTGGAACCACTACGGCCAATCCATTCCGGATCGGTGGACCACGTCGCGTAACCGACAGGCTCCTGTGTGGATATCCGGGGACACGCTACGTTCGTCCTGATCTTCCGGCAATTCGTGCACGCCGATCGGCGGTGCACCGTGAAAGGGGTAACGGGTGACCCCAGCACCCATGGCGATGGCGTCGCAGATGATCCGCACCGTGCGGGCGCGTCGCGACCTCGCCGGCCGGCGTCCTCCGCGCTTTCTCACCGGCACCGACGCCGGTGGCCCGCCGCGGGTCTTCTACCTCTCGCCCGACCTGGACAAGCCGAGCGGCGGTGTCCGCAACATCTACCGGCACGTCGACGTGCTGAACGGCCTCGGCATCGACGCCGCTGTGGTGCACACGGCCGGCGGGTTCCGGTGCAGCTGGTTCGCCAACGACACCCGGGTCGAGGCGGCCGCCGACGTGCGGCTGCGACCGCGTGACGTGCTCGTCACCACCGAGTGGCACGGGCCGTGGCTGCACAGTCTGCCCGCCGGGGTGCGGAAGATCGTGTTCAACCAGGGGCCGTACTGCACGTTCGACGCGACGCCGTTCGAGGAGAGTGCGGCGGGTGCGCCGTACGCCGATCTTCCCGGCCTGGAAGGCCTGCTGACCGTCTCGGAGGACGGTGAACGGCTGCTGAGCTGGACGTTCCCGACGCTTCCCGTGCACCGGGCCCGGCCCGTGGTGGACCGTGCGGTGTTCCACCCCGGCTCGGGGCCGCGCCGCCGCCGGATCGGCTACCTGGCCCGCGGCCGCCGGTCGGAGGAGCGCGAGATGCTCCTGCACATGCTCCGGGCCCGCGGTCTGCCGGCGGACTGGGAGCTGACCCCGATCAGCGGGTCCGAGGCCCAGGTCGCCGCCGCGATGCGCGAGTGCGCGATCTTCCTGGCCTTCGGCTTCCGGGAGGGCTTCGGCCTGCCGCCGGCCGAGGCGATGGCGAGCGGCTGCTACGTCGTGGGCTACACCGCCCTCGGTGGCGCCGAGTTCTTCGACCCGGCCTACTGCACGCCGGTGCCGGAGTGCGACCTGCGCGCGTTCGGCGAGGCCATCGAGGACGCGATCCGGCGCTACCAGGAGGATCCGGACGAGATGGAGGCTGTCGCGCTCAAGGCGTCCGCCACGATCCTCGGCCGCTACGACGTCGCGGGCCTGACCGGCGACCTGTCCTCCTTCTACTCCGCGCTGCTTCCCGCGGCCGCCTGACCAGCCGATCGATATGAGCCAATCGACGATGCCGGCGGTGCATCCGGTCGACCTCGAACCGTCGCTGATCGCACCGAACCTGTACTCCTCACGCCGGGCCAACCTGCGCCTCGACGTCGCCGCGCTCTGCAGCATGGTGATCGTCCTGCTGTACGCGATCCCGGCGCCGCTCATCGTCCCGCAGATGACCTTCGCCGGGCGGCCCGCCCTGCTGCTGTCGCTCGCCCTGTTCGCCTGGTGGTTCGTGGCCCGGCTGAGCCCGTCCCTGCTGCTGGTCGGCCGCCAGCCGCTGCGCTGGGTCGCGCTGCTCTATCTGGTGTCCATCCTGCTGTCCTACATCGCCGGTCTGGTGCGCGGCCTGCCCACGCTGGAGGCGAACCGGCAGGACTTCACGCTGCTGCTGACCTTCGAGTTCCTCGGCCTGGTGCTGATCGCCGCCGACGGCATCCCGAACTGGGCCCGGCTGCGCAAGGTGCTGCGGGTCCTGGTGTGCGCCGCCGCGTTCATGGCGTTCCTCGGCATCCTCCAGTCGATCTTCGCCTATGACGTCACCCAGTGGCTGGTGGTGCCCGGCCTCGAACTGAAGGGCGCGCTCACCGACTTCCAGGCGCGCGGCGAGGGCGGCCGGTTCCGGGTCGCCTCCACGACGGTGCACTCCATCGAGTTCAGCGCGGTGCTGGCCATGGTGATGCCCTACGCCATCCACTTCGCCCGGTATGCCCGGACCAAGGCGTCCCGCCGCTTCTACGGTCTGCTGACCTTCGTCATCGCCGGCGCGGTGCCGATGGCGATCTCCCGCACCGGGATCCTGGCCCTGGGCATCGCGATGGCGATCATGTTCCTGATCGCCTGGAACTGGCGGTTCCGGTACAACTTCCTGGTGCTGGCCTGCGGCCTCACCGGCGTGCTCGTGGTCGGCCGGCCCGGTCTGCTCGGCACGCTGCGCTCGATGTTCCTCTGGGCCGAGGCCGACCCCAGCGTCGACGGCCGCACCGAGGACTACGCGCACGTGTCCGCCTGGTTCGCTCAGCGGCCCTGGCTGGGCCGCGGGCCGGGCACGCTGATCCCCGACCTCTACATGATCCTCGACAACCAGTGGCTGCTCACGCTGGTCACCGGCGGGATCGTCGGCGTCGTCGCGATGGCGGCGCTGCACCTGACGTGCCTGTGGCTCTCGGTGCTGGGCTTCCGCCGGTCCGCGACGGACGAGGACCGCCACCTGTGCGCGGCACTCATCTCCACGCAGATCCTCGCGGTCCTGTGCGCCCTGACCTTCGACTCGCTGAGCTTCACGACGTTCTCCTTCACCCTCGCCCTGCTCTCCGGGGTGTGCGGTGCGGTCTGGCGTCTGACCCACCCGGCTCGAACCGTCCGGACGTCCACGGTGCGACGCCTCCTTGAGTAAGACCGATCTCGAAAGGTTGATGGAAGCTCGATGGTGACGAGAACCCGACCGTTGCCCCTTCGCGGGCGGCCACGGGTCTCCGTGGTGGTTCCCTGTTACAACTACGGCCATTTCCTGCCCGACTGCGTGCAGGGTGTCCTGCGGCAGGACGGTGTCGACGTCGACGTGCTGATCGTCGACGACTGCTCACCGGACGGCAGCGCCGCCGTGGCCCGGCAGCTCGCCGAGGCCGACCCCCGGGTCAGGGTGATCGAGCACTCGGTGAACGCCGGGCACATCGCCACCTACAACGAGGGCCTGGCCGCGGTCGACGGCGACTACGTCGTGCTGCTCTCCGCCGACGACCTGGTCACCCCGGGCTCCTTCCAGCGGGCCACGGCGCTGCTGGAGGCGCACCCCGAGGTGGGCATGGTGCACGGCTTCACGCGGACCTTCACCGACCAGCCGCCGCCGGCGCGCACCGAGGTCAAGAGCTGGACGCTGTGGCCGGGTGCCGAATGGATCGCCCGGGTGTGCCGGTCCGGCGGTAACCCGGTGGCGACGCCCGAGGTGATGCTGCGCAACGACACCATGCGCAAACTGGGCGGGTACGACAAGCGGGCGCCGCACGCCGGTGACTTCCTGATGTGGCTGCGAGCCGCCGCGCTCGGCGGGATCGGCCGGCTCAACGGGGTGGACCAGGCGTACTACCGGGTGCACGGCAAGAACATGCACACCCAGCAGTTCGCCGGCGCCGACACCGACCTGCGTGGCCGGTACCAGGCTTTCGAGATCTTCTTCGACGAGGACGCGGGCGGGGTACCGGACGCCGGCGCGCTGCGCACCGCCGCCGCCCTGGCGGTCGCCCGGGAGGCGCTGGCCATCGCCTGCTCCCTCTACGAGGCGGGGCCCTCCTCCGACGACAAGGCACTCGCCGCGCGGCTCGTCGCGCTGGCCGAGGAGATCTATCCGCCGGCTGCCTCCAGCCGGCTGCGGCAACGGTACGGGCGACTGGCACAACGCGAGGCCGAGGGCAAGGGTCCTCTCGTCCCGCGCCGTGTCAGCGCCTTCAACAAGCGGGTACGCCATCACGTCGCCTGGCGGCGCTGGCGGCGGTCCGGAGTAGAAAGCACGGTGAAGTTGCCATGACCGGCCTCGAAGGGGACCAGGACGACGTCATCGTCCTGTCCGGTTTGACGAAACTGTACGAACCGACCCCGAAGTGGATGCGTGCCTTCGCGCGCTCGCACCTCACCCAGCCGATCAAGGCGCTGGACGGGATCGACCTGGTGGTCCGGGCCGGTGAGATCTGTGCCGTGGTCGGCCCGAACGGCGCCGGCAAGACGACCCTGTTCCGGATCATCATCGGGCTCACCGAGGCGACCTCCGGGCACGGGCACGTGATGGGCCTCGACGTCGCCCGCGAATCCGAGCAGATCCGCCAGGTGGTCGGCTGGATGCCCGCTGAGGACCGCAGCCTGCTGATGCGCGCCACGGTCCGGGAGAACCTCCAGCTGCACGGCCGGCTCCAGGGCATGTCCCGCAAGGAGCTGGAGGCGCGTATCCCGTACGTGCTGGAGACGGTGAACCTGTCACCGCAGACCGAGACGGTCATCGCCAGCCTCTCGGCCGGCATGAAGGCCCGGGTCCGCCTCGCGCGCGCCCTGCTGCCCGGCCCCCGCGCGCTGATCCTCGACGAGCCGACCGGCGCCGTCGACCCGATCGCCGCGCACGGGCTGCTCAACCTCATCATGGATCTGGTCAAGCAGGAGCGCCTGGCCGTGCTGATCTCCTCGCACCGGCTGGAGGAGATCGAGGCGCTGCAGTCCAAGGCGCTGCTCATGGACGGCGGCCGGATCAAGTACTCCGGCGACCTGGACAGCCTGCGGCAGCAGTGGGACCGGCCCCAGCTGGAGCTGGTCCTGAGCAACGAGTCGGACACCCGCCTGGTGGCCGACGGGCTGCGCGCACAGGGGCTCGATGTGGTCGTGGACGGCCTCACCGTCCAGTGCCAGCTCGCCGGCGACCAGACCATCGGCGCCGTACTCGGCGGTCTCGGCGGCACGGCCGCGTCCATTCAGCACATCCGGGAGACACCCATGCCCCTGCGGGACCTCATCGCCCACGTCTACCGGCTGAACCCGGCCGCCGGGGGTGCCCCGTGACCACCACGCACATCTACCCCAGCGCGATCCGGAACCGGACCCGGTCCCGCAAGGTGATCGAGACGCTCGGCGCGTACATCCGTCTTGATCTGGTCGAGGAGCGGATGTTCCCGGCGACCAGCATCATGCGGTACATCGCCGTGGTCTTCCCGGTGCTGCTGTACTTCTACCAGAGCTCGTTCCTCGGCGCCGGTCCGGAAGTCTTCGCGGTGATGCTCATCGGCACCGCGGTCACGGCCGGCCTGCAGGACGCGCTCACCCAGCTCACCGCCCGGCTCAACTTCGCCATGGAACGCGGCACCCTGGAGACCTATCTGGTCGAGCCGGTGCCGTGGGTGCTGATCCCGATCGCCATGAACCTGTGGCGCAGCTTCACCGGCGGCCTGCTGGCCTGCTTCATGATCGCGGTCGGCTGGATGCTCGGCATGCCGATCGACCCCGCCGGTATCCCGCTGGGCATCCTGGTGCTGTTCCTCGGCATCCTGGCCTGCAACGCCCTCGGTACGCTGGCCGCCAGCTTCCTGGTCCTGTTCAAGCGGGGCGACCCGGTGGTCATGCTGTTCCACCTCGCCGCCAGCGTGCTGGGTGGTGCCCTGTTCCCGATCAGCACGCTTCCCGAGTGGATCCGCTGGGCCAGCTATCTGATCCCGCACACCTACGTGATCAGCGCCGAGCGTCAGCTGCTGATGCCGACACCGCCCGCCGGTGAGCTCAGCGTCAGCCTCTCGATCGTGGTGCTCAGCATCATGTGCACCGTCATGCTCGGCGGCGGCCTGTACGTCTTCGACCGCTCGCTGCGGCTCGCCCGGCGCCTGGGCATCCTCAGCATCTGAGCCGGCACCAAGGCAGGCGTCGACGGTGAGTAGGCACCGGCAGTAAGCAGGCAAGAAGAATGGCCCCGGCATCGTGCCGGGGCCATTCGTCTGTGCTGGAGGTGGTCCACCCGCTCGATGACCGCCAGACGGAGATGTTCGGTGGCGCTCACGAGGACTCCGGCTGGGCGTGGGTGCTGCCTCGAGCGCCGGGAGGCAGCACTGGGAGCCAGCTGGTTACCGAGCGGTCAGCCGCAGTCCTTGAGCTTCTTGGTCTCCTTGAGGATCACGCCGCGGTCGAAGTCGTAGTTGACGACCGCGTTGCCGCCCCAGTTGCCGATCTTCGCGCAGTCGACTTCGACCGGACCGTACTCCGCGCTGCCGCCGACGATCTTGTTGCCGGTCACCGCGGGGAAGTTGCCACCGGTCAGGCGCAGCGCGTAGCCGCCGCCCGCGAGCAGGTTGTCCTGGATCGTGCCGCCGGCGTTGTCCTGGTCCGGGATGAAGATCGGCGCGGTCGGGCAGTCGTCGCGGCGCTGGTCGATGGTGTTGTGCCGGATGACCGCTGTGGGAGCGCCGTAGCCCTGGATGCCGTCGCCGTGCGGGTCGACGCTCTGGCACATGCCGGCCGGGACCGCGAGCTGGGCGAACGAGTCCTCGATGGTGACCTGTGCGGCGCCGGCGAAGCTGCTCGCGCCGATGCGCCAGCCCTCGATGCGGTTCATCACCTTGCAGCGCCGGCACGTGTAGTTGGCGACGCCGAACGCATATTGCTCGTTGCTGGAGACGGACTCGCCGGGCTTGTTGACGACCTCGGTGTCCTCGATGGTCAGGTGCCCGTAGATCTTGTCGGAGAGGAAGTTGTCGACGCCGCCGTAGATCCGGGTACGGCGGATCGTCACGTCCGGGGCCTTGACCAGGATCGTCCCGGTGACCAGGTGGTCGGAGATGACCGCGCCGGCCTTGGTGACGGTCAGGTCACCCTCGATGGTCTTCTTCGGCGACCAGCCGGCCGGCACCCCGGTGCAGCCCGCTGTCGGGTAGGCGGGGAGGGCGCAGCCGCCCTTCGACACGGATTTGGTGGTCGTCGACCCGGCCGGCTTGCGTGACGCCGACGACGAGGGGGACGCCGACGCCGAGGACGGAGCCGAGGCGGACGCCGACGCTGTCGCCGCGGAGGGCGGGATCGACTGCACGCCGCTCGGCTGCCCGGCCACGGTGGGCACCGACGCGTCGGCCTGCGCGACGTTCTCCGGCGAGCCGTCACGGTTGTCCCTGGTCGAATACCAGGTGAATCCGACGGCTATGAGAATGACCACGCCGAAGGCGGAGCAAACCGTAGCGGCCCGGCGAAAACGGGTCCCGGTGAAGAAGGTGCGGCGGTGCTTCATTTCGGAGAGGCTCCTCGAGTAGTCAGCCTACCGGCTCGGACGATAATACGTAGTCAGGGCGCCGATGGAGACCCGGGCATTGGGCATTGTGGAAAGTGGCACGGATAGCTCGTGCCAAATTGGGCATTTCACAATTCGTGTCGTCGGTCATGGATTCTTGATGTGCGCCACAGTGACCGGAATCTGACAGATGTCGGCTCTACGCATACCGCATAACGCGGTGTCAAGCGGCTGATCGGGCCGGACGTGACATCCAGTCAGGACGACCCCTACGGATATCGGACCGAACCTATGACAATATCTGGCACAACGGCCTGCCCCGCGGGAACGGACGATATCGTCGTGCGGCAGGTTCCACGGTAAATGTCAGGGAGTACACGTTGACCGACCGCGTCGGCTTTGTCCGATGGGCCGCCTGATGGCAGTCCGGGTCGAGCCCATCACCACCGCCGACATCCCCGCGGTGGCTCGATTTCTCCACACCAATCTCAACGGCCGCGTGACGGCCGACGCCTGGGAGCAGGCGGTGCAGGTGCCCTGGAAGGTGTCCGCGCCCAACCACGGCTTCCTGCTGCGCGACGACCGGGGCGACGTGGTGGGGACCTACCTCGCGTTCTACTCCGAGCGCACGATCCGCGGGCAGGTCCGGCGGTTCTGCAACCTCGGCGCCTGGTGCGTCCTGCCGGAGCAGCGCTTCCACAGCCTGAAACTGCTCAAGGCCCTGCTCGCGCAGCAGGACTACGAGTTCACCGATCTGTCGCCCAGTGGGAACGTCGTACCGATGAACACCCGGCTCGGCTTCTCCTTCCTGGACACCGCCACCGCGGTGGCACCCAACCTGCCGTGGCCCGCGGTGCCCGGCGGCGGCCGGGTCAGCGCCGACCCGGCGGTCCTGGAGCGCACCCTCACCGGCGACGATCTGCAGATCTACCGGGACCACGCGAGCACCGCCGCCGCCCGGCACGTGGTGCTGACCCGCGGAGGGCGGTACTGCTACGTGATCTTCCGCACCGATCGCCGCAAGAACCTGCCGCTCTTCGCCTCGGTGCTGTACGTCAGCGATCCGGAGCTGTTCCGGGCGATGCTGCGCCGGTTCCAGAGCCACCTGCTGACCCGGCACGGCATCCCGGCTCTGCTGGCCGAGATCCGGGTGATCGGTCACCGCCCCGCCCTGTCCCGCATGCTCGCCGACACGCGCCGGAAGATGTTCCGCAGCGCCGGCCTGACCGAGCCGGACATCGACTACCTCTACAGCGAGTTGACCTGCCTGAGCTGGTGACTCCGGCGGCCGACGTACCTTCGAGAAACCGATGAGGGAAACCGAACACATGCGCATCCGTTTGCACGACCTGCTGGCCGGCGCCGCCGGCCGGTCCGGCGACGCGCCGGCCGTGACGTATCGCGACGACACGTTCACCTACGCGGAGCTGTGGCGCGACGTGCGCGCCGCCGGTGCCGGGCTGCGCGGCCTCGGCCTGGCCCGCGGGGAGCGGGTCGCCGTCTATCTCGACAAGCGGATCGAGACGGTCACCGCCGTGTTCGCCACCTCGGCCGCCGGCGGCGTCTTCGTCCCGGTCAACCCGGTGCTGCGGGCCCGGCAGGTCGCCTACATCCTGGCCGACTGCGACGTCCGCGTGCTGGTCACCACCGCCGAGCGGCTGGCGGCCCTGGGCGACGAACTGGACCAGGTCAAGTCCCTGGAGCGGATCGTCATAGTCGGCGGAGGAGCCGGTGGAGAAGTCGGCGGGGGAGAGGCCGGTACCCGCCTGCCGGTCACCGCGTGGGAAGACCTGCGCACCGGCACCGGCCTGCCGGAGAGCCAGGCGATCGACATCGACATGGCCGCGATCCTCTACACCTCGGGCAGCACCGGCAAGCCGAAGGGCGTGGTGCTCTCGCACCGCAACATGCTGGCCGGTGCCGAGAGCGTCAGCCAGTACCTGGAGATGACCGGCGAGGACGTCGTCCTGGCCGCCCTCCCGCTCAGCTTCGACGCCGGGTTCAGCCAGCTCACCACGTCGTTCGCGGTCGGCGCGCACGTGGTGCTGGTCAACTACCTGCTGGCCCGCGACGTGGTGAAGCTGTGCGCCAAGCACGGTGTCACCGGCCTGACCTGCGTACCGCCGCTGTGGATCCAGCTCGCCGAGCAGAACTGGCCGGAGGAGACCGGCAGCCGGCTGCGCTACTTCGCCAACACCGGCGGGCGCATGCCGAAGACGACCCTGGACCGGCTGCGGGCGATCTTCCCGGCCGCCCGGCCCTACCTGATGTACGGGCTCACCGAGGCGTTCCGCTCCACCTACCTCGATCCCGCCGAGGTGGACCGCCGCCCCGACTCGATCGGCAAGGCCATTCCCAACGCGGAGGTCCTGGTGGTCCGCCCGGACGGCAGCGTCTGCGACCCGGGGGAGGAGGGTGAGCTCGTGCACCGCGGCGCGCTCGTCGCCCTGGGTTACTGGAACGACCCGCAGCGCACCGCCGAGCGGTTCAAGCCGCTGCCGGGCGCCGAGGGCGCGCTGACCACCGAACTGGCCGTCTGGTCCGGTGACTCCGTGGTCCGTGACGAGGAGGGCTTCCTCTACTTCGTCGGGCGTACCGACGAGATGATCAAGACCTCCGGCTACCGGGTCAGCCCGACCGAGATCGAGGAGGTCGTCTACGGCACCGGCCTGGTCCGCGACGCGGTCGCGCTGGGCGTACCGGATGCGAAACTCGGTCAGCGGATCGTGGTCATCGTCAGCCCGGCCGGCACCGAGGAGCTCGACCCGGCCGCCGTCAAGGCCGCGCTGAAGAAGGAACTCCCGCTCTACATGCTGCCCAAGGACGTTCTGGTACGCCCCGAGCTGCCCCGATCACCCAACGGCAAGTTCGACCGCAATCTGCTACGTCAGGAGTTGGACGCGTGACCGCATTCGAGCAGATCGACGGAAAGCTGGCCGTCGGCGGAGTGCCGGTGGACCGGCTCGCCGAGCGGGTCGGCGGCACACCGTTCTTCGCGTACGACCGGCGGCTGCTCACCGAGCGGGTCCGGTTGCTGCGCGACACCCTGCCGTCCGACCTCCAGCTCAGCTACGCGGTCAAGGCGAACCCGATGCCGGCCGTGGTGCAGCACATGAGCGGCCTGGTCGACTCGTTCGACGTGGCCTCGGCGCTGGAGATGCGCACCGCGCTGGACACCACGATGCCGGCGAACCGGGTCAGCTTCGCCGGGCCCGGCAAGACCGACGCCGAGCTGCGCCAGGCGGTCGCCGCGGGCGTCACCATCGAGCTGGAGTCGGAGAACGAGGCCGCCCGGATCGCCACCGTCGGCTCGGCTCTCGGGCTCCGGCCGCGGGTCGCGGTGCGGGTCAACCCGGACTTCTCGGTCAAGGGTTCCGGCATGCGCATGGGCGGCGGACCGCAGCAGTTCGGTGTGGACGCCGAGCGCGTTCCGGCGCTGCTCAAGGAGCTGGCCGGCACCGACCTGGAGGTGCTCGGCTTCCACATCTTCGCCGGGTCGCAGAACCTGCACGCCGAGACCATCTGCGAGGCGCAGCGGCGGACCGTAGAGCTGATGCTGCGGCTGGCCGGCGACGCGCCGGAGCCGGTCCGCTACCTCAACCTGGGCGGTGGCTTCGGCATCCCGTACACCGACCGCGACAAACCGCTCGACCTGGCCGCGATCGGCGCCAACCTGACCGAGCTGCTGCGCGACGAGGTGCGTCCCCGCCTGCCCGAGGCCCGGGTGGTCGTCGAGCTGGGCCGGTTCCTGGTCGGCGAGGCCGGTGTCTACGTGACCCGGGTCGTCGACCGCAAGGTGTCCCGCGGCAAGACCTACCTGGTCGTCGACGGCGGCCTGCACCACCAGCTCGCCGCGTCCGGCAACTTCGGCCAGGTGATCCGCCGCAACTACCCGATCGCGGTGGCCAACCGCATCGACCAGGAGCCCGCTGAGCAGGTCACCGTCGTCGGCTGCCTGTGCACCCCGCTCGACCTGCTCGGTGACAACGTCACGCTGCCCGAGGCCGGCGTCGGGGACCTGGTCGTGCTCTACCAGGCCGGGGCGTACGGTCTGACCGCCAGCCCCACCGCATTCCTGAGCCACCCGGCACCCGTCGAGGTGCTCCTGTGACCCGTATGTCTGAAGGAGATAAGTCCATGGCCCTGACCGGTACCACGATCGACGACGTCAAGGCGGTGCTGGTGTCCGTCCTCGGCATCGAGGACCGCGCCGCGACGATCGACGCCGGCACCCAGCTTCTCGGCAACCTGCCCGAGCTGGACTCGATGGCGGTGCTGGAGCTGGTCGCCGCCCTGGAGGAGAGGTTCGGGGTGACCGTCGACGACGACGAGGTCACCGCCGAGGTGTTCGACACGCTCAGCTCGCTGGCCGCCCTGATCGACTCCAAGGTCGCCTGACGCGCCACCCGCCGAGAAAGAAGGCCCACACCCTCGCGGGTGCGGGCCTTCTTCAGTTACCCGCTCAGTCGTTCGGCTTGAACTTCACGTCGACCCAGAAGTTGTGGTTCGTCGCGGTCTGCGGGAACCCCTCCCCGGCGCGGAAGACACCACCGTTGGCCGGTACGTGCAGCGGCGGGTGGTCGAAGCCCTGGCCGGCGAACTGGTTCAGGTTCACCGCGTACCGGCCGGTGGACGACCAGTACGACACCGTGTACGTCTCGCCCGGCGTGATGGTCACCGCCGGGTTGAACGTGATGCTCTGCCATCCGGAGGCCGTCTCGTTCGTGAACGGCCCGCTGCCCACCGCGGTACCGGCGCTGTTCCAGACCGTGCCGGTGTGGATGCCGGTGTTCTGCGGGCCCTTGTAGAACCGCATCCCGGTGACCTTGCCCGCGACGTCCGACGTGAACTTCACGCCGACCTCGATCGAGTCGGTGTCGTCCCAGTTGGCGTGGTCCGGGGTCGCGTCCGGCGCGAAGATACCGACCGTGCCGGCGCCGGCGGTCGGTGTCGGCTCCGGATCCGGGTCCGGGCCGGAGCCCGCGTCAGCCACGAACAGCGGGTCGACCCAGTAGTTGGTCGCGCCGTACGAGGCCGTCGGCCAGGCGTTCGCACCGTACCGGTAGACGCCGTTGGCGGTCGTCGCCGGTGTGGTCAGCGGACCCCGGGTCCACAGCGAGTTGAAGAACCCCGGTGTGGCCGAGTAGCGGCCCTGCGGTGCGTGGTACGACACCGTGTAGGTCGTCCCGGCGGTCACCGTGATCGCCGAGTCGAACCGGACGTCCTGCCATCCGGACCCGGTCTCACCGGAGAACGTCGCCCGCGCCATGACGCCACCGGTCGGTGACCACAGGGTCCCCGTGTGCGTACCGCCGTTGCCCGGTCCTTGGTAGAAGCGCACCCCGACCACCTTGCCGTTCTTGGTGGGGGTGAACTTGACGCCCAGCTCGATCGCGCTGGTGTCGCTGTCCGCCGCCACGGCCGGCGTGGCGTCGTCCGGGAACAGCGTGTGGATCGCGGCGGACGCGTCGGTGGTGAACGACCACACCGTCGGCTCGTCGCTCGGTGTCCCGCCGGTGTCGCTGGCGAGGACGGTGGCCGTGTACTTCGTCGACACCTCCAGGGGCACGCTCGGCGAGAACGTGACCCGCTTGGCGTCGGCCTCGTAGGAGAACGCGCCGGGTACGACGACCCCGGCGGCCGTCTTCAGCCCGAACTCGATCGTGGCCGGGTCGAGCGGCCGGCTGAACTTCACCGACGGTTCAGCGCTGACCGGCACGACAGTGGCGTTGTTCACCGGCGACAGGGAGACCGGTGCCGGTGCGCCCTTGTCGGCGGAGATGAACGTGACGTCCACGTAGTAGTTCGTGGCGTTGTAGGAGTGCGTCGGGAAGCCCTGGTTGTAGGCGAAGACGCCGTTGCCCTGGGTGAGCGTCGCCTTCGGCACGTTCAGCGGCGACGAGTCCACCCCGGTCAGGCTGAACGCCGCGCCGTCGGCCGCGTAGTGCCCGTTCGGTGCGGTGTACGACGCGACGTAGACGGTGTTCTTGGTGACCGGCTCCGGGTCCTCGAAGACCAGCTTCTGCCAGCCCGCGCTGCTCTCACCGGAGAACGAGCCGGTGGCCAGCCGGTCGCCGTCGGCCGACCAGAGGCTTCCGGTATGCGTACCGGTGTTGCCGGCGCCCTTGTAGAAGCGGATGCCGGTGATGTAGCCGTCGTCGGTCGCGGTGAACCGGATGCCCGGCTCGATCGCCGCGGTGTCGTCCACCGCGGGCTCGGCCGGCACCCGGTTGCCGAAGATCGTGGTGGGTCCGCTGAGCTTCAGCGTCACCACCGTCGACGGCTCCTGGATGTTGGCGCTGTCGTCGATTGCCCGCACCCGGACCGCCTGGAGTCCCGCGCCGGTCGTGTAGAAGCTGTACGACCAGGACGTGGTCCCGTCGGCCGGGTGCCAGCTGGCGCCCGAGTCGGTGGAGACCTCGACGCCCGCGACCTTGCCGCCGCCCGCGTCGGTGGCCGTGCCCTGCAGGGTGACCTGCGAGCCGTTCGTCACCTTCGTGTTGTTCGCCGGGCTCGTGATGGTCACGGCCGGCGCCTGCGCGTCGTTCGACTCGGTCGTCGCGTGCAGGGTGCTCATCAGCGTCAGCGGCTGGGCGTCCATGTCGGCGAGCAGGTTGACGGTCGCCTGCTGCATCTTCTTGTCAGCCGGCTCGACCACGCCGTCGTGCTTCTCGTCCAGGCCCCAGGCCCACTGCACGGTGCCCGCACCGAAGACCAGGGCGCCGCTGGCGGCCTTGTACATCGTGAGGTGGTGCGTGGTGGTGCCACCGGTGGTGGTGTTGCCGAAGTCCAGCAGATACTCCGGGGTCGGCCCGGTCGTCGTGGACAGCCGGATCAGGCCCGGCGGGCGGAAGCCGTTGTCCAGGTCCTCGTCGGATTCGTAACCGATGGTGTGCGGCGCCAGCGTGGCCGTCGTCCCGGAGGCGAGCTCGTCCAGGCCGGTGTGCCGCCACAGGCGCAGCTTGCCCTGCTCGGCAGGCACCTTCAGGGCCAGGTCGGTGTAGTTGGCCATGTAGGCGGTGCCGGTCAGCGCGTTCTCCGGCAGGCCGCCGCCGTTCTCCTGGGTGGCGAACCGCGGGTCACGCCAGGTGCCGGTCCACTCCGGGGAGGTCTCGTCGATCTTCGCCTTGCCCCAGGTCTCCTTGTAGCAGACCAGGGTCCGGTACGGGGTGCCGTTGCCGTCCTTGCTGGTCTCCCAGCGGGTCCGCCAGTAGACCTCGTTGCCGCTGAAGAACGCCAGGTTCACCCCGGCGTCGCGGGCCGCCTCGACGTGGGCCCGCTGTGCTCCGGACCAGTACTCGTCGTGGCCGACCGAGAGGAACGTCTTGTGCCGTTTGATCAGCTCGCCGTGCCGGTCGGTGTCGACGTCGGTGGTGTAGCTGACGTCGTACCCGTTGCGCTCGAGGAACCGCAGCATCGGATATTCGTTGCTGAACAGGAAGTCCCGGCCGGAGGCCGCGCCCCGGGTCGCGAACGGGCGGTTGTAGCTGAGCTTGAGCGCCCGGCCGTTGACCGGCGCGTCGTAGAAGTCGGCGCCGCCGTACAGGTTGTAGGCCTGCCAGGTCGCGTCGGAGGTCTTGAAGTACAGGTCCGAGGTGCTGGCGTCGTTGCGCACCACGAACGTGATGTGGCTGGCCTCGGTGGTGGTGATGTCCGTGCGCTTGAGCCGGGCGATGTAGATGCCGGAGACCTGGCTGGCGGGCACGTTCCAGTGCGCCGAGACGTGCCAGTTGCCGCAGTCGAGCAGCTGGAGGTCCTCGTCGGAGACGCAGTTCTCCGGCTGCGGCGTGGTCACCACCGGCTCGACGTCGGTGATGAAGCGGGCGCCGTCGCCGTCGTACCAGCCGAGCCGGTAGACCTTGATGGTGTACGACGAGGCCTCGGTCTTGACCTTGAAGTCGATCCGCTGACCGGAGTTCACGCTGATGTCGGTGGCGAAACCCTGGATCGTGTGGTCACCGGCGCCGTCGATCTCCCACTCGGAGGAGGCGTTGCCGTCCTTGGCGTTTTCGCAGACGATCGGGTTGGTGTCGCAGGCCTCCGCGGCGGCGGGCATGGAGCCGCCGATCAGCGAGGCCGACACCAGGCTCGCGGCGACCAGGCCGGCGAGCAACGGTTTCTTGAACCACCGTCGTGGTCGGCGGATCAAGTGTCGATCTTCTGACATCGGGGCGCCGGCTGCCCCAGGTACCACCGGCTTCGCCCCCACATTGTCCATTTCTGCCGGACACCAACCTTTCAAAAGAAATCAAAACCGCACGATTCGCCGGTGGGTAGCCGGTGGTGCGTCTGGAAAATAGAAGATCGAGCGTTGCTCAAACATCGGTGAGGGCTTCCAACATGGACGCCACCCGGATGTTTTGGATCATCCGTTCGGCTGCATCGGATCCTATAAGTGGTCTCTTACCTCACCGAACGACGGCCGGGGACCACGCATCGCTGATCAGCACTTCCGGCTTTCCGGAACCGTCGGCCGGCACCCGCCAGACGTCGCTCGACGCCGAGCCGTCGGCCGTACGCGACAATCCATAGACAATCGTGGAATCGTCGAGCCACTCGGCCTGATCGTCCACATTGCGGGTTTCCGCGAGCACCGTTTCCGTTCCGGTCCGAAGGTCGTAGACGGCCAGGCGCCACTTTCCGGCCGGCAGGTCACCGTGCTTCTTGAAAGCGATCCGCGTCCCGTCGGGGGAGAGCGAGGGACACTCTACGTCGCCGCGGATCGAGGTGACCGTGCGCCTGCTGAGACTGCCTTCCACGAGCCACGTCCGGCCGCCGGACGCGGCGGTGGCGTAGAAGCGGTCGTTGTCGCCGGTGAACGTGACACCCCAGAGGTTCTTGTCCGCGGCGCCGAGCACCCGGCCGTCGACGACCAGCTTGAACTTCTCGATGTCGCCGACGACCTCACCGTCGGTGCGGGTCACGACCGTCCGGGTGGAGAACTGTCCCGGGTTGGCGTAGGAGTCACCGAAGACGAACGTGGTGGTCGCGACCAGTGAGCCGTCCCGGGACAGCCTGGCCCGGCTCGGCAGCCCGGTCAGCGGAAGGTCCCGGATCGGCGCCCAGGAGCTGTCCAGCAGCTGCGCCCGGTACGTGGTGACCAGCCCACGTTCCGCGGACAGGCAGATGGCGTCCTCGCGTGTCGCGTACACCCGCTCGCAGGAGACCGGTGTGACCGCGCGGGGCCCGGCCGGGTCGCTCAGCGGCACCGCCGCCACCTGCCCGTACCCCTGGCCCAGCGCCGTGCTGCGGAAGACGATGTGCGGCTGGGTGCGCAACGACGCCAGGTCGCCGCCCTGCGCCACGGCCGGTGCGGAGGCCAGCGTGGCGGCCTGGTCCTGCCGGACCTGCCACACGTAACCCACCGAGCCGAGCAGCGCGAGCACCAGCACCGCGGCCAGCAGGGTGATACGCAGCCGGGCACTCACGCGGCAGCCTCCGCCCGGTCGATGCCGCGCAGCAGCAGGCCGATCGCCGGGATCGCGACGGCCAGCAGGCCCGCGAACAGCCACAGCGACCAGGTCGGCCCCCGCAGGCTCCACAGCAGGCCGAAGGTGAGCGACGACGCGAACCGGGCCAGCGCCACCACGGTCTGCGCGGCCGCGATGCCGCTGCCCCGCGCCTCGGCCGGGATCAGGCGGCTGACCAGGGCGGGCAGCACCCCGTCGGTGGCCGCGTAGAAGACACCGAGCAGGAGCAGGACACCGAGGGTGAGGCCGATCCCGCCGGCCGGCAGGGCCGCGAGCAGATAGGCGCTGAGCAGCGCGCCGTGCCCGGCCACCAGCACGCGGGCCCGGCCCACCCGGTCGGCGAGCCGGCCCATCGGCACGGCCAGGGCCAGGTAGGCGATGTTCGTGCCGACGTAGAGCAGCGGGAAGTAGATGGCGGCGAAGTCGTCGCGCTCCTGCAGGGCGAGATAGAGGAAACCGTCGCCGACGGTCAGCAGGCCGAGCACACCGGCGGCCAGCAGCGGGCGGCGCAGGGAGCGGCCGGCCACCGCGCGCATGGTGCGCCGCAGGCCGATCCGGGCGGTGCCGGCGGCGGTGCGAAGGTTCGGCACGAACAGGACCAGGACCGCCACGCCGACCATGGCGAAGGCGAACGACACCACCCAGATCGAGTCGTAGCTGCCCGGAACGGCGGCCAGCAGCGCGAACGCCACCAGTGGGCCGAGGGCCGCCCCGATCGTGTCCAGCGTGCGGTGCACGCCGAACGCGCGGCCCAGCGTCTTCGGGTCGGACGCCTCGGCGATCAGCGCGTCGCGGGGAGCCGTACGCAGCCCTTTGCCCAGGCGGTCGGCGGTCACCACGGCGGTGATGGCGGCGAAGCCGGTGGCGGCGAGCATGGCGATGCGGCTGAGCGCCGATACGCCGTACCCCAGCACCGCCACCCACTTGGGCTGACCCCCGCGGTCGCCGGCGTAGCCGCCGGCGATCCGCAGGAACGCACTGACGCCCTGGTACATGCCGTCCAGGAAGCCGTACGCGACCGGGCTCAGCCCGACCGCCGCGGTGAGATAGAGCGGCAGCACCGACGCGACCATCTCCGAGGAGACATCGGTCAGCAGGCTCACCACGCCGAGCAGCACGACGGTCGAGGAGACGCGCTTGACGGTGCGGCCGACCGGTGGTTGATCGCCTGCGCCAGGCCGGTCGCGCAACGTCACATACACGGTGGAGTCCTAACTAGCTGTGCAGAGCGGTGGTCAGTGCCTCGGCCACCCGGGCCTGCTGGTCCGGGGTGATCTGCGGGTAGATCGGCAGGGACAGGATCTGCGGTGCGACGACCTCGGCGTTCGGGAAGGACCCGCCCAGCGCGGCGAACGCGCCGGTCCGGTGCACCGGGATCGGGTAGTGGATGGCCGCGCCGACACCCGCGGCGTTGAGCTTGGCCAGCACGTCGTCACGGTTCGGGACGCGGACGCAGTAGATGTGCCAGACGTGCTCGTTGCCGTCCAGCGTCACCGGCAGCACCACGTCGTCGAGACCGGCCAGCAGCTCGTGGTAGCGGGCGGCGGCGGCCCGGCGGCGCTCGTTCCACCCGGCGAGCCGGGCCAGTTTGGCGCGCAGCACGACCGCCTGGAGGCCGTCGAGCCGGCTGTTCACACCGACCAAATCGTGGTGGTACTTGCGGAGGCCGCCGTGGCTGCCCAGAGTCCGGACCGTGGTCGCCCACTCCTCGGAGGCGGTGGTGACCGCGCCCGCGTCGCCGTAGGCGCCCAGGTTCTTACCCGGGTAGAAGCTGGTGGCGGCGATCCCGTCCACGCCGGAGCCGGCACCGTGCCGGGTGGCGCCCTGCGACTGCGCGGCGTCCTCGACGATCACGACGTCGCGGTCACCGAGGCCGGCGCGCAGCTGCTCGACCGGGGCGAGCTGACCGTAGAGGTGCACCGGCGCGATCGCCCGGGTGGCCGGTGTGACCGCGGCGAGCGCGGCGTCGACGTCGATGAGATAGGTGTCCGGGTCGCAGTCGACCAGCACCACCGTGCCGCCGGTGCGGGCGACCGCCTCGGCGGTGGCGATGAACGTGTTCGCCGGCAGGATCACCTCGGTGCCGGGGCCCACGCCGACGGCCTTGAACGCCAGCTCGAGGGCGTCGGTGCCGTTGGCGACGCCGACGCAGTGCGGCAGGCCGGAGAAGGCCGCGTACTCCTGCTCGAACGCGGCCACCTCGGCACCGCCGATGAAGGCGGTCTCGGCGATGATGCGCTTGAACCCGGCTTCGACCTCGTCGGCCACCTCGGCGTGGGCGGCGGCCAGGTCGACAAGCGGGATGCGGCTCATGGGACTCCTTTTAAAGTTTGCGCAAGAAACGAGCGGGGTTGCCGGCCCAGACCTCGGCCGGCGGCACGTCGTGCAGCACCACCGCGCCCATGCCGACCAGCGACCACGCGCCGACGGTGACGCCCTCGCGGATCAGGGCGCCGGCACCGACGTACGCGCCGGTCGCCAGGACCGCCCCGCCGCCCAGCCGGACGCCGGAGGCGATGGTGGCGTAGTCACCGATCCGGTCGTCGTGGGTCAGCACGGCCTGCGGCATGACCGCCACGTGCGCACCCACGATGACGTCAGCGGTCAGCACCGCCCCGGCGAGCAGCACGCTGCCCGGTCCGACGGTGCTGCCCGCGCCGACGTCGGCGCCCGGGTGCACGACGGTGGCCCACCGGCCGTCGGGCAGGCCGAGCCGTTCGACGATGCGCTGCCGCGCGGTGAAGTTGCGCGGGTTGCCCACGCACACCACGACGGCGGCATCGGATGTCAGCACGCTGTCGACCGGGCCGAGGATCGGCAGGCCGGAGCGGACGGTCCCGTGCAGGGCGAGGTCGTCGTCGACGAAGCCCCGCACCTGCCACCCGGCGGCGGCCGCTGCCGAGGCCGTCTCCCGGGCGAAGCCGCCCGCTCCGACGATGACCAGGTCTTTCACCTGCCGGCCAGCTCCCGCAGGACACCGACGATGTGCTGCTGGTCGTCATCGGTCAGTTTGTGGTGCAGCGGCAGGATCAGCGACTCGCGGGTGATCCGCTCGGTCACCGGCAGTGGTGCCGAGGTCATCCCCGCGTAGGCCGGTTCCAGGTGGGCGGCCATGATGCCCCGCCGCGCCGACACGCCCCGGGCGGCCAGCTCGGTGAGGACCTCGTCGCGGCTCACCGGGAAACCGTCGAGCAGCACCCAGAACGACTGGTAGTTGGTCTGCCCGTACGCCGGGTCACGCACCGGGACCAGGCCGTCGATGCCGGCCAGCAACTCGTGGTAGCGGGCGGCGAGCTCGCGGCGCTGGGCGACCAGACCGGCCAGGCGGCCGAGCTGCACGAGCCCGACGGCCGCCTGGATGTCGGTCATCCGGTAGTTGTAGGCGGTCTCCAGGTAGGCCTCGAGCACCGGCTGCTTGCTGGCGTGCCGGTCGGCGGCGGACACGTTCATGCCGTGCTCGCGGAGCCGCTTGAGCCGGGCCGCGTCGTCCGGCGAGTCCACGGTGACCATGCCACCCTCACCGGTGGTGATCAGCTTGCGCGGGTGGAAGGACCAGGCCGCGATCCGGGCGCCGGTGCCGGTGGGCTGACCGTACGCCGTGGAGCCGGCCGCACACGCGGCGTCCTCGACCAGGCCGATGCCCCAGTCGTCGGCCGCCTTGCGCAGCGCGACCGTGTCGAACGGCACGCCGCCCTGGTGCACCGCGATGACCGCCCGGGTGCGCGGGGTGCGCACCGCGTCGATCGTCTCGGTGGTGACGTTGCCGGTCGCCAGGTCGACGTCGGCGAAGACCGGCGTCGCACCCACGTAGCGGACTGCGTTGGCGGTCGCGATGAACGACAGCGACGGCACGATCACCTCGTCGCCCGGCTGAATGTCGAGCAGTACCAGGGCCAGGTGCAGGCCGGTGGTGCAGGACGACACCGCGACGCCGTGACCGGCGCCGACGGCGGTTGCGAAGTCGGACTCGAAGCGGGCCACCCGCGGGCCCTGCGCGACCCAGCCGGAGCGGACCGCCTCGGCCGCGGCCTGCGCCTCTTCCTCACCCAGCTGGGGAATCATCACCGGGATCATTTGGACGACCGCCACCAGTCGACAAGACCCTCCAGGCCCTGGGTGAGGCTGAGCTCGGCCTTCCAGCCCAGCCGGTCGAAGGCCGCGCTGGTGTCGGCCAGCCGGCGCGTCACGCCGTTGACCGCACGCGCCGGACCGTGCTCGGGAGCCAGGTCCGACTTCATCACCGCGCTGAGCGCCGCGGCCAGGTCCTTGAGGCTGGTCTCGGTGCTGCTGGCGATGTTGAACACCTCGTCGGTGACGTCGGCGCGGGCGGCCAGGATGTTGGCGCGCGCGATGTCCGCCACGTGCACGAAGTCCATCGTCGCCAGGCCGTCACCGAGGATCAGCGGCGGCTTGCCCGACGCGATGCGCTCCATCCAGCGGATCAGCACCTCGGTGTAGAGGCCGTGGATGTCCATCCGCGGGCCGTACACGTTGAAGTAGCGCAGCGCGACGTAGTCCAGGCCCTTCATGGCGTGGAAGCTGCGCAGCGTCGCCTCGTTGAACGCCTTCGCCGCACCGTAGAACGTGTCGTTGTTGTACGGGTGGTGCCGCTCGGTGGTCGGGAACTCCTCGGCCAGCCCGTAGACCGACGCCGACGACGACGCGATGAGCTTCTTGACGCCCGCCTCGGCAGCCGCCTCGATCACGTTGAACGTGCCGTCGACGAGCACCTCGTTCGCGAGCCGCGGCTCCTCCGCGCACTGCGTGATGCGGATCGCGGCCAGGTGGAAGACCAGGTCCTTGTCCGTCGTAACCGAACGCACGAGATCAACATCGCGGATGTCGCCCTCGACGAGACGAACCGGGCCATTTGCCAGCGCCCACTCCAGATTGTCCCGCCGGCCACGGACGAAGTTGTCCAGGACCACGATCTCGGCGGCCCCGCCGCGGACCAGTTCGTCGACGACGTGCGAGCCGATGGTGCCCGCTCCGCCGGTGACGAGAGCGCGTGCGCCCTCGATCTGTACGCCAGTCACGCCACGTGCCCTTCGTTGAGCTTGATCATGGTTCCGCCTTCGGCCAGGCTGCGCGAGGCGGCCTGCAGGATCTCCAGCACCCGCAGCCCGGACCGGCCGTCGGTGAGCGCCGGCGTGCCGGTGGTGATGGCCCGCGCGTACTCGTCGACCATGGTCCGCAATGCCTCCCGCTCGGTCAGCGCCGGGGCCACCATGTCGCCGGACCGGTACGAGATGAGAATGTCGCGCCGCTGCTCGTCCTCGAGCTCGTCCGGCGAGGCCACGTCGACACCCCTGTCGTACAGGGAAAGCCGCTGGCTGGGGTTCAGGTCGTCCCACACCAGCGTCCGCTTCGAACCGCCGATGATCGTGGTGCGAACCTTCACCGGCGACAGCCAGTTGACGTGGATGTGCGCGATCGAGCCGTTGCTGAGCTGCAGGGTGAGATAGGCCACGCAGGCCCGTCCGGCGCCGATGCCGTCGGCACCGTGCGCGGCGACCGCGACCGGGCGCACCTGCGGCGGAAGCACGAAGTCCAGGATCGACAGGTCGTGCGGCGCCAGGTCCCACACCACGTCGATGTCGCGCTGGACCAGGCCCAGGTTGATCCGCACCGAGTCCAGGAAGTGCAGTTCGCCCAGATCGCCGGCGTGCAGCATCTCGCGGATGCGCAGCACCGCCGGGGTGTAGCAGTAGGTGTGGTCGCACATCAGCGTCAGCCCGCGCCGGTCCGCCTCCTCGACGAGCAGGAGGCCCTCCTCGTGGGTGGCGGCCAGGGGCTTCTCGACCAGCACGTGCTTGCCGGCCTTCAGCGCGGCCACGGCGACCGGCAGGTGGGTCCCGGCCGGGGTGGCGATGGCGACGGCGTGCACCTCGGGATCGGCCAGGACCTCGTCGAGGTCGGCGGAGACCTTGACGGTGGAGTAGCCACCGAGGACCCGCTCGGCGCGCTCGACGTCGAGGTCGCACAGCCACTGCAGCCGGAAAGCCGGGCTGCCCTGGAAGTTGCGGACGAGGTTGGGGCCCCAGTAACCGGCCCCGACGACAGCGATACCGATCGGGTTGCCGGGAGCGGGAGGCGGAGGAGTCACAGACATCCGTTTCGTCTGGAAGCCGCAGCTTCGTCGGGAGTTCGGCCACGTCGATGTCGTTCCTGCATGAAGTGGATCGTGCATGGTGGAGGGTGCCGACGCGGCTCCGCCGGAACGCTATCGATACGTCGCCGCCTGCCGCCAGGCTGCTGACGGAATTCCGGCGAAGCCGGGAGGGTCACGCGATACCTTCGGCCATAACCGATGCACCGCTCGGCCAGCGGGCATGCCGCCCAACGGACCGACTTATCGGCCGCCGTCGCCTTCCTGACACCGCTGCGATCATGATCACGTCTACCCTGACCGCTCATCGAACGGCCCATCGTCACGGCCATCGAGCGGCCTTCGAACGGCCGTCGAACCGCCGGGAAGGACCACCATGACCGAGGCAGTGCCCGCCCGCGACGGCGTGACTGTCGCACCCACCGCCGACGTCGACCCGCGGGCCGAAATCGGCCAGGGCACGCGAATCTGGCATCTCGCCCAGATCCGCGAGGGCGCCGTCCTGGGCACCGGCTGCAACATCGGCCGCGGCGCCTACATCGGTCCCGGCGTTGTCGCCGGCGACAACGTCAAGCTGCAGAACCACGCACTCGTCTACGAACCGGCCCGCCTCGGCGACGGCGTGTTCGTCGGGCCGGCCGCCGTGCTCACCAACGACGAATACCCGCGAGCCGTCACCCCCGACGGCCGCCTCAAGACCGGCGACGACTGGACAGCTGTCGGCGTCACCATCGGTGACGGTGCCTCGATCGGCGCACGTGCCGTCTGCATCGCCCCGGTCACCATCGGACGATGGGCGCTTGTTGCCGCCGGTGCGGTGGTCACCAAGGACATTCCCGACTTCGCCCTGGTTGTGGGCGTTCCGGCACGCCGCGTCGGCTGGGTCGGCCGGGCGGGGCATCCGCTCACCGCGAAAGGCGACGGCGTGTGGGTCTGCCCGCAGACCGGCGCCGAATACACCGAGAGCGACGGGCGACTGGCAGAGAAGAACCTTTGAGGGTACGAGACACGAACAGTCCCCGGGTGGCCGAAGCGGCCGTGTGCCCACTCACGCCTGTGCCGCCGCCGCCGGGCTGAGCTGCCGGGTCGAGCTGGTCAGCTCGTCAGCCCGCGGCGGGCAGGACCATGTGCTCCCGGGCGATCTCGTGCTCGTGCAGCCACGCGGTGGTGGTGGCCGCGTCGTGGGGGCGGGCGATGCCGTACCCCTGCGCCAGATCGCAGCCGTAACTCTCCAACCGGCCTAGAGTCTCCATGTCCTCGACGCCCTCGGCGACGATCCGCATGCCGAGCCGGTGCGCCAGCTGGATGGTGCTGTGCACGATCGCCGCGCTGCGCGGATCGGTCACACAGCGGCTCACGAACGAACGGTCGAGCTTCAGATCGTCCACCGGCAGCACCCGCAGGTAGCTCAGGCTGGAGTACCCGGTTCCGTAGTCGTCGACCGCGAGCCGGATGCCCATCTCCCGCAGGGCACCCAGCTGGGCCAGAGCGGTGTCGGCGTCGGTCATCAGCACGCTCTCGGTGACCTCCAGCTCGAGAGCGTGCGCGGGTAGGCCGTACCGGTCGAGAAGGGCCGCGACCTGACCGGGGAACGACGGGTCGCGCAGGTTCGAGACGGACAGGTTGACCGCCACCGAGATCGGCAGGCCCTCGTCGTGCCAGGTCCGGATCTGCCGGCAGGCGAGGTCCAGCACCATGGCCGTGATCCGGTTCATCAGGTCCGCGCTCTCCGCGGTGTAGAGGAAGGCGTCCGGATAGATCAGCCCCTTTTCCGGGTGCTGCCAGCGCACCAGCGCCTCCACCCCGCACACCCGCAGGGCCGTGTCAGCCGTCACCTTCGGCTGGTAGTGCAGTACCAGCTCGTCGCGGCCCAGCCCGGCGCGCAACTCCTCCAGCATGGTGAGGCGGGCCCGCGCGTGATCGTCGAGCCCGGTCGCGAACGCAGGCCCGCCGTGACCGGTCTTGGCCGCGTACATCGCCACGTCCGCCCGGCGCAACAGGGTGGACCGGTCGGTGCCGTCGTCGGGGCAGACCGCGATGCCGATGCTCGCGTCCACGTGCAGGTCGACCTCGGGCAGCGCGAACGGCTCCCGCAGGGTCCGCACCAGCGCCTCCACCACCACACCCGCCTCCGCGCTGCCCATCCCCGGCATGATCAGGCCGAACTCGTCACCACCGAGCCGGGCCAGCATCACCTCCTTGGCGATCGAGTCGCGCATCCGGGCGCCGACCAGCCGCAGCAGGTTGTCACCGACGTCGTGACCGAAGCTGTCGTTGACCTCCTTGAACCGGTCCAGGTCGACGAACGCCACCGCCACCACGTCGTCGCGCCCGGTGAGCTGCTCGTCCAGGTGCTCGACGAAGAACCGCCGGTTCGCCAGCCCGGTCAGCTCGTCGGTCCGCGCCTGGCGGCGGGCCGTACCGAGCGCCTCGGCGCTGCGCACACTGACCATCATCCGGATGATCGCCGCGGTGATCGCCACCCCGGCGAGGATGCTGCTGACCGGTTCCACCGAACCCGGTGAGAGGGACGCGTAGAGCAGCAGGCCCAGGCACAGGGACGCCAGCGCGGCCGGCAGCGCGGTGCTCAGCAGCATGTCGGGCCGGCCGTTGACCGCGCTGGAGTGTTCCGGCTGGTGAGCCGCGAGCGCCAGCAGCGCCACACCGACCGTGTACAGGATCTCCAGCCAGGCCGCGTTGCCCGACCCCTGCCACAGCAGCACCATGGTGGCCGCGTCGGCGAGCGCGAACAGGCCCATGCCCGCGATCAGCAGCGCCAGCACCCGCCCGGCGCGCCACCCGCACAGCGCCCAGGCGCCCAGCAGGCAGCCCGTCACGGCGATGTCGGAGAGCGGATAGGCGGCGTTGACCAGGATCCCGGTCAGCGTCGAGTGCGGTGCCGGAACGATCAGCGCCAGCACCGGCACGGACACCAGCGCGGAGACGGCACCGGCGGCGATCAGCCCGTCCAGCAGCGCCGGTGTGCTCAGCTTCGGCAGCCGGTGGCGCAGCATCAGCACCAGCGTGAGCGCGAAACACGGGTAGAACGCCAGCCACATCGGGTCGGCCGCCGACATCATCGGCTCCGGGTCGAGCGGGCGGATGGCGAGGTACCAGTACAGGTTGCCGGCGCTGTAGGCCAGCATGCCCGCGGCCAGGAACATCCACGCGTGGCGGGCCGGCCCCAGCGCCCGCCGTGCCCGGGCCGCGACCATCAGGCTGGGCAGCAGGTACAGGGCGGCGTTGAGCCCCGCCGCGAACAGGCTGTCACCGACATCGGAGCCCGCGTCGGTGAGCACGCACACCACGGCGTGCACGGCGAGCAGGGCGCCGAGGAGCCACCACGGCGCGCTCGCACGCCGCGGTGGCTCCCCGACAGTCCGCATAACCGACCTATCGGACGACCCGCCAAATTCTTGAGCCGGTCAGCGCCCGGCACGCCCCCATTAGCGGACGAGGCAAGCGCGAGGCTCGGCAGCCGAGACCGCTGGTTCCCGGTCAGCGGCCGGGCCGCGGGCGGCTCACTGGTGGTGGGCGGTCCGGAGCTGGAGCAGCGAGGCGAGGCGGGCCGTGACCGGGCGGGCCTCCAGGTGCAGGCGGGCGATGTTGAGGCCGCCGTCGCCGATCACCACCAGCAGGGCCAGGTCCCCGATCGCGTAGACCGAGAGGTAGCCGTTCTGGTTGTGGATGGTGACCTCGGTGAAGCCGCCCTGGTTCAGCACGGCACCGGTGGTGCGGCTGATGCCGTGCGCGCCGGCGGCCAGCGCTGCCACGTCGTGCGGTTCGGTGGCCGAGACCGTGTCGTGCATGATCAGGAGTCCGTCGACGCCGGCCACCACGCATCCCAGCACGCCCGGCACCATGTGGCGCAAGGCGGCCAGCTCGGCGTGTGCCGATGTCCCGCCGGGGGCCGTCATACTTCGAGTTCCGCCTCGATCTTGCGGAGCTGGTGACGGGCCAGGCCCAGGTTGGCCCGGCCCTTGTCGAGGGAGAGGTAGAGGAAGAAGGCGTCGCCGTGGCGCTTGTGCTGCAGCAGGCGGATCACGTGGTACTGCGAGTCGAGGGTGATCAGAATGTCCTCGATGCCGTCCTGGAGGCCGAGCAGTTCCAGGGTGCGCACCTTGGCCCGGATCACGTCGGTGTTGCCGGCCGCCGCGACGTTCATGTCCATGGTGGCACCGCCGCCCGCCACACCGAGCGTGAGACCGCTGGTGTAGTCGACGAGCGCCACACCGATCGCGCCCTCGATCGACATCGCTTCCTTGAGCGCCGTCTCGATATTCACTGCCTGTGCTCCGTCCATGATCAGCCGGTTCCGACGGCCACCTTGACACGGAGAATTTGCTCCGGCACTGATTCAAAGCCAGGTGGGACCGAAGAGCAGCGATCCCCGGGCGGACGACCCGGGAGGGGTCGCCCGAACGTCGCGGAACACGGCGCAACGTTGGATGGACATCTATACCCGGAAGCGCGAGCCCGGATCGCTATACGCGGAAGCTCGAAACCAGGCCGCTGAGGTCGGTGGACATTCGAGCGAGTTCGGCGATGGCCTGCTGGGTCTCCGCCACGCCCTGGCTGGTGTTCTGCGTGGCCTGGGCGACACCGGTGATGCTGCGGGAGATCTCGTTGGTGCCGGTGGCCGCCTCGGAGACGCTGCGGTTCATCTCCGCCGTGGTGGCGGTCTGCTCCTCGACCGCGGAGGCGATCGTGGTCTGGAAGTCGCTGATCCGGGCGATCACTTCCGAGATCTTCTCGATCGCGACGACGGCGCCCTCGGTGTCGGACTGGATCGCCTCGACCCGGCGGGAGATGTCCTCGGTGGCCCGGGCAGTCTCCTGGGCGAGGTCCTTGACCTCGGAGGCGACGACCGCGAAGCCCTTGCCCATCTCGCCGGCCCGGGCGGCCTCGATGGTGGCGTTGAGGGCGAGCAGGTTGGTCTGCTCGGCGATCGAGGTGATCACCTTGATCACGTTGCCGATCTCCGCCGACGACTCGCCGAGCTTGCTCATGGTGCTGGTGGTGATCGCGGCGAGTCCGACGGCCTCGGCGGCGACCTGCGCCGCCTCGCTGGCGTTCTGAGAGATCTCCCTGATCGAGGCGCCCATCTCCTCGCTGCCGGACGAGACGGTGTCGACGCTGCGGGAGATTTCCTCGGCGGCGCTGGAGACGGCGAGCGACTGCTGTGAGGCCTCCTGTGCGGAGGAGGCGATCTGGACGGCGGTGCTCGTCATCTCCTCGGAGGCCCCGGCCAGGGATGCCGCGGAACGGTCGATGGTGGCGACGGTCTCGCGCAGCGAGGCCATCGCGGAATCCAGGGATTGGCCCATCATGCCGGTCTCGTCGCGGGAGGTGAGCCCGGTGGCCTGAGTGAGGTCGCCCTTCGCGAGCGCGTCGCACACGTTCTTGACCGCCATGAGCGAGCGGACGATGCGGACGGCGACGTAGACCCCGATGGCGAGGGCCAGCGCCAGTCCGGCGACCAGGATGGCGATCGAGAGCGTACGGCTGGACTCGTAGCTGGATCGTGCGGCGGCCGCGTTCTTGCCGGCGTCCGCGGTCTCGGCCGCCTCCAGTTCCGTGACGTCCGCATAGGCCGCCGAGGCGACCGGAATAGCCTCCTCGTTGCGAACCTCGGCCCACTCCGTGAGTTTGTTCGCGGCGCCGAGGGGCAGCAACTTCTCGGTTGCGACCTTCTCGTACGCCTCCCACTGCGCATCGAGGTGGTCGATGGTGGCCGGGTTCCCCGCCGGGTTGCTCGCCCGGTACGCGGCCATCGCGGTCTCGAATGCCTCGACGTCGGCGGTGAACGCGTTGGTGAACTTGGTGACGTCGGCCTCGGTGGGTGAGAGCGCCTGATTGGCGACGTCCACCCTGCTCTGCGCCACGGCGGCTTTGATCTGCCCCACCGCCTTGATGCTGGTGACATTGCTTTTGTAGATCAGCTCTGCCGAGTCGCTGGCGACGCTCAGTGCCTGTAGCCCCAGGATTCCCACGACCAGCGCCACCACGCCTGCCACGGCGACCGCACCGAGGATCTTGGCTTTCACGCTCAGGTCGGCAAGACGAACACCTTTCACGCCCCTCACGGTAGGGGCCGTATCAGGCCGTCACGCCGCCAAACCTACCGCTTGGCACGAAGGTGCCAATTGTCCGTCAAAAGGCGGTCAGGTGCTGACGGGCGGTCTCGTACTCGTCCTTGAGGCGGGCCACCAGTTCCCGGGCCGGGCGGATGCCGTCGACCACGCCGATGCCCTGGCCGGCGCCCCAGATGTCGCGCCACGCCTTGGCCGCCGAGGTGCCGAAGTCCATCGCCGACGGATCGGAGACCGGCAGGTCGTCCGGGTCCAGCCCGGCCGCCTCGATGCTGCCCCGAAGGTAGTTGCCGTGCACGCCGGTGAACAGGTTGCTGTAGACGATGTCCTTCGCGCTGCTCTCCACGATCATCCGCTGGTAGGCGGGATCGGCGGTGGCCTCGGAGGCGGACAGGAAGGCACTGCCGACATAGGCCAGGTCGGCGCCGGCGGCCTGGGCGGCGAGGATCGAGCGGCCGTGCGCGATCGCTCCGGAGAGCACCAGCGGCCCGTCGAACCAGGCGCGGATCTCCTGGAGCAGGGCGAACGGTGACTGGGTGCCGGCGTGGCCACCGGCTCCGGCGGCGACCGCGATGATGCCGTCGGCGCCCTTGCTGATGGCTTTGTGGGCGAACTCGTTGCTGATCACGTCGTGCAGGACCAGTCCGCCGTACGAGTGGACGGCGTCGTTGATCTCGGGTCGGGCGCCGAGCGAGGTGATCACGATCGGCACCCGGTGCTCGACAATGACCGCCATGTCCTGCTCGAGGCGCCGGTTGGAGCGGTGGACGATCTGGTTGACCGCGAACGGCGCGACTTTCGCATCGGGGTTCGCGGAGGCGTACGCGATGGTCTCGCTCTTGATCTGATGCAGCCACTCGCCGAGAAGGCTCGCGGGGCGCGCGTTGAGGGCGGGGAAGGAACCGACGACGCCCGCCTGGCACTGCGCGATGACGAGATCGGGTCCCGAGCAGAGGAACATCGGCGAGGCGATCACCGGGATCGAGAGCGCGCCCGTGAGCACGGCGGGTAGTGACATGAACGGATGTTAAGGCCCGTCGCCGCCTCTATGCAACTAGTTGCATAGCGTTTGGCGGCAGGCTCAGCGGGCACCGCACAGGGCGAGAGGGATGGAGGATGAACATGAGCGTCACCGAACCGACAGGTACGCCGGACATCGAACGCCCGATCGACCTCGTCGACGATCCGCACAGCAAGCCGGGCCCGGCGCCCGCACCCGAGCACCACCCGCACGAGGACGACACGCCGCCCGGCGGATCGCCCGAACCCGGCACCGCACCCGGGCACTGACGATGGGCCGCACCGTCTCCGACCTGATCGTGGAGCGCCTGTCGGCGTGGGGCGTCGACCGCGTCTTCGGCTACTCCGGCGACGGCATCGACGGGGTGATGGGCGCGCTGCGGCGGGCCGGGAAACCGGCGTTCGTCCAGGCCCGTCACGAGGAGGCGGCGGCGTTCATGGCCGTCGGCCACGCCAAGTACACCGGCCGGCCCGGCGTCTGCGTCTCGACGCAGGGCCCCGGCGCGGTGCACCTGCTCAACGGCCTCTACGACGCGAAACTCGACTCCAAGCCGGTGGTCGCGATCGTTGGGCAGCAGGTGTCCACGGTGCTCGGCAGCGCGTACCAGCAGGAGATCGACCTGGTCCGGCTCTTCGGCGACGTGTGCGCCCAGTTCGTGCAGGAGGCGCGTACCCCCGAGCAGATGCCCATGCTGCTCGACCGCGCCTTCCGCACGGCACTGTCGACCCGCAGCCCGACCTGCGTGATCGTGCCGCACGACGTGCAGAACGCACCGGCGCCGGACGAGAGCGCGCAGGAGCACGGGGTGATGGTGACCAGTCCCGGGCTGCGCCCGCCCCGCGTCGTACCGCACGACGAGGACCTGCGCGCGGCCGCCGAGGTGCTCCAGGCCGGTGAGCGGGTCGCGATCATGGTGGGGCAGGGGGCGTACGGCGCCGACGTCCTCGAACTCGCCGACCGGCTCGGCGCGGGGATCACCGCGTCCCTGCTCGGCAAGCCGGTCCTCGACGAGAACCTGCCCTTCCACACCGGCGTGATGGGGCACCTGGGCACCACGGCGAGCGCCGAGCTGATGCGCGAGTGCGACACGCTGCTGCTGCTCGGCACCAACGACCCGTGGACCGAGTTCTACCCGGCGCCCGGCCAGGCCCGCGCCGTGCAGATCGACATCGACGGCCGGCAGATCGGCGTCCGGTACCCGATCGAGGTGCCGCTCGTCGGCGACGCAGGCGAGACCGTACGGGCGCTGCTGGCCCTGATCAAACCGTCCGGTGACCGGGCCTGGCGCGACCGGGTCGAGGACTCGGTACGCCGGTGGCACCGCATCGCCGCGGACCGGGCCGCCGCCCCCGCCGAGCCGATGAACCCGCAGCACGTGGTCCGGTCGCTGACCAGCCGGGTGCCGGAGCAAGCTCAGGTCGCTGTCGACGTCGGCTCGGTCGTCTACTGGTACGCCCGCCACCTGCGCCTGCCCCGCGGAGTACCGGCACACCTGTCCAGCACCCTCGCGTCGATGGGCTGCGGACTGCCGTACGGGCTGGCCGCGAAACTGGCGGCCCCCGATCGGCCGGTGCTGGTGCTGACCGGCGACGGCGCGATGCAGATGACCGGCCTCGCCGAGCTGGTGACCGTCGCCGCGCGGTGGCGGGACTGGAGCGACCCCACGTTCGTGATCTGCGTGCTGAACAACGGTGACCTCGCCGAGGTGAGCTGGGAGCAGCGCGAGACCGAGGGACAGCCCCGCTTCGCCGGCTCGCAGCAGCTGCCCGCGGTGCCCTATGCGGCGTACGCGGAACTGCTCGGCCTGCGCGGCCTGCGTGTCGATTCCCCCGCCGAGATGGACGGTGCCTGGCAGACCGCCCTGAGCGCGGACCGGCCGACGCTCATCGAGGCGGTCGTCGACCCCGCCGCGCCGCTGCTGCCGCCCCTCCAGCCGTACGAGAAGATCGCCCCGATGTACGCCGGGCTGGCCGCCGAGGGTGACGCGCTCGCCCGCCGCGCCGAGGCGAACCTGCGCCGGGAGCGCGCCGGCGAGGGCTTCCAGGACTGACCGGCTTTTCGTGATCGCCGGGATCGCCGCCGGGCCGGGTCTACCCTTCGGGAAGTAGGGTCCGTCCCGCGGGAAGGTCAGTCCGATGAGCGTGCGGGAACCGGCGCCGAGCCTGGTTTCGGTGGCCGCGGCGACCGCTGTCGCGACCGGTGCTCTCGCCTGGGCGCTCGGCCGCCGGCATCGACCGCGGCTGGCGGCCGGCGCCGCGCGTGAGCGGGAGATGCTCGCCGCGTTCGCCGAGCAGTCCGCCGACGCGATCATCGTGAGCAACCTCGACGGTGTCATCAACTCATGGAACCGGGGAGCCGAGCGGATCTACGGTTACCGGGCGGACGAGATGGTCGGCCGCAGGTTCAGCAAGGTGCTGCCGCCGGACCGTTTCGACACCATGAACCAGGCCCTGGCCGACCTCGCCGCCGGCCGTCAGGTCCACATCGACGAGACGAGCCGGATCCGCAGCGACGGTACGGAACTCCTGGTCTCGGTCACCGTCTCGCCGATTCGTGACGAGTCCGGCACCGTCGTCGCCGCGGCCGCCACCGAACGCGACATCACCGAGAAGAAGCAGCGGGAGGAGCGCTCGGCGCGCGCCGCCCGGCTGGAGAGCCTCGGCCAGCTCGCCGGTGGGGTCGCGCATGACTTCAACAACCTGATCGCCGTCATCCTGAACTACGCCGACTTCCTCTCCGGCGAGACCACACCCGCCGGCAGCGCCGACCTGGCCCGGATCCGCGACGCCGCCGGACGGGCCCGGGACCTCACCAGCCAGCTGCTGCTGTTCGCCAAGCGGGAACCCATTCAGGTGGAGACCGTCGACCTCAACGAACTCGTCACCTGCGCCGCCGAACTGCTCTCCCGCGGACTCGGCGGCAGCGTCCGGCTCGTCTGCCACACCCATCCGGAGCCGCTGCCGGTGCGCGCCAACCGCGGCCGCCTCGACCAGATCCTGCTCAACCTGGCCGTCAACGCCCGCGACGCGATGCCGGACGGCGGTGTCGTGCTGGTCGAGACGGACCGCGCGCCGGACGGCGAGGCGCGGCTGACGGTGAGCGACACCGGGACCGGCATGACGGCCGAGGTCCGCGACCGCCTCTTCGAGCCCTTCTTCACCACGAAATCGGCGGACCGCGGCACGGGTCTCGGCCTGGCCACCGTCTACGGCATCGTCGGCGACGCGGGTGGCACCATCACGGTCGACTCCACCCTCGGCATCGGCACCACCTTCCGGATAGTGCTCCCCGCGGCCGAGACGCCGGGCGGGGGCGTCGGGGTGGCAGAGGTGGGTGCGGGTTCAGGGTGACCACGCAGCCCCGCCCGGCGGTCGCCGGACGGGGCGTGAGTGGGCTGCGGCGTCGCGGGCCGCTGTGGCGGGGACGCGTCGACCGTACGATCAAAAAAGAATGGCCTGGTCACATAGGGTGACCCATTTGCGGGTGGCTGTTTTTATCGGCGCATGCACACGGAGATATTGGTCGCCGAGGACAACCCCAAGCAGGCTGATCTGGCCGGCGCCTACCTGCGCCGGGAGGGTCATCGGGTGACGTGTGTCGGTGACGGTGGGGCCGTGCTGGAGCTGTGCCGGGACCGGCGGCCGGATCTGGTGGTGCTCGACGTGATGATGCCGAAGCTGGACGGCGTCACGGTGTGTCGCGTGCTGCGGGCGGAATCGGACATCCCGATTCTGATGCTGACCGCGCGGACCGCCGAGGACGACATCCTGCGCGGGCTCGACGCGGGCGCCGACGACTATCTGACCAAGCCGTACAGCCCGCGCGAGCTGGCGGCCCGGGTGCGCGCGCTGCTGCGGCGCTCCGGCGCGCTGCGCGCACAGGACCAGCCGGTGCTGCGGATCGGTGACCTGGAGGTGGACACCGGGCGTTTCGAGGTACGGGTGGACGGCCGCCCGATCGTGCTGACCGCCAAGGAGTTCGGCATCCTGGAGGTGCTCGCCGCCGCACCCGGGCGGGCGTTCACCCGCGGCCAGATCCTCGAGAAGGCGTTCGGTTTCGACAGGTACGTGCTGGAGCGCACCGTCGACGCGCACGTGATGAACCTGCGCCGCAAGCTCGACGACGACGCCTCCCGGTTCGTGCAGACCGTGTACGGCCGCGGCTACCGGCTGGCCTCATGAGCTTCCGGATACGGGTCTTCCTGCTGGTGGCGTTCGTGGCGCTGGGTGCCACCGCGGCCACCGCCTTCATCACCCTGCGGCAGGCCGGCAACCAGGTCCGGGAGGCCGCGTCGGCGTCCCGCGAGACCACCGGCCTGATCCAGGAGCGGCTGTACGACCACGCCTGGCGCAACGGCACCTGGGAGGGTGTCGACGAGACCATCCGCCGGCTGCGGGATCTGACCGGCCAGCGGATCAGGATCGTCGACCCGAACGGTGACGTGGTCGTCGACACCGACCACTTCGACCGGCGGGCCAGCCGGCCGCCCGGTTCGGTCGCCATGCTCGTCGACCCGCTGCCGACCCTGGAGTTCGCGATGACCGACGCCGACCCGGGCCGGACCACGCTCAAGGCGATCGAGAGCTACCGGATCGGCACGGTCAAGGCCGCCTGCCTCTTCCGGCTCGGCTACGAGCAGACGGCCCTGGCCGGCCCGGACGGCCTGCCCCGGCACGCCATGACCGGTCTCGTGGACGCGGAGACGGAGGGGCGGTGCGAACCGCTGCCGACCGCCGACTACCTGCGCCGCAGCGACACCGAGCAGGTCGATCGGTGCCGTTCCGCCGCGCCCGACTCGCTGACCAGCTGCCTGCAGTGGGTGTTCCGGCAGCAGATCGCCGTCTCCGAGGTCGCGCCGGCGCCGCTGCTGCTGACCATCGGCGCCGCCGACGACCCGATGGCGGTGCTGCGGATCGGGCCGCTGCTGGCGACGGCGGCCGTTGTCGCGTCGCTGGTGACCGCCGGTGCCCTGCTGATCAGCCGGCGGGTGATCAGCCCGATCGGCACGCTCACCGCGGCGGCCCGGCGGCTGGGCAGCGGCGACCGGGCCAGCCGGGTGCCCGACGGCGGCCGGGACGAGCTGGCCGAGCTGGCGCGGGCCTTCAACCAGATGACCGATTCGGTACGCGCCGCGGAGGAGAACCAGCGGCGGCTCATCGCGGACGTGGCGCACGAGTTGCGTACCCCGCTGGCGAACCTGCGCGGCTATCTGGAGGCCATGCAGGACGGTGTGCTCGAGCCGTCGGCGGAGCTGTTCGCCAGCCTGCACGACGAGGTGATCCTCTACCAGCGCATCGTCGACGACCTGCAGGAACTGGCGCTCGCCGAGGCCGGTGCGCTGGTCTACCACCGGCATCCGATCGACCTGGCCGAGCTGATGGAGACGGCGCGCACCGCGCACGGTGCGGCGGCAGAGGCCGCCGGGGTCCGGCTCGTGGTGGAATCCGCCGGGCCGGTGCTCGCCGAGGCCGACGCCGACCGGATCCGGCAGGCGGTGGGCAATCTGGTGGGCAACGCCCTGCGGGCGACTCCTTCCGGAGGACAGATCATTCTGTACGCGGGAACCGCCGCCGATCGTGCGGTGTTACGCGTCAGCGACACCGGAGAGGGCATCGCCGCCGAGCACCTTCCGCTGGTCTTCGACAGGTTGTGGCGTGCCGACCCGGCGCGCGGGCGCGACAGCGGTGGCAGCGGGCTCGGCCTCGCCATCGTCCGGCAGATCGTCCGTGATCACGACGGTGAGGTCTCGGTGCGCAGCACTCCCGGCGAGGGCACCACCTTCGAGGTGACCCTGCCCAGGACCAGCGACTTGAGCAGCGGCGCCAGCGGCCGTTCCACCAGCCGGTGCACCAGCCAGGCGGCACCGAGCAGCACCGCGATGGCGGCCGGCAGCAGCACCCAGGCCGGCAGGCCGGTGTAGTCGTACGCGGTGCGGATCAGCGCGTACCCGATCCGCTGGTGCAGCAGGTAGAACGGATAGGTCAGCGCACCCGCGGTGGCCAGCCAGCCGACGTTCCAGTGGTCGGTTCGGCCCAGGGCGATCGCGGTCAGCGCCACGACGGCCAGCGTCACGATCACCAGGGCGGGAGTGGCGGGTACGGCGAAACCGGGGTGCAGGTCGGCCACCCGTGCCGACACGCGCGGCAGGGCCAGCATCCAGCCGCCGACCACCAGCGCCCACAGCCACGGTGTCGGTCCGTGCCGGCGCATCAGGCACAGCGCCACGCCGATCACGAAGTACGGCGCGTACTTCGGCATCAGGATCGGGTGGGTCCAGAGCGGCAGCAGCGGTTCGGCGGCCGCGGCGAACAGCCACCCGGTGGCGAAACCCGCCACCCGGCGGTAGGTCGGCCCCCACATCACCAGCAGCGCGAACAGCAGGTAGAACCGCAGCTCCACCCACAGTGTCCAGTACACGGTGTCGACGAGCGGCATCCCGGCCGGCTCGGCCAGCATGGTCAGGTTGGCGGCGATCTGGGTGAGACCCGGTGCGCCGGTCACCGGCACGCCGGTGCTGACCGGCACCAGCGTCACCACCGCCGCGGTGATCAGCACGCACACCCAGAACGCCGGGTACAGCCGGGCGACCCGGGCGGCGGTGAACTGGCGCGGTGTCCGGCCCCAGGCACTCATCCCGATCACGAAGCCGCTGATCAGGAAGAACAGCTCGACGCCGAGGAAGCCGTAGATCAGGACGTGGCTGCCGACCGGCATGAAGTGCTCCGGCGGGTTCACGCCGTCCAGCCGCCACGACGCCGAGAAGTGGTAGCCGGCGACCGCGAGCGCGCAGGCCAGGCGCAAGCCGTCCAGGGCGTGCAGCCGGGTCGTCCTGGTCATCGTCATGGCCGCCAGGGTCGGAGGCGCCTGTGCGGAATCGATGAAGACGTCGTGCGGATCTCTTCCGTCGTATGCAGTGATCGTCATCGTGATCCGGAGCCCTACCCGATGGCCCGGCCGCGTAATCTCGGTGGGTGCAGGTGAGGGTGCTGGGGCCGCTGGAAGTCCTGATCGACGGGCGACGCCTGGACCTCGGCGGGCAGCGGCAGCAGATCGTGCTCGCGGTGCTCGCGCTGGAGACCGGCCAGGTCGTGCCGGTCGGCCGGCTGGCCGAGGCCCTCTACGGCGACGATCCGCCCAGCACCGCCCGCTCCCAGGTGCAGATCTGCGTCTCCGCCCTGCGGCGACTGCTCCCGGACGCGATCGTCACCCGGGCCCAGGGCTACCAGTTACGGCTGCCCGCCGGCAGCCTCGACCTCGCGGCCTTCACGGACCTGGCAGCCAGAGCCCGCACCGACCCGTCGCTGCACCGTGCGGCGCTCGGACTGTGGCGCGGGCCTGCCCTCGACGGGCTGGACAGCCGGGTGCTGCGAGCGGCCGCCGGCCGGCTGGAGGAGCGGCGGATCAGCCTGCACGAGGACTGCGCCGAGTGGGAACTCGAGCTCGGCCACCACCGCGACCTCGTCCCGGAGCTCATCGAGCTGGTCGCGCGGCACCCGCTGCGCGAACGGCTCCGCGGGCAGCTGATGCTCGCCCTCTACCGCTCCGGGCGCCAGGCCGAGGCGCTCGAGGTCTACCGGCAGGCCCGGCGGGCGCTGATCGAGGAGCTCGGCCTGGAACCCGGCCCCGGGCTGCGGCAACTGGAACAGTCGATCCTGACCTCGGCTGCGGACCTCGACGCACCCGCGGCGCCGGGAAACGTGCCGTGCCTGCTGCCCACCGACATCGCCGACTTCACCGGCCGCGCCGAGCAGGCCGCCGCGATCGGCGGGCGACTGGCGGCGGCCGGGCCGGCCGTACCGGTCGTGGTGGTGGCCGGCCCGCCCGGCATCGGCAAGACCACCCTCGCCGTGCACGTGGCGCACCGGGCGGCGGCACGCTTCCCGGACGGGCAGCTCTTCGCCGACCTGCACGGGTGGGGACCACGGCGCGCCGACCCGGCGCAGGTGCTGGAGCGTTTCCTGCGCACGCTCGGCGTGTCCGGCACCGCGATGCCGGAGACCCTGGAGGAACGCGCCGAAACCTACCGCAGTCTGCTCTCCGGCCGCCGGATGCTGATCGTGCTCGACAACGCCGCGCAGGAGAGCCAGGTGCTCCCGCTGCTGCCCGGCACGCCCAGCTCGGCCGTGCTGGTCACCAGCCGGGTCCGCCTCGCCGGGCTGCCCGGGGCGACCCACCTCGACGTCGGCGTCCTCGACCCCGCCCATTCGCGGGAACTGCTCGCCCGGATCGCCGGTCCGGACCGGGTCGAACGCGAACCCGAGGCGGTCGACCGGCTCGCCCACCTGTGCGGATACCTGCCGCTGGCCCTGCGGATCGCCGGCGCCCGGCTCTCGGCCCGGCGGCACTGGACGGTGGCGCACCTGGTCGGCCGGCTGGAGGACGAGGCACGCCGGCTCGACGAGCTGAGCCACAGCGGGATGGCGATCCGGGGCGGTATGTCGCTCACCTACGACAGCCTCCGCCCGCCCGCCCGGCAGCTGTTCCGCCGGCTCGCGATCCTCGAAGTCCCGTCGTTCTCCGGCTGGGTGAGCGCCGCGCTGCTCGACCGGCCGGTCACCGACGCGCAGGACATCCTGGACGATCTCGTCGAGGCGCGGCTGATCGAGGTGACCGGCGGGCCGCGGTACCGCTTCCACGACCTGATCCGGGTGTTCGCCCGGGAACGGCTCGCCGCCGAGGAGCCGGCCGCCGAGCAGCGGGCCGCGCTGCGACGCTTCCTCGAGTCCCTGCTCTTCCTCGCCGAGGCCGCCCGCCGCGGCGTCTACGGCGGCGGTCACATGCTGATCAGCAGCGACGCCGAACTCCGGCCGCTGCCCGGGCTGCCACCCGACCCCACCCTGAGCTGGTTGGAACGCGAGGACCAGACGCTCGTCGCCGGCATCGCTCAGGCCGCCGCGGCCGGCCTGAGCGACCTGTGCTGGAGCCTGGCGGTGACCGGCGTGACGCTGTTCGAGCTGCGCTTCCGCCTCGACGACTGGCGGGAGAGCAACCGGACCGCGACGGCCGCCGTCCAGCGCGCGGGCAACCTGCGGGGGCAGGCCGCGATGCACTACTCCACCGGATCGCTGTTCATCGTGGAGCAGCGTCTCGACGAGGCACGGCGCCACCTGGAGGCGGCCGAGCGGATGTTCGGCGAGATCGGCGACGAGAAGGGCCAGGCGCTGGCCATCCGCAACATCGCCCTCACCGAACGGATCCGCGGCGACCTGCCCTCCGCGACCGCGCGCTACGAGCGGGCGCTCGGCATCTTCCGCCGCGGCGGGCACCTGGGCGAGGCGGCGTACACCCTGCACAACCTGGCGCGGGCGAGGATGGAGGAGGGCGACCCGGCGGAGGCACTGCGCATCCTGCCGGAAGCACTGGCGATGTCCCGCGACACCGGGAGCCGCCGGGTGGAGGCCCAGGTGCTGCACCGCATCGGCGAGGCCCACCTGCACCTGGCCGATCCCCGCGCGGCGGCCGGTGCGTTCAGCGAGGCGCTGGCGGTGGCGAGGGACATCAGGGATCGGGTGGGGGAGGCGTACACCCTGCACGGGCTGGGAGTCGCCCACCTGCGGGCGGGCGATCCGGCGGCAGCCGGCCCGGTGTTGCGCGCCGCGCTGAGCCTGGCCCGCGGTGCCGACGAGCGGCTGATCGAGGCACTGGTCTCGCTGAGCCTCGGTGAATTGGCCCTGACCACCGCGGAGCCCGCCGGCGCCCACCTGCGGCGGGCGCTGGAGCTGTTCCGGGGCATCGGTGTGCCGAAGTACGAGGAGCAGGCGCTGTCGCTGCTCGATAGCGCTGCGAAGGTGCGCCGATAGCCGTCCGGTCCACAATGCTCCACGTGACGACGACAGTGGCACTGCGGCTCATCGGGCTGTCCAAGGCGTTCGGCGACAAACGCGCCGTCGATCGTGTGGACCTGGAGGTGCCCGGCGGCTCCTTCTTCGGTCTGGTCGGCCCCAACGGGGCGGGCAAGACCACGTCGCTGTCGATGGCGGTCGGGCTGCTGCGCCCGGACGCCGGGCGCGCCGAGATCTTCGGGGTGGACGTCTGGTCCGATCCGGTGCGCGCCAAGGGACTCATCGGGGTGCTGCCCGACGGGCTCGGCATGCCGGAACGGCTGACCGGGCGGGAGGTGCTCACCTACCTGGGGCTGCTGCGCGGCATGGATCCGGCGGACGTCGCGCACCGTACCCGAGAACTTCTTGAGGTCCTTGAACTCGACCGTGCCGAACGCACCCTGGTCCTCGAGTACTCGACCGGCATGCGCAAGAAGATCGGCCTGGCCACCGCGCTGCTGCACGCGCCCCGGCTGCTCGTGCTCGACGAGCCGCTCGAAGCGGTCGACCCGGTCTCGGCCGCGACCATCAAGGTGATCCTGCAGCGGTTCGTCGCCGGCGGCGGGTCGGTGGTCTTCTCCAGCCACGTCATGCCGGTCGTGGAGCAGCTCTGCGACCATGTCGCGGTCGTTGCGGGCGGGCGGGTGGTCGCTTCCGGACCCCTTGCTTCCGTACGCGGGAACAGCACCCTGGAAGACCGATTCGTCAACCTGGTCGCAGGCCCGGTGACCGGTGTGGGGGAGCTGTCGTGGTTGGCGTCCTGATCCGGATGAAGCTGGCCGTGCTCCGGCACTCGATGACCGGCCGGCGTGCCGCCGACATGATCGGTGGCGGCGTGCTCGGCCTGGCACTCGCCGGCGGGACGATCTGGCTGGCCGTGCACGACTGGCCGGTCGGCAGCCTGCCGCTCGACCTGGCCGGTGCGGTCTTCGCGCTCTGGACGGTCGGCTGGCTCTTCGGCCCGGTCCTGTTCGGCGGCGGTGACGAGACCCTGCGCCCGGAACACTTCGCGCTGCTGCCGATCGCGCCGCGCCGGCTCACCGGCGGGCTGCTCGCCACCGCGTTCCTCGGGGTGGCGCCGGTGGTCAGCCTGGTCGCCTTCAGCGCCCTGATCGTCGCCGCCCGCCCGAGTGGTGCCGCCGCGGTGCTTGTCGCGCTGTCGGCCGTACCGTTGCAACTGCTCTTCGTGGTCCTTGCCTCCCGGGTGGTGACCGCCGCGCTCAGCACGCTGATGCGCGCCAAGATCGGCGCGGTGCTGGCCGCCGTGATCAGCGGTGGCGTGCTGGCGCTCACCCACACCGGGTGGGTCCTCAAACCGACCATTTCGTACGCCCTGACGGCCGGCTTCCCCCCGATGCTCGCCGACTGGGTGCGCCGTCTCCCGTCCGGCTGGGGCATCGTCGCTGTCGAAGCCGCCGGGCGTGGCGACTGGCCGGCTGCCGGTGGTGCGCTGGGCGGCCTCGCCGTGCTCAGCGTGCTGGCCATGCTCGGCTGGTCGGCGCTGCTGGTCCGCCGCCTCGGCCGTCGCGCCGCCGGCGGTCGTGTCTCCTCGAGCGGCTTCGTCAGTCGTGGCGGGGTGCGGGCCGTGGTCGCCCGTGACCTGCGCACCGCGTCCCGTGACCTGATGCGGTTCCACTATCTGGTGTTCGCGCTCGTGTACGCGCTGGCGTTCTGCCTGCTCCCGCTCCTGGCCGGCCTGCCGATCTTCGTGCCGTTCATCGGGGTGGCGTTCGGCATCTGGGCGGCGGCTGTGTCCGCCAACCTGTACGGCGAGGACGGGACGGTGATCTGGCAGACCGTGCTGATCCCGGGGGCGGCCCGCAAGGATGTCCGGGGGCGGCAGTTGGCGTGGCTGCTGCTCACCGCGCCGGTGGTCGTGGTGCTCAGCGTTGTGCCTACGCTGCTGAGCGGGCAGGGGAGCTGGGCGTGGCCGTGGCTTGCCGCGCTGGTGCCGGCTCTGCTGGGGGGCGGGGCCGGGGTGATCGTGCTGATCTCGGTGCTGCGGCCGGTGCCGATGACTGATCCGCACAAGCGCAGCGGGAATCTGCTGGAGAACGGGACCGACTTCACGCAGGTGATGCTGATGCTTGTGCTGGTCGGGGTGGCTGTTGCGCCGGCCTGTCTCACCGTCCGGTACGGGCCGGCCTGGGCGGGGCCGGTTGCCGGGCTGGTCACCGGTGTGGGGTTGGCGTGGCTGCTCGGTGATGTGGCTGCCAAGCGGCTGGAGGCGTACGGGCCGGATCTGCTGGCCGGTATGCGGGCTACGACGTCGCGGCCGCAGCAGTTCGGCGGATCCGTTGACCTCCGCGGATCCGTTGACCTCGGTGATCTGGGCATCGGTGGGGTGTCGTCCCGGCGGCGAGCTGTGGTGATCGCGTGTTTCACGCTGTGCTGGGTGCCGATGGTGGCGCAAGGGGTGGTTCCGGCGATCCTGCGGTACACCGATCCGGGGCGGCGGTCGTGGTTCCTCGCGCGGAATGTTCCGGAGGTGTGGCATTGGCCGGTTGTCGGTGTGATGGTTCTGCTGGGGGTGGCACTGCTGGGTGTCGGGTGGCATCAGCTTCGGGTGGCTCGCGCTGTGCCCGCCTCTTCGTCGACCACCGATCAGTACGCCGGTCGCTGATTGGCGTTCACAGCCCCGGCAGCGCCCGTAGTCCAGCTGCTGTCGCTACGCCGATCAGCACGGAAAGCAGTAGTGGCACCCGGAGCATCCTTGCTCCGACGACCGCGGCGAGTGCTGCTGGAACGGTCCAATCCAGGTCGGCCCATCTTTGCCCGAGCACCTCGACCACGACCAGGGCGGCCAGCAGGGTCGGAGCGAGCAGGGCGATGACTCCGGTGCTCCAGGCGGGGAGGTCCCGCTCGCCGAGCAGGGCCGGTCCAGCGGCCTTGAGCAGGAAACTGCCCAGCGCCACCGTGAAGATCGCTATCCAGAGTGTCATCGCCGCATCTCCTCGTCCCCGGCCATGTCCGGTTCTGGTGCCCGGCTGCGCAACCCGACGAGGGCGCCCACCGTGGCACCGATCAGCGCGACGCCCGCCGGAAGCCACCACACCAGCGCCGCCGCCACCCCCGCCCCGAGCAGCGCCGCCATCAGAGCCGCCCGCGCCGAGCGAACCTCACCCAGCAACAGCGCAAGAAAGAACGCCGGAAAGACCACGTCGAGCCCCAGGCTCTCCACCAGATGCTCCGACGGCGCACCGAGCACCCCCACCGCGGTCCCCGCCACCCACGCCGGCCACTGCACCACCGTCGCGCCGAACAACCGCCACCGATCGAATCGCCCACCACCCAGATGCGCGGCCACCCACGACCCGTCGACGACCGCCTGCCCCTGCAACGCCTTCCGAACCCGCCCACCGGACAGACTCGGCCCCACCGCCAGCCCCATCGGCAGAAACCGCGCGTTGATCAGCATCGCCGCCGCCACCGCCGTCACCACACCGCTGCTCCCCGCCAGCGCCGTGACCACCGCAAACTGCGCCGACCCCGAGAAGATCACCACCGACGCCACGATCGCGGCCGGCGCACTCCACCCTTGCTCCCGGGCCGTCGCCCCGAACGTGATGGCCAGCACGAACCCCGCCGTAGCCAGCCCCGCCCCCACCCGCATCCCGCCCAGGAAACGCTCCCGCACCGGCGCATCCACATTCGCCTCCCGCACGACCCTCCCTTACCCGCCCCTCCCCATCCAACGCCCCGCTCCCGCCCGGCTTGCTCCCGCTGGTTGGGGCCCAGCTGGCGCTCAGCGGGGTCCGGCGGTCGTTTTGGCGCCGCTGAGCGCCAGCTGGTTGGCTCGGC
>NZ_JBHTDO010000032.1:94027-116899 GCF_042666575.1 Actinoplanes sp. GCM10030250 | reverse complement strand
CGGGGGCGGGGGCGGCGGGGGTGTTCCAGGCGGGTCAGCCAGGTGCGGTAGTGGGTGGCGAAGGGTTCGAGGTTGCTGGTCAGGGCCTCGTGCAGGTGGGTGGCGGCGCTGGTGGCTTGGGTCACCACGTTGGCGGGGTAGGCGAAGCGGTGGCGGTGGTGGTGGAACTCGTCCTCGTCGTCGAGTACTACGCGGTGGTCGGCGCGGAAGCGGATCAGGTCCAGGTCCAGGTCGATGACGGTGAACTCGGTTGGTGTGGTGCGGCGGAAGGGGGTGGTGACGTCACAGTAGATTTCCGGGCGGCTGGGTTCGGCGAGGAACATTGCCATCCACCAGCCGTCGTGGGGCAGTAGGCGGACTGAGTCCTCGCGGGTGGTTTCTACCCGGCGCCAGCCGTAGCTGTAGCGCACCTTGGAACCGCGTGGCGTGCCGATCCATGTGCCGTATGAGTCGGTGCCGAGGAGTTGGCCGGTCACCCGCCGGTGGGGGCGTCCGTCGTATTTGCGCAGTACTAGATCGACCGCTTCCACCCCGCGAGGATAGGTCTCGATCGGGGGGACTTCGGGTGGGGTGGCGGAACTGTTGCGTGCGTGCGTCGTTGGAGACGGGGTGCGTGTGGTCATCGACGGGCGTTGTGTGCTGGACGAGGCGGAACTGCATCGACGGCTGGCCGGTGCGCTCGGCTATGGGCCGGGGTATCAGCCGGGGCTTGATGCGCTGCACGAGCGGCTGGTGGCGGGGGATCCGCGGCCGGTGGAGCTGACCTGTATCAACGCTTCGGCGCTGCGGATGGCGCTGGGGATTGCGCGGTTCGAGAGGTTTGTCGCGCTGCTGGAGAGCGTTGAGGCCATGGATGCGGGCAAGGACTGGTCCGAGCGCTTCGTGATCCGGCTGATCGACTGAAAAGGCCGGACTGGCTGAGAAGAGTGGGCCGGCTGAGAAGAGTGGGCCGGCTGAGAAGAGTGGGCCGGCTGAGGGAGCGGACCGGCTGGGCAGAGCAAGAACGGCCGGGAACCCAACTGCCCGGGAAGCGCAACCGGTGTGCACCGGATGGTGGCTCAAGTCGGGGCGTCAGGGACCGATTCCCATTGCAGCGGCAGGGAGAACCTGCCGGTGGGCGGGTCCCAGCCGGTTTCCCCTTGGCGGCCGGGGCCCGCCCGGATGCGGGGCGACGTGACGGAGGTCAGCCGTGAGCACGGAACTGCACATCGGCGCTGACGCTGAGAAGGTTGTCGTTTCGCCGTACCGTCTGAAGGCTCGAAGTGGACGCCTGCGACGCACCCGGACCGGAACGCTTGTCGAGGCTGTGCCGAGGTTGCCCTCGGGGCGTAGCCGCGAGGAGAGGGTGACCTTCGCCGCCCGGCTCGCGTTGCCGCTGCTGCTGGTCTCCGCTGTGCTCGGTGCGATGGGTATGAGCTGGTGGCTGGTGATGGCGGGAAGCGCCGCGCTCGTCACCCAGGTCTGGCGGATGCAGGCCCGTGCTGCCCGGAGTGCCGCTCTCGCCGTGCCCCGTGACGAGGAGTCCCTGGTGTTGTGGACGGTGCCGGAGCGCACCGCCTTCGAGGCTGCCGTGATCGCCTCGCGCCGGGTACGCGCCACCTGGCCGTCCCTCGGCACCATGATCGACCCGGTGCTCGCCGACCGGTCACTGACCCGTGCCCTGGGTGAGCTCGGCGAGGTGCTGTCCCGCCGGCAGGAACTGCGGCGACTGCGCAGCGAACTGGCGGCGGTCCGGGATGCCGACATTCCGGCGGACAGCCCGGCGCGGTCGGCTGTGGACGAGCAGTGGGTGCGCGCCGAGCAGCTCTGGCGTGCCGAGGATGCCGCCGCGAACCGGATTCTGCGCAGCGTCGACGCGGCGGCCCGGGCGGGGGAGAGCTTCATCCGGGAGCGTCAGGTGGCGGCCACCGCCCGGTACGCGGAGCGCACGCTCGCCAGGGTGACCGGTGCGCCGGCGAGTGTCGAGAGCGGACCTGAGCTGGCTGACCGTACCGAAGCAGTGGTCGCGGCCTACCGCGACCTCGCTGCCTGACACCCGCGACAGGGGTCACCCGAAAGGGTGACTCGCGTCACGTGACCGATAAGGGCTATGTTGTCTGACGACATGTGCCCTCGTGCCCACGCCCGGATGCAGGCCGCCAGTCCAGCGTGGCGGTCACGCTGCTCTGCGCGACGTGGACAGTTGCCGGGGGATGATCAGGGTGCGGGCCGGCTCGACGGCTCCGGCGAGTTTCTCCTGCACCATCTCGGCGTCCGGCAGTTGCCAGCCGACCTGATCCGGGGAGACTTCCCAGCGCACCTGCCCCTCGGGCATCCGGCTCGGCGGGACCGGGATCCACGAACCAGTGCCGTGCCGGACCACGTCGATGCGGCGATCCAGCTCGGTGCACAGTGGCCGTCCGGGGCGTACCAGGAACATCCAGCGGCCGCCGGCGGTGACCGCGGCCGGCCCGATGCCGGGCGCGCGCCGGGCAAGTATCGCGGGCACCTCCAGCACGTCGAAGCTCTCACCCGTGGTGAGCAGCACGGAGTGCGGGTGGTGTCGCCACCAGCCGGCGATCCGGGCGGGGTCACAGGTTGCCGCGTCGGCCCACGAGTCGAGGGCCGGGTGGCATCCGGTGATCGGGCAACCGGGCTGTCCGCAGTGGAACCTGCGGCCGGTCAGGTAGGCGCCCGGTGTCACGCTCCAGCCGTGTGCGGCGAAGCGGAGCGCGGCTCGGCGCAGGCGTACTCGGTCGAGCCGATCGAGGACGGACGTTGGGACGAACGGCTGACGGCTGGTCCACTGCATAGCCCAATCACTCCCGGAGTGGGTGGCCCGGCCGTATCCCGGCGTGACGTTCATCGTTGGCCCGGTCAGATCCACCCTTTGCAAGTTGCAGGAAAAACTACGAGCATCGGTGAGCAGGCGATCACACACGCTGTGCGATCTGTACGAGCGTGAGCGGTCCACACTGCGAGTGACACCGGATGGCTCACCGGCGGATGAGCCGCCGGGTGAGTGGGGGAGGCACCGTGGACGAGCTGCCGATCGGCCGCCGCGTCGCCTATTGGCGTGGCCGACGCAAGATGTCTCAGCAGGTGTTCGCTGACCGGCTGGGCAAATCGAAGAGCTGGGTCGACAAGGTGGAGCGGGGAGTCCGCCGTCTCGACAAGTTCTCCGTCGTGTACGACATCGCGGACGTGCTCCAGGTCGATGTCCAGTTGTTGCTGGGCAAGGAGGTGGAGCGCAAACCGGAGACGCAGAACTTCATCGACCAAGTCGAGGTCGAAGAGATTCGTGCGGCTCTGGAGCGATATGACCAGATGAGCGCGTTCTTCCAGGCGGTGCCACATTCGCCACCGCTCATGGAGATGCGCAAAGCGGTCAGCCACGCCTGGCTGACCTACCAGCACGCCAAGTACGGCGTCCTGGCCCGCGCGCTACCGAAACTGCTGCGCGACGCGCAGGCCGCGGACAGTGCCCACGCGAACAGCGACGAGGCATCGCACGCCGCGCACCTGCTCGGGCAGGTCTATCAGATCGCCTCGTCGGCGCTGCGCAAGGTCGGGGAGCACGAGCTCTCCTGGCTGGCCGCGGACCGATCGATCGCGGTCTCGCAGCGGGCCGGCGACCAGTTGCTGGCCGGTCTGGCGAGCTATCGGGTGGGCAGCGCTCTGCTCGCGCTCGGCCGGGTCCGGCCGTCGCTCGAGGTGAACGTCAACATCGCCAACCGGCTCGCGCCCGGCCCGGAGCGGCCCCGCCAGGACCAGCTTTCGGTCTACGGCATGCTGCTGCTCAACGGTGCCATGGCGGCCGCCCGGATCGGCGACAGCGCGACCGTGCGCGACCTGCTCTCCGGTGCCGACCAGGCAGCGCTGGAGCTGGGCGGCGACTTCAACCACTACTGGACCAGTTTCGGGCCGACGAACGTGCAGCTGCACCGCTGCGCGACAGCTGTCGAGCTCGGTGACGGCCGGCTGGCGGTCGAGGCGCACGAGAACATGGACAAAGAAGGCTTCAACGCCATGCTCCCGGAACGCCGCGCACATCACTACCTGGACATCGCCCGCGGTTACACGCAGATCGGCGATATCGAGAGAGCCGGCGAGATGTTGCTCGAGGGCGACCGGCTCGCCCCGTCCGAGATGCGATGCCGGCCACTCGCCCACGAAGTCCTTTCCGACGTGCTCCGGCGTACCCGGGGCACGCCACCGGCCCCGATAGCGGAGCTGGCAGAACAGATGGGAGTCGGCGTATGAGGTGGGTCCTCGCGTGATGACGGGTAACCCCTCACCCGGTGTGCTGTACGTGCTCGTATGCGGCTCACCGATGGCCCGGGACGTCGGCATCCTGGTCACTCTCGCCCAGAACGAGGGCTGGGAGGTCTGCGTGGTGACGACCCCGGACGGCCGCAAGTTCGTCGACGTGGCGGCGTTGCAGGCGCAGACCGGGCATCCGGTGCGTTCCTCGTACAAGAGTCCCGGCGACCCGGACGTGCTCCCGGCCGCCGACGCGATGATCGTCGCGCCGGCCACCGTCAACACCGTCAACAAGTGGGCCGCCGGGATCACCGACACGCTCGTGCTCGGCCTGCTCGTCGAGGGGTACGGCTACGGCGTACCGACCGCCGTGGTGCCCTACACCAACAAGGTGATGGCCCTGCACCCGGCGCTGCACGAGAGTCTCGCCAAGCTGCGGGACTGGGGTGTGCACGTGCTCTACGGCGAGGACGTCTGCCGGCTCGGTGGCCCCGGCCAGACCGACCGGTACCGCGGGCAGTTCCCGTGGCGGCGCGCGCTGCAAGCGGTGAGCCCGACGGTCAAGGCGGCGAGCAGCCGAGTCGAGCCGGGGGCGGTTTCCTAGCCATATAGAGTTTGCGGTCGTGACAGATTGCACCGTCCGCAACGTGGTGGAAGCCCTGGACGCGCGGTACCCGCGGGACTGGGCGGAATCCTGGGACCGCGTGGGGCTGGTGCTCGGCGAGTTCGATCACCGGGTCTCCCGGATCCTGTGCGTCGTCGACTGCGTCCCGGAGACCGTCGACCAGGCGCTCGAGGCCGGTGCGGATCTGATCGTCGCCCACCACCCGCTGCTGCTGAAGCCGGTGTCGTCGATCGCCCCGGATACCTTCAAGGGCCGGATCGTCCACCGGCTGATCCGTGCCGGGGTGGCGCTCTACACCGCCCACACCAACGCCGACACGGCGAACCCGGGTGTCTCCGACGCGCTCGCCGCCCGCCTCGACCTGGCCGGCCTGCGACCTCTGGTTCCCGCCGAGGGCGCGGCCGCGGGAGAGGGACGTGGCCTGGGCCGGATCGGTGAGCTGGCGGTGCCGCTCACCCTGGAGCAGTTCGCGCGCTTCGCGGCGGGACGGCTGCCGGCCACCGCCGCCGGGGTGCGCGCCGCGGGCGACCCGGGACGCGCGATCCGTACGGTCGCCGTCTGCGGTGGCGCGGGCGACTCGTTCCTGGCCGCCGCGACCAGGGCGGGCGTCGACGCGTACCTCTGTGCCGATCTGCGCCATCACCCGGTCAGCGAGCACCTCGCGGACGGTGGTCCGGCGCTGCTCGACGTCGCACACTGGGCGAGCGAGCGTCCCTGGCTCGACGACGTGGCGGTCTGGCTGCGTGCCGGTTTCCCCGTTGATGTGGTGGTGTCCGACCTGGACACCGACCCCTGGACCGTCCATTCCGCTTCTGAGAAGGAGACCCACCCGTGAAGGCCGCCCCGGAAGCCCAGCGCCGCCTGCTTGATCTGCAGGCTGTCGACACCGCTCTCGCCCAGCTCGCGCACCGCCGTAAGACCCTGCCCGAGCTCGCCGAGATCGACGCCGCCGCGCGTGAGGTCTCCGCGCTGGAGGACGAGCGGGTGCGTGCCCAGGTCGCCGTCGACGACCTGGACCGGGACATCTCCCGCTACGAGAAGGACATCGAGCAGGTGCGGACCCGCAAGGACCGGGATCAGCAGCGCCTGAAGGCCGGCGGTGCGCTGAAGGAGATCGAGGGGCTGGAGCACGAGCTGGCCACGCTGAACCGGCGGCAGTCCGAGCTGGAGGACGCCGAGCTGGAGCTGATGGAGCAGCGGGAGACGGCAGCCGCGGTGCTCACGGAGGTGCAGGGGCGGCTGGCGGCGGTGGCGGGGCGGCGTACCGACGCCGAGCGGCGGCGCGACGAGAGCCTGGACGAGCTGACCAAGGAGCACGAGTTCAAGACGGCGTCGCGGGTCCCGCTCGCGGCGGACCTCCCGGCCGATCTGATCACCCTCTACGACAAGATCCGCACCGAGACCGGGATGGGCGCGGCATTGGTGTACGCGGGACGCTGCGGCGCCTGCCGGATCGAGCTCTACGGAGCCGACCTGGCCCGGGTCAAGGCGGCACCGGCCGACGAGGTGGTCCGCTGCGAGGAGTGCCGCCGGATCATGGTGCGTACCTCGGAGTCCGGGCTGTGAGCCTGCGCGTCATCGTCGAGGCGGACGGGGGTTCCCGGGGCAATCCCGGCCCGGCCGGGTACGGCGCCGTGGTCAAGGAGGCGGCCACCGGAGAGATCCTGCTGGAGCGTTACGACTCGATCGGCGTCACCACGAACAACGTGGCGGAATACTCGGGGCTGATCGCCGGCCTGCGTGCCGCCGCCGAGTTGAACGCCGACCGGGTCGACGTCCGGATGGACTCCAAGCTGGTCGTCGAGCAGATGTCCGGCCGCTGGCAGATCAAGAACCCGGGCCTGCGCCCGCTCGCCGCCGAGGCCGCCAAGCTCGTCGGCAAGTTCTCCGAGGTCACCTTCGACTGGATCCCCCGGGAGCGGAACAAGGACGCCGACGCGCTGGCCAACCGGGCGATGGACGAGGCCGCCGGCAAAAAGGTTCCGGACGTCGCCGCGCCGCAGTCGGCGCCGCCCGCGGCGAAGCCCCGCTCCTGGGCGCCGCCGTCGCTGGAGAACGCGACGCGGATCATCCTGGTCCGGCACGGTTCGACCCCGCTGACCTCGCAGGGCCGTTACTCCGGGCGCGGCGACGTGCCGCTCACCGACGAGGGCGAGGCACAGGCGATGGCCGCGGCCGGGCGGGTGGCGGGCATCTGCCGCGACGTCACGGCCGTTCTCAGTTCGCCACTGGCGAGGTGTACGCGGACCGCGGAGCTGATCGCCGCCGAGGTGGGCGGAGTCCCCGTCACGGTGATGGACGACCTCATCGAGTGCGACTTCGGAGCGTGGGAGGCCCGTACCTTCGCCGAGGTGCAGAAGGAGTGGCCGGACGAGATGCAGGCGTGGCTGGACTCGACGAGCGTCGCTCCGCCGGGCGGGGAGTCGTTCCAGGCGGTCGCGAAACGGGTGCGCGGGGCGTTGGCGACTGTGCTTTCTGCGTACCCCGGAAAGACTGTCGTTCTTGTCTCTCACGTCTCGCCCATCAAGCTGATCCTGCGCGACGCGCTCGCGGCCGGTGACGCTTTCCTGCATCGGCTGTTCCTGGACGCCGCCGGCGTCTCCACGATGGACGTGTGGCCGGACGGCAACATCGCGGTGCGCTCGGTCAACGAGACGGCCCATCTTCGATAGTTATTGACCCTGCAGGGCGTGACGTTTAGCTTCCTCAATTAGGAAACTTTCTTCAACGTTTCGCCCTGGAGGGCTCATGCGCGGTTTGACCCGCCGCCTCGTCGCCGTGACGGCCGCCGCCGCGGCCGTCGTGGCTGCCGCACCGACTCCCGTACAGGCACATAACAGGGACTCCTCGTACCTGAAGGTCGCTTACTTCACGCAGTGGGGCATCTACGGCCGTGACTTTCAGCTGGCTGACGTGCAGCAGTCCGGTGCCGCGGCCAAGCTGACCCACATCAACTACGCGTTCGGCCCGGTCACCGCTGCCGGGGTCTGCGACTCGGCCGACCCCTGGGCCGACTGGCAGACGCCGTTCTCCGCGGAGAACAGCGTGGACGGCGTCGCCGACGTCGCCGGCCAGCCGATCTCCGGCAACCTCAACCAGCTCGCCGAGATCAAGAAGAAGAACCCGAAGCTCAAGGCGCTCATCTCGCTGGGCGGCTGGACCGGTTCGGCGCACTTCTCGGACGCGGTCCTGACCGACGCCTCCCGCAAGAAGCTGGTCTCGTCCTGCATCGATCTGTGGATCAAGGGCAACCTGCCGGGCCTGCCCGCTGGTGTCGCGTCCGGCATCTTCGACGGCATCGACCTGGACTGGGAGTGGCCCGGCTCGTCCGGCAACGTCGGCAACGTCATCCGGCCCGAGGACAAGCAGAACTTCACGCTGCTGACCGCCGAGTTCCGCTCCCAGCTCGACAAGCTCGGTCGGACCACCAAGAAGAAGTACCAGCTGAGCGCGTTCGTTCCGGCCGCTCCGGCCAAGATCGAGGCGGGCTTCGAGGTCAACAAGATCTTCAAGTACCTGGACTTCGCGACGGTGCAGGGCTACGACTTCCACGGCACGTGGGAGCCGGTGGCCAACCAGCAGTCCGCCCTGCGGGTGCCGGCCGGCGCGCCGGACAACCCGGACTTCTCGGTGGAGAACACGATCAACGCCTGGATCGCCGGTGGTGCGCCCAAGCGGAAGCTGATCCTCGGTGTGCCCTACTACGGTCAGGGCTGGACCGGTGTCACCGGCGGGCGCAACGGCCTGTTCGGTGCGGCCACCGGCGCGGCGCCCAGCGCCTTCGGTGGCGGCACCGAGGACTACAAGCGGCTCAAGCAGCTGCCGGCGCAGGGCTACACCGTCCACCGTGACCTGCGCAACGGACACGCCTGGCTCTTCGACGGGACGACCTTCTGGACGTACGACGATCCGGCTGTCCTGCTGCAGAAGTCGCTCTACATCCGGCTCAAGGGACTCGGCGGCGCGATGATGTGGTCGCTCGACGGTGACGACGAGAAGGCGTCCCTGACCAAGGCGATCGCGGCCGGCCTGCGGTAGTTCTTCGTGATGCGAGGCGGTGTGCCCATTCGGCGCACCGCCTCGCCCGTTCGGCGCACTGGGTATCGCCCGATCTTCCGATGCCTCGTTAGCGTGACGTAAGCCACACGCAACGTTTGGACAAAGGAGACTCATGGCTGAGCCGGAAACTCCGCGTACCGATAGAAGTCCCTGGAACTGGCTGCTCCTGGTGCCGATCGTGGTGCCGCTGCTGACCTTCCTCTACAACCACGACGAGCCGCGTCTGGCAGGGTTCCCGGTCTTCTACTGGCTGCAGCTCTCTTTCATCCTGCTGGGCGTCACCACCACGACGCTCGTCTACCGGATGACGAAGCGGGGGCGGCGATGAGCGAGCACATCACTGAGATCGTCGTCTTCACGTTCCTGTTCCTGCTGGTCAGCGGGATGGGCTTCGTGGCGGCGCGATGGCGGGCGCCGAAGGACATGGCGCACCTCGACGAGTGGGGCCTGGGCGGGCGCAGCTTCGGCGGCTGGGTCACCTGGTTCCTGGTGGGCGGCGACCTGTACACGGCGTACACGTTCGTCGCGGTACCGGCGCTGATCTTCGGTGCGGGGGCCGCCGGGTTCTTCGCGGTGCCCTACACCATCGTCATCTACCCGTTGTTCTTCCTGATCCTGATCCGGCTGTGGTCGGTGTCGCACCGCCACGGATTCGTGACGCCCGCCGACTTCGTCCGCACCCGGTTCGAGTCGCCGACCCTGGCGCTGGTCATTGCGATCACCGGGATCGTGGCGACGATGCCGTACATCGCGCTCCAGCTGATCGGCATCGAGGCGGTGCTCAAGACGATGGGGGTGACCGGGGAGAGCGCGTTCGCCCGGCATCTGCCGATCATCATCGCGTTCGCGATCCTGGCGGCGTACACGTACCAGTCCGGTCTGCGGGCGCCGGCGCTCATCGCGTTCGTCAAGGACACGCTCATCTACATCGTGATCCTGGTGGCGGTGCTCTGGCTGCCGTACAAGCTGGGCGGCTGGAACGCGATCTTCAACGCTGCCGACGCGAAGTTCCAGGCCTCACCGTCGCCGAACGACGGCATCCTGCTCAACGCCAACAACCAGGTCCAGTACTTCACGCTGGCCCTCGGCTCGGCGCTCGCGCTCTTCCTCTACCCGCACAGCATCACGGGTGTGCTGGCCGGCCGGAACCGCGACGTGATCAAGCGGAACATGTCGGCGCTGCCGGCGTACAGCCTGCTGCTCGGCCTGATCGCGCTGCTCGGTTACATGGCCATCGCCGCCGGGGTGAAGCCGCTGCCCGGCGCCAACCCGGGCACCGTGGACAGCAACACCGTGGTGCCGTTGCTCTTCGACCAGCAGTTCCCGTCCTGGTTCGCCGGCATCGCGTTCGCCGCCATCGGTATCGGCGCCCTGGTCCCCGCGGCCATCATGTCGATCGCCGCGGCGAACCTGTTCACCCGCAACATCTACAAGGAGTACCTGCGCAAGGACGCCACCCACGCGCAGGAGGCCAGCGTCGCGAAGATCACCTCGCTGGTCGTCAAGGTCGGCGCGGTGGCCTGCATCGTCTTCCTCGACCCGCAGTTCTCCATCGACCTGCAGCTGATCGGCGGCGTGATCATCCTGCAGACCGCACCCGCGGTGGTCATCGGCCTCTACACCCGCTGGCTGCACCGGGGCGCGCTCCTCGCCGGCTGGGCGGCGGGCATGGCCCTCGGCTTCTGGATGCTCTGGCAGATCCCCAACGCCGCGACCGGCCGCAAGCATTTCGGCGGCTCCGCCTTCCCACTCTCCGAATTCGGCTTCGACACCAAGATCACGATCTACGTCGGCTTCGTCACGGTCATCGTCAACCTGCTGGTGGCCGTGATCGCCACGCTGATCCTGCGTGCCGCGAAGACGCCGGAAGGAGTCGACGGCACCCAGCCGGACGACTACTTCGCCGACGAGGGTGACCCCCGCATCGAGCGTCAGCGGACCGATCCCGTCTCCTCCACGTAAGCCTTCTCTCATCGGCGGGCCCGGGCGCGCGCCCGGGCCCGCGTTTACTCCGGAATCGGAGTGCTACTCGCGTCCCTTCCGGTAGCGTTCGTCTCTGACGTCGCCTTTGTCGCTCCGGTGCGGCGTTCTGTCGTACCCCCGGAGGAGCATCGCGTTGCCCACTCAGCCGACTCTCACGCAGCAGTTCGCCACCGAATACGCCAAGGGCGCGGTGCCCGGCATGCTGCGGGCCATCCGGACGATCAAGCGTGCCAACAGCATGATCCTCATCGGTGCTCTGGCCGCCAGCTACCTGCATCAGGCCCACTACCTGTCCGCACTGGGTGCCGGCATGTTCGCCTGGATCGTGCCCGGCGTCTTCGACCTGGCCATGCTCTCCATGCTCACGATCACCCAGACCACCGGCATGGCCGTCGACGCCAAACGCGCCGCCATGAAAATCCTCTCCGTCGTGGTGGTCATCTCCGCCGCCGTCAACTTCGCCGCACCCGGCCCGCTCGGCCTGCGCATCATCTTCGCCCTGGTGGTCGGCCTCGTCGCCGGCGTCGAATGGGTCGCAGCCAAGATCCGGCCGGACTTCGCCGCGATCGAGGCCCGCGAGGTCGAGGTGATCACCGAGGTCCACCCGAACCGCAAACTCGACCCGGAAGTGGCGCGAGCCCGTGCGGCGAAGGCGGCACAGACGCGGCAGGCGAATCAGGCGGCCAAGGCCGCGGCGGACCAGGCCCGGGCGGAAGCGGCAAGGTCGCGGGCGGCCAAGGCGGCGGAAAGGGCGAGGGTACGGGCTGAGCGCGACGAACTCGAACAAATGCTGGAGGAGCGTCCGGTGGCGGTCGGCGTGCACCGGGCGCAGTAGTGACAGTTCATCGCTCCCCGTGGTGTAGCTGTTCAGCCTGATGACGCTGTGTCGTCCGTCTTGCTGACTCCCAGCCTGGTCTCCGCGTTCCCGCTGTTCTGCCGGGTGGTTCAATCTCGGGGTGACCTTCACAGTGACCGACGTGCCCGAGCGGGAACGCTTCGAGGCGCGCGACGAGACGGACGCGCTGGCCGGCGTGGTCACCTACCAGCTGAGCGGCAACATCATCGTCTACACCCACACCGAGGTCGACCCCGCCTTCGAAGGCAACGGCGCCGGGTCGGCGCTGGCCCGCGCGGTGATGGACGACGCCCGCTCCAAGAGCCGGACCGTGGTGCCGATGTGCCCGTTCATCAGCGGCTGGCTCGACAAACACCCGGAGTACGAGAAGATCGTCGCCCGCTCGACCCGCCGGGTCCGCTAGACCCACCCCCCCAAGCCTCGTCAACGCCGGGGGCTGGGCCGCGGCGGCGGTGTCGGGCGACGGACGAGTCGGCCTGTACGCCGGATTCTGTAGCCGGCGACGTGGTCGCCGGTGGCGGCCATCCATCTCGGCCTGCCGTTGCCGACAGGCTCGTGCAGCCTACCCGCAGGCTCGGGCGAGCAGCCCTCGAACGCCTGCGCCGGCCGCCGCCTTGCGGCAGCGGCCTTGCTTGGCCTTGCTCCGGGTGGGGTTTACCGAGCCACCCCGGTCACCCGGGGTGCTGGTGAGCTCTTACCTCACCGTTTCACCCTTACCGGCGCCGCACCGTGATGCGTGCCGGCGGTCTGTTTTCTGTGGCACTGTCCCGCGGGTCACCCCGGGTTGCCGTTAACAACCACCCTGCTCTGCGGAGTCCGGACGTTCCTCGGCGATGCCCCGAAGGACACCGACGCGACCGCCCAGCCAACTCGTCCGTCGCGCCGCAATAGTACGTGCCGCCCGGCAACCACCCGCCGTAGCCTCCACAATCCCACCCCGCCCCCTCGCCGACGACCCGTCCCGGCGCGCGCACTCTCGTGACGAGCCGCCCCCCCCAAACTGACTCCACGCGATCTTGAGACGTTGCGGAGGCCCGGTGGGCTGGGAAGTCACAAGATCGCGGCGGTGACGGCCGGCAGCGACAGTGGCGATGGCGGGTCGGGGCCGGACGCGGGGCGAGGCGGTGCGAAGGCGGAAGCACGGCGAGGGCGGCACGCACGGGGCGGCGCGGCGTGGCGTGGGGCGGCACGCACGGGGGCGGCACGCGCGGGGGCGGCACGCGCGGGGGCGGCACGCACCAGGCGGCGCGGGGCGGGGCGGCGCGGGGCGGGGACGGGATCGAGGGGAAGGCCGTAGATTCACGGGCACCATGGATATCGCGCACATTCTGCTGCTCGTGGCCGCGGGCGTTGCTGCCGGAGCGGTCAACGCGATCGCCGGTGGCGGGTCGCTGATCACGTTTCCGAGCCTGATCGCCACCGGCCTTCCGTCGGTCGAGGCGAACGTGACGAACTCGGTTTCCGTATTCCCCGGCTACGTGTCCAGCGTTGTCGGCAGCCGGGCTGATCTCGCCGGTCAGGGGCAGCGGGTGCGGTCGACGGTCGTGGCCGCTGTCGTCGGTACGGCGGCCGGGTGTGCGCTGCTGCTGCTCACCCCGGCGCGGGCGTTCGAGGTGGTGGTGCCGTTCCTGGTGCTGGGCGCCGCTGCCACGCTGGCCTTCCAGGATCGGCTGCGTGGGCTTGTCGGGCATCCGCGGGCGATGTCGCCGCGCCGGGCGGCGGTCACGTTGCAGACGGTGGTGTTCGTCGGGGCGATCTACGGCGGCTACTTCGGTGCGGCGCTCGGTGTCATGTACGTGGCCGCGCTCGCGCTGATCCTCGACGAGCCGCTGAAGCGGATCAACGCGCTGAAGAACGTGCTCTCGGCCACCGTCGGGCTGATCACGCTGCTGGTCTTCGCGATCTTCGCGGACGTCGATTGGGCTGCCGCGCTCACGCTTGCACCGGCCACGATCGTTGGAGGGTACGCAGGAGCACGCCTCGCCCGCCGGATGCCCGCCCGGGTTCTCAGGTGGGTGATCGTGACGTTCGGTACGACGATCGGCCTCCTCCTGTTCTATCGCGCGTTCCTGCGCTGACGCTCCGTCGGCGGCCCGGCGGCGGAGGTGCCTTCCGCCGCCGGGTCGCCGTGGGGCCGGCAGCCAGCCGGACCGAAAAAAGCCGATGGTCCCGCGGATCGGGTGGCGGATGATTGTGGACAGCCACCCGGCGAGCGCGACGCCGCGGCTTACCACCGCAGCGCCCCGTCTAACCCTCATCGGCCGGTATTTACTCGTTCGGATGAAGGCGGGGCCCTCCGACGAGTCCCAGCAGGAGATCCAGAGCGTCCTCTTCGTCGAGTCCGTGCAGACTGTGGCAGGTCATCGCGCTCAGCGGCGGCGGCGCCCCCGTCGCGTCAAGACCGACAAGGATCAGGCGCCCGGGTGGAGCGGGGCAGGAGAGGCCGGCCCAGTCTGATTCGGTGCCCCGGTGTTCGGCGGAGAGCAGGACCACAACGGGGTCGCTACCGGAAAGCGCGACCGCTATCCGCGACGCGAAGTCGGCACCGGCCGGGTCGAGATTCACCTCGTGCCCGGCGGCCCGGAGTTCGAGGGCGATCCACTGTGCCCATGGCCCATCAGGGACGGCGTGGGAGACGAATATGGGCACGTCCACAGCATGCCGGAAGTAAGTCCACAGTGCTCGCCGCACGTCGATGTCTGCCGCTGGGACGGTGTGAGAATGTCGTCCGTTGACGTGCAACTTGCACAACTCATAGTGTCGAAGTCGTGACGGCGGGTGGACCCTTGCGGGAGTGGGGGCGGCCTGGTCACGGGAAAATGCTGACAAAGCATCCGGAGTCGAGGAGCGCTTGATGACTGTCGCGATCGGGATCAACGGATTCGGGCGGATCGGCCGAAGCTTGACCCGGATCGTGGCGTGCGCGCCCCATGCGGGCGTGGAGATCGCCGCGGTGAACGACATCGCCTCCACCGAGAAGCTGGCGTACGGCCTGCGCCGGGACAGCATTCGCGGAGCCTTCCCGGGCACGGTCACCACCCGGGGTGATTACCTGGTGGTGAACGACCATGCCATCCGCGCATTCCACCAGGAGCGCCCGGAGCGCATCCCGTGGGCCGACGAGGGGGTGGACGTCGTCATCGAGGCCACCGGCCGATTCCGGGCGGGGACCACGGCGCGGACCCACATCACCCACGGTGGCGCCCGCAAGGTGGTGATCAGCGCCTCGGCCGACGACCCGGACGCCTTCCTGGTCTTCGGTGCCAACCACCTCAGCTACGACCCGGCGGCCCACGACGTGGTCTCGCCGGCCTCGTGCGGTGTCAACGCCCTCACCGTGATGGCGAAGGTGCTGCTCGACCGCTTCGGCCTGCGCTCGGTGAACACGTCGGTGATGCTGGCGTCGCAGGGCTGGCAGCGGGTGCAGGACTCGGTGGTCGGCACCTCACGCGACGATCCCCGGCTCGGGCGGGCCAACGGCGAGAGCATCGTCCCGCACAACTACGTGGTCGGTGACCTGGTGCGGGTGGCGCTGCCCGAGATCGGCGAGATGCGGTACAGCTACTACTGCGTGCCGACCCCGGTGGGCTCGCTCGCCGAGCTCTCCGGGCAGACCGACCGGCCGGTCACGGTCGAGGAGATCAACCGGGCGATGGCCGAGGCGGCAGCCGGGCCGATGCGGGGGATCCTGGCGTACGACCCGGACCCGACGGTGTCGATCGATGTGAAGAACAACTCCGCGTCGTGCCTGTTCGACCCGTCCGGCACGCAGGCCACCGCGGACGGCGGGGTGAAGGTGCGCGGCTGGTTCGACAACGAGTGGGGTTTCTCGAACCGATTACTCGACCTCGCCCGCCTGGTGGGAGAGCGGTTACCCGTCCCTTCGAGCCGGGTGAGCTGGAGCGTCGCCTAGGCTTCCCCTGATGATCTACCTTTCCGACGTGCGGGCCGCCGCCCGCCGCTCCGCCGGCCGGATCCGGCGGACGCCGGTGGTGGGCGCGGGCCCGGACCAGTGGTGCAAGCTCGAATACCTCCAGCACGCTGGTTCCTTCAAAACTCGCGGCATGGTGAACCAGATCGCCGCCGGGGCCGAGCGCAGCGCCCTGCCGGAAGCCGGGATCATCGCCGCCTCCGGGGGCAACGCCGGCCTGGCAGCCGCCTTCGCCGCCCGCGAACTGGGCGTGCCGGCCGAGGTCTACGTGCCGCTCACCGCCCCGGCGGTCAAGGTCGCGAAGCTGGGGAAGCTGGGCGCCCGGGTGGTGCAGGCCGGGACCGAGTACGCCGAGGCGTACGAGGCCGCGACCGTACGGGCGAACGAGACCGGTGCCCTGTTCTGTCACGCCTATGACGACCCCGCGATGGTCGCCGGCAACGGCACCCTCGGCCTGGAGCTGCTCGAACAGCTGCCGGACGGCTTCGACACCGTGCTGGTGGCGGTCGGCGGCGGTGGCCTGATCGCGGGGGTGATCGCCGCACTGCCGCAGCACCGGATCGTGGCGGTCGAGCCGGAGACCTCCCGCGCCCTGAACGCCGCCCTCGAAGCCGGCGAGCCGGTGGACGTGCCGGTCTCCGGGGTGGCGGCCGACTCACTCGGCGCGCGGCGGGCCGGGCGGATCGCGTACAAAATGGCTTCTGATCGGAATGTCTTGTCGGTTCTGGTGACTGACGAGGCGATCGTGGACGCGCGCCGCCGGCTCTGGGACGACTACCGGATCGTGGTGGAGCACGGCACGGCGGCGGCTCAGGCGGCATTGCTGTCCGGCGCCTATCGGCCGGAGCCGGGGGAGCGGGTGGTCGTGCTGCTCTGCGGTGCCAACACCAACCCCGCCGATCTGGCCTGAATCACCCACGCGGCGCCGGCGATTCGGCCAGGCTCACCTCGTGGCCGAGGACAATCAGATCGGCACGGTGATCTCCGGTGCCAGCATCCTGCCGGAGTTCCTCCCGCGTTCGGCCGCCGCCTCGGCGAGAACCTGCCCACCGGCGCGGGCGTCCAAGCCGTACGCGACAACCTGTACTTTCCGGGCGCCGAGATCGGCCGCCACCTGACCGTGCTCGCCCTCTACGCGGCGATCGGCTGTCTGATCGTGCTCGTCACGAACATCATGCCCAACCGCCGGAACCGGACATCGGAGCTGGACCTGGATCTGACCGGGCGCCTGGAAGGGGAGCCGGTGAACAGCGACCCGAAGGCAACCGTGGCTGCCTCATGACCCGGCGCGTACGGTCGATCCGGTGACGACCAAGCACAGGGAGAGGGCATGCCTGTTCGTACGCGAGTCACCGTTCCGCTCGAGTTCCCCGACGGGTTCACCACCACCGCCGAGGTGATCACCTTCACCGGTCTGGCCGACGGCAAGGAGCACCTGGCGCTCGCTCTCGGCGACCCCGCCGGGGCCGGGGTGCCACTGGTGCGGATGCACTCGGAATGCCTGACCGGTGACGTGTTCGGCTCCCAGCGCTGCGACTGCGGACCACAGCTGCGCGAGGCCGTCGAGCGCATCGCGGGCGCCGGCGGATACCTGCTCTACCTGCGCCAGGAGGGTCGCGGCATCGGGCTGTACGCGAAGCTCGACGCGTACGCGCTCCAGGACCTCGGGATGGACACCTACGAGGCCAACCGGGCGCTCGGGCACGGTGACGACGAGCGCGACTACACGGCGGCGGCGCAGATGCTCGCCGCTCTCGGGGTGTCCGCGATCGACCTGCTCACCAACAACCCGGACAAGCCGCGGCAACTGCGCGAGCTCGGTGTGGACGTGCGCGCGGTCCGGCCCACCGGGGTGCACGCCTCCCCGGCCAACGTCCGCTACCTGCAGGCGAAGGTCGCCCACACCCAGCACACGATCAACCTGGCCTCCGCGTCCTGAGGTTTTTCGCGTAGCGGCTCAGTTTTCTCCCGGGTCGCCGATCGAGAAGGCGTGGGTATCGAGGGAGTGAACGCACGCATCGCCGACATCCAGAGCCGGATGATCGCGATGCAGACTCAGCAGGCCACGAGCACCGCTACGCAGTCGACGAAGTCGAGCGGGACCAGCGGTGCGACCTTCGCGAACCATCTGCAGAGCGCCGTCGCGTCGGCCGAGGGTCCTACCGCCTCGAAACAGACGCACAAGCTCAATGGCAAGGGTATTCCGGTCGACCTCGCCGCGTACGGGAACGGAAAGATCCCGGACAACGCTCTGGCGCAGGTCGGCGGAACCGGGCACAAACTGTGGGCACCGGCCGCCGAGAACCTGAACCGGATGATCGAGGACGCCAAGCGTGACGGGGTCACGATCGGCATCAGCGACTCGTACCGCCCCTACGCCGAGCAGGTGGACATCGCCCGGCGTAAGGGGCTGTACTCACAGGGCGGGCTCGCGGCCAAGCCGGGCACCAGCGAGCACGGCTGGGGCATGGCCACCGACCTCGACCTCAACGGCAAGGCGCTGAACTGGATGCGCAAGAACGCCGACAACTACGGCTTCGTGGAGAACGTGCCGCGCGAGTCCTGGCACTGGGCGTTCCGGCCCAAGACCTGAGCCCTATACGCGGCACAGGATCTCGCCGTGGGTGATGGCCAGCCAGCCGTCCTCGTCGTCGGCCCACCGCCGCCACCCGGCCGAGATCCGCCGCAGGTCCTCGTCGGTCGCCGCGCCGGTCCGCAGCGCGGTGTCGGCCATCTCCGACTTCAGGACCCGCTCCTCCCACATCCCGCCCCACCACTCGCGGTCCTCCGCGTTCGCGAAGCACCAGACGCTCGCGGTGGCGGTGACGTCGGTGAACCCGGCGGCCCGCGCCCAGGCGAGCATCCGCCGGCCGGCGTCCGGTTCGCCGCCGTTGCCCCGGGCCACCCGCTGGTACAGCGCCAGCCACTCGTCCAGCTCGGGCACCAGCGGGTACCACGTGAAGGCCGCGTAGTCGCTGTCCCGCGCGGCGACCAGCCCGCCGGGCCGGGCCACCCGGCGCATCTCGCGCAGCGCGGCCACCGGGTCGGCGACGTGCTGGAGCACCTGGTGCGCGTGCACCACGTCGAAGATGCCGTCGGGGAAGTCGAGCGCGTGGACGTCGCCGACGGCGAAGTCCACGTTCGCCAGACCGATCTGCGCGCGGGCCAGGTCGAGGGCGGCCTCGGTCTGCTCCAGCGCGGTGACCCGGCCGGGTGTGACCCGTGCCGCCAGGTCCGCGGTGATGGTGCCGGGACCGCATCCGACGTCCAGGAGGGAGATTCCGGAGGAAAGATGCGGCAACAGGTAGGCCGCCGAATTCTCTGCGGTGCGCCAGCGGTGTGAGCGCAAGACCGACTCGTGATGCCCGTGGGTGTACGTCGCCATGCCCTCGAAGCTAGACCTGTTGTCCTCAAATATGAGACGCCCATCCCATATTCTGAACAACATGATTTCTTCGTTCGCAGTTCAGGCCGTATTTTGGTGTCCATGAGGATCGGCATCGTCGGCGCGACGGGTCAGGTCGGTGGCGTCATGCGCCGCATCCTGGCCGAGCGCGAGTTCCCTGTTGACCAACTGCGGCTCTTCGCCTCCGCGCGCAGCGCGGGCCGCACCCTCCCGTGGGGTGACGGCGAGGTGACCGTGGAGGACGCCGCCACGGCTGACTACCGCGGCCTCGACATCGTGCTCTTCTCCGCCGGCAAGGGCGGCTCGAAGGAGTACGGGCCACGTGTCGCCGAGGCCGGCGCGGTCGTCGTCGACAACTCCTCCGCCTGGCGGATGGACCCCGAGGTGCCGCTCGTCGTCGCCGAGGTGAACCCGGACGCCGCCAGGGTTCGCCCGAGGGGCATCATCGCCAACCCGAACTGCACCACCATGGCCGCGATGCCGGTGCTGCGCCCGCTGCACGACGCGGCCGGCCTGGTCTCCTTCATCGCCACCACCTACCAGGCGGTCGGCGGTGCCGGCCTGGCCGGCGTGGCCGAGCTCGACGAGCAGATCAAGAAGGTGGCGGACCGGGCAACCGAGCTGACCCACGATGGGTCCGCCGTGGAGTTCCCCGAGTCCCGCGTCTTCCCGAAGCCGATCGCCTTCAACGTCATCCCGCAGGCCGGCTCGTTCGTCGACGACGGCAGCGCCGAGACCGACGAGGAGCAGAAGCTCCGCAACGAGAGCCGTAAGATCCTCGATCTGCCCGGCCTGCTGGTCTCCGGCACCTGCGTGCGCGTGCCGGTCTTCACCGGCCACTCCATCCAGATCAACGCCCGGTTCACCCGGCCGATCACGCCCGAGCAGGCTCGCGAGCTGCTCGCCTCCGCGCCCGGTGTGGAGCTCTCCGACGTGCCGACCCCGCTGCAGGCGGCCGGCCGCGACCCGTCCTACGTGGGCCGTCTCCGCGCCGACTCCACCGCCGAGAACGGGCTGGCGTTCTTCATCTCCAACGACAACCTCCGCAAGGGCGCGGCACTCAACGCCGTCCAGATCGCCGAGCTCGTCGCCGCCGAACTCAGCTGATTTTTCCGTCATCGAACCGTCCCGGCCGTATCGGCCGGGGCGGTTCTGTCGTTTCCTGAAGGATTCCACAATGGAAATCTGGGACTTTTTGCCCGAATCGGTAGCGCTTGGCCGGTTTTAGCGGCACAGTGATGGAATGAACGACAGTGGGCTCGGCGGGGCAGGCTACTTCTGGTGCCTTCGTGACCACCGGGTGGAGAGCGGAGACGACGTGTGCCCCGCTCAGTACCGGCTCGGTCCCTACGCCACGGCTGACGAAGCGACGCGGGCACTCGAGACGGTCGAGAAGCGCAATGCCGAGTGGGATGCCGAGGACGCCCGCTGGACAGGGGAGGCCAGCTAAACGCCCGGTCCGCATTCCAGCCCGGAACCGCGCAACTCCAGGCGCCGACGTGCCCGCAGTCATTCGCAAGGAGGAACACCTCGATGCCCGCTGCCTCGATGCCCGTTTCAAGAACGGCTTCGACCAGATCCGCTGCCTCCGGCGCGGCCTCAAGAACCACATCACAGTCATCCGGTACGGGAGGCCGCGCGACCGCCGCGACCCCGGCCCGGAAGCCCGCCGCGACCCCGGCCCGTAAGCCTGCCGCGGTCCCGGTCCGCAAGCCCGCCGCGACCCGGAAAGCTGCGTCGGCATCGTCCGCTCCCGCTTCCGTACGCAAGTCGGCGCCGGCAGCCCCACGCAAGGCTGCTTCGGGCCGCAATGCTGGTCCCGCGTCCACACGGAACAATGCGCCTGCCTCGCGGACGGCTGCCGCCCGCGGTCCCGCCACTAAGGCCTCCGCCTCCAAGGCTGCGGCTGTCTCCAAGGCTGCGGCTGTCTCCAAGGCTGCGGCTGCTCCGAAGTCGATGTCGAAGGCGGCGGCTCTCAAGGCGGCGCCCGCGGCCAAGACCGCGGCTCGTTCCGCTGTGGCCAAGACGCCCGCAAAGGCTGCTTCCGTCAAGGCGGCGGCTGCCGGTCGCGCGCCGGCGAAGACCGCCGCTCGCACGTCTGCTACCCGCACGTCTGCTACCCGCAGGCCTGCTACTCGCACGCCCGCGCCTCGGTCGGGCAGTGCCCCGACCGCCAAGTCACCGGCGGTGAAGAGTGCGGTCGGGACGGCAGCCAAGCGCGTCGCGGCTGCTGCCTCCTCGACGAAGACGCGGGCCGGTGCCAAGGTCACGGTGAAAGCCCCGGTGGCCACGAAGCCGACCGTCTCGAAGGTGTCGGCGACCAAGACCGCGGCGACCAAGACCGCGGCGACCAAGACCGCGGCGACCAAGACCGTGCGTGCGAAGGCAGCGCCTGCCAAGACCTCCGCTGCCAAGACTGTGCCGGCCAAGACCGTCAAAACCAGGTCCGCGGCCAAGGCCGTTGTTCCTGTGCAAGCGGGACGCGCGTCGGCCAAGCCGGGTAAGGCCACACGTAGTGGCGCTGCTGCCGCGCCCGTTCGTCCGGCCACCAAGCGGGCTGCTCCTGCGAAAGCCACTGCGGTGAAGGGCACGAGCAAGAGCTCCACGTCAGCAGGGAAGGCCGCCGGTAAGACGACAGCTCCGAAGGCTCGTGCCGGTACCACCTCGAGCCGTCCCGAGACGAAGGCGGCGGCTGTTCCCGCTGGGCGGGCGAAGGCAGCTACTGCGTCCGCTGGGCGGGGGAAGGCGGCACCTGTACCCGTGAGCAGGACGGGGCGGCCGCGCCGGGTTGCGGCGGCTATGAGCAACCTGCCGAAGTCGCAGATCACTGTTTCCACGGGTGATGTCGAGGACGACGTACAGCCGGTGGTGAGCGACGAGATCAGCGTGAACGAGGCCGCTGGTGTGGACGTTCCGTTCGTGGGTGGATGGTTCTCACCGGAGCGGGGACCGGCCCAGCCGGACCGGGACTCCGAGCAGTGGGGGTCCGACCGCCCGGATCTGGAGGTGCTCGGCGCCTCCGGCTCGGGTACCGAATCCCAGCAGGGTGATGAATCCTCGCGACAGGTCGGGCTGGTGTTCAGCGGTTCCACGGGAGACAGCGAACCGGCCGCGGTCGGCGTGGCCCGAGTGCCGAAATCAGCCGGTGCGGAGCCGGACACCATCCGCCTGAGCCGTAGCAACGGCACCGCCGTCTCCACCGGACCCACTCCGGCCGAGGCGAACGACGCACTGCCGCCCGTGGTGCGACCCATCCGCGCGGGCCGGACGGCCGCAACCGTGCGACCGTTCCGAGCCGGTCGAACGGCCGAAGCCGCAGCCGAAGCCACCGAGTCCGCGGCTGAGGCAGCGGGCGACGCGGCTCACGCGGCAGGCGCCGCGGCGAAGGCGGCGGAAAGTGCCGCCCTGGCAGCCGGAACCGCAGCCGTCGCAGCGGGTACCGCGGCTCGCGCAGCGGAAACCGTTGCCGAAGCCGAAATCGAGGCCGTGTCCGAGCCCGAAGCCGAGCCCCGGCCGACGACCCGGCGGGCCCGTAACACGCGGACGGGTGGCCGAACCGCGGCGACGAACACCACCGCCCGCAAGTCGGTCGGCTCGAAGGCGACGGCGCCCAAGACCACCCCGGCCAAGGCGGTCGGCACCAAGGCCACGGCCACGAAGTCCGCGGGCGTCAAGCCGACCGGCACCAAGACCACCGGCATGAAGGCCGCGACGTCGAAGACCGCCGCTCCCAAGGCAGCCACCTCCAAGGCAGCGGGGACCAGGGCGAC
>NZ_JBHTDO010000032.1:0-93931 GCF_042666575.1 Actinoplanes sp. GCM10030250 | reverse complement strand
CGACCGCGAGCAAGGCGACGGGGACCAGGGCGACCGCGAGCAAGGCGACCGCGACCAAGGCAACCGGGACCAAGGCGACCGCGAGCAAGGCGACGGGGACCAGGGCGACCGCGAGCAAGGCGACCGCGACCAAGGCAACCGGGACCAAGGCGACCACCGCGAAGACGGCTGCCACGAAGACGGCCGCTACGAGGGCAGGTACCAGGACTGCTACGAAGGCGACCGCTGCAAAAGCGACCGCCAGCAAGGCCACTGCCGGCAAGAAGGCCGCGACCAAGGCGACGACGGCCGGGACCAGGGCGGGGGCGAAGGCGACGCCTACCAAGGCAACCGCGACGAGGGCGACCAAGGCGACGGCGACCAAGGCCACGGCGACCAAGGCGACCAAGGCCACGGCGACCCGGGCGACTTCAACCCGGGCGACAGCTGCCAAGGCGACCGGGACCAAGGCCACGGCCGCAAAGACGACCGGGGTCAGGAAGGCCGCGTCGTCGCGGGGTGTGGGGCGGGCGGGTTCGGTCGCGGTGGCTGAGAAGCGGGCGGTTGCCAAGACCGCCAAGGCCAGGGTTGCTGTCGAAGCGGCCAGGTCGGCTGTCAGCAAGGCGGCTCGGGTGGCCGAGGCGGCTGTCACCGAAATGGCGGCGGAGGTCGGTACGGCTTCGGTCACCGCCAAGCGAGCCATGAACGCGGCCAAGAAGACGGCAGCCAAGCAAACGGCGGCCAAGAAGACGGCAGCCAAGCAGACGCCGGCTAAGAAAGCACCGGCCAAGACTGTAGCTAAGAAGGCGCCGGCCAAGACCGTAGCTAAGAAGGCGCCGGCCAAGACCGTAGCCAAGAAGGCACCGGCCAAGAAGCAAGCGCCGGCCAAGACCGTAGCCAAGCAAGCGCCGGCGAAGACAGCAGCCAAGCGAGCTCCGGCAAAGACGGTGACCAAGCAGGTGCCGGCGAAGCGGGCGGTCAACAAGTCGGCTGCTGCCAAGGCTGGGCGTGCCGACGGGAACTCGGCCAAGGCGACGCGGGTGACGCGTACGTCGGGGGCGAATGCCGGCGGTGGGCGCTCAGCGGCTGCCGGTAGCGGGCGAGGGTCGGCGGCGACTTCGAACGGTGGTCGCGGGGCAGGCGCAGCCCGGACCACGCGCAACACGACGAAGAGCAAGCGGTAGCAACACGACGAAGAGCAAGCGGTAGCAACACGGCGAAGAGCTAGCGGGAGCGACACGGGAAGAGGGAGCGGGCCACGCCGAGGGGCGGGGCCCGCTTCGCGCTGGTAGGAATGAGCCGTGCCGATCAAAGTGGTGTTGGCGGGGCAGATCGATTTTTCGGTGTTGCGGCGGGAGCTGAAGCTGCCGGGTGAGTTCTCCGAGGCGGTGCTCGCCGAGGCGGAGGAGGCCGCGCGGTCGACGCCGCTGCCGGCGATGGATCTCACCGAGGTGCCGTTCGTGACCGTGGACCCGGCCACGTCGCGGGATCTCGATCAAGCCATGCATCTGAGCCGGCGGGCGGGCGGTGGCTACCGCGTGCGGTACGCGATCGCCGACGTCGCCGCCTATGTTCGCCCGGGCGGGCCGCTGGCGGCCGAGAGCTGGGTGCGCGGGCAGACCATCTACCTGCCGGACGGGCGGATTCCGCTGCATCCGCCGGTGCTGAGCGAGGACGCGGTGAGCCTGCTGCCGGGCGGTGACCGGGCGGCGGTGGTGTGGACCATCGACCTGGACGCAGGCGGTGAGACTGTCGCGGTCGAGGTGGGCCGGGCGCGGGTGCGCAGCCGGGCGAAGCTGGACTACGCCGGTGTGCAGCGCGACGTCGACGCCGGGACCGCACCTGAGCCGCTGGCCTTGCTGCCGGAGATCGGTACGTTGCTGGCCGGCCGGGCGGCCGACCGGGGCGCGGTGAACCTGCCGCTGCCCTCGCAGGAGCTCGAGCGGGACGGTGACGGCTGGCGGCTGGTGCTGCGGGCGCCGCTACCGTTGGAGGAGCACAACGCGCACATCTCCCTGCTCACCGGCATGGCAGCGGCCCGGATCATGCTCGACGGCGGTATCGGCCTGCTGCGGACGATGCCGGCGCCGAAACCCGAGGCGGTGGCGAAACTGCGGGCCGCGGCGGAGCCGCTCGGCGTGCAGTGGCCGGAGGGCGCGACGGTCGGCGCGGTGGTGGCTTCCGTCGACCCGGCGAGCCCGCGAGGTGCGGCCTTCCTCGACCAGGCCGCGGACCTGCTGCGCGGTGCGGCCTACACGGCCTTCGGCGTCGCACCCGCGGACACCAGCGACGCGGCGGCGGGCGGGACGCAGCCGACGGGAAACGCGGCGACGACTCACGGGGCGCAGGCGGTGGGGGATGCGGCGGCCGGGCTGCCGGCTGAGACCGGACATGGCGGGGTGGGCGCGCCGTATGCGCACGTCACGGCGCCGTTGCGGCGGCTCGCTGATCGCTTCGCGACGGAGATCTGCCTATCCCTGTACGCCGGGAGCACAGTCCCCGACTGGGCGTCCGAAGCACTGCCGCGCCTGCCGAAGGCGATGTCCACGACTGACCGGCTGGCGTCCGCGGCCGACCGGGGCGCGATCGATCTGGCGGAGGCTGTGCTGCTGGAGCACCGTGTCGGTGAGATTTTCGAGGTGGCGGTGCTGGACCGGGAGGACGGGAACGGGAAGCGCCCGCCTGGCGGCACCGTCGCGCTCGACGATCCCGCCGTCCGCGCGAAGTGTCTCGGCGACCTGCCGCTCGGTCACCGCATCGAGGTCCGCCTCTCCACCGCCGACCCGGTCACCCGCACAGTCCGCTTCGAGTATCCCTGACCTCCGAGTATCCCCGCGCCACACAATGTCAATGTGTGCGCCTATCCGCCCTCCCCGGCCGGCCCCGGAGATCTTGAGGACTTCGCCGCGCGGCAGAGGCGGGTGGCGGGGGTTGGGGTTTGGGGTGAGATCGACGTGGCAGGTCCGCCCGGAACGGGCGCGATGAGGCCGGGGACGGCAGTCGGCCCGGCCTCGTGATGGCGTGACCGGGCACGACCGTACAAGAAAAAGGTTTTAGAAGGTGTGCTCCGCTGCTGGGAACTCACCGTTGCGAACCTCGTCGGCGAACTGTCGTGTCGCCTCGGTGAGTGCGCCCGCGAGATCGGCGTAACGCTTCACGAAGCGCGGCGCCTTGCCGGTGCGCAGGCCGGCCATGTCCTGCCAGACCAGCACCTGTGCGTCGGTGTCCGGGCCGGCGCCGATGCCGACGGTGGGGATCGGCAGTTCCTTGGTGATCTGTTTGGAGACCTCGCCGGGCACCATCTCCAGGACCACGGCGAACGCGCCCGCCTCGGCGACCGCGTGCGCGTCGGCGATGACCTCGGCGCCCTCGTTGTCGCGGCCCTGGACGCGGTAGCCGCCGATGGTGTGCTCGCGCTGCGGTGTGAAGCCGATGTGTGCCATGACCGGGATGCCGGCGCCGGTGATCGCCTCGATCTGCGGCGCCATCCGGAGGCCGCCCTCGAGTTTGACGGCGTGGCAGCCGCCCTCCTTCATGAACCGGACGGCGGTGCGGAGAGCCTGGGTGGGGCCCTCCTCGTAGGAGCCGAACGGCAGGTCGCCGACGATCAGCGCGGTCTTCGTGGCCCGGACGACGGCCTTGACCAGCGGAAGCATCTCGTCGACGGTGACCTGGACGGTGGTCTCGTAGCCGTAGACGTTGTTCGCCGCCGAGTCACCGACCAGCAGGACCGGTACGCCGGACTGGTCGAAGATCTGTGCGGTGTACATGTCGTAGGACGTGAGCATCGGCCAGCGGTAGCCGCGGGTCTTGGCGTTGAGCAGGTCGCGGGTGCGGACTCGGCGGGTCGGTGGTCCGCCGTACAGGGTCGGGATCTCGGACATCGCAACTCTCCTCCCTCGAGGCCGCGCGGATGCGGTCCCCGGGTGCGCAAATCTTCGCACCGGGAACCCGGCGGCGGTCAGGGTGTAGTGGAGGTTTTCACACCCATCCGACCACCCCACCCGCCGCCCTAAAACGGACTAGAATCCTTTCCTTCTTGAAACAGGTTCGTAATAGGAAGGCGCCGGTCACGGCCGAACGCCTTGCCGGAGATCTTGGTGCCCGGCGCTGATTGGCGGCGCTTGTACTCGGCGATGTCGATCATGCGGAGCACCCGGTCGACCAGCGCCGCGTCGTTGCCGGCCGCGACCAGCTCGTCCCGGCCGCGGTCGTGGTCGACGTAACCCTTGATGATCGGGTCCAGCACCGAGTAGTCGGGCAGCGAGTCGGAGTCCTTCTGGTCCGGGCGCAGCTCGGCGCTCGGCGCCTTGGTGATCGAGTTCTCCGGGATGGGCGGGGTGCCGGGCTGGGTGTTCCGCCAGCGGGCCAGCTGCCAGACCATCGACTTCGGCACGTCCTTGAGCGGGTTGAAGCCGCCCACCGAGTCGCCGTAGAGCGTCGAGTAGCCGACCGCGATCTCGCTCTTGTTGCCGGTGGTCAGAACCAGGTGGCCCTCCTGGTTGGAGAGCGCCATCAGGATGACGCCGCGGACCCGGGCCTGCAGGTTCTCCACGGCGGTTCCGGAGAGCGACATGTTGGCCAGGAACGCGTCGACCATCGGCTGGATCGGCTCCGAGCGGTAGTCCAGGCCGGTGCGTTTGGCCAGGTCGGCCGCGTCGTCCTTGGAGTGGCCGGAGGAGTAGCCGCTGGGCATGGAGACGCCGACGACGCGGTCCGGGCCGAGGGCGTCGACGGCGATGGCGGCGACGACCGCGGAGTCGATGCCGCCGGAGAGGCCGAGGACGACCGAGGGGAAGCGGTTCTTGTTGACGTAGTCGCGCAGGCCCATGGTCAGGGCGGACCAGACCTCGGCCTCGTCGGCGATCCGATCCGCGATGCCGCCGTCTCTCCGATCGTGATTTTTTGGGAGTTCGGTCTGGACAGCGAACCTGTTGATGGACATGTTGTCGCTTATCGCTTCTTCGACCGCCGGTGCGGCCGCGTCGGTCGACCCCTCCGGGTTCGGTTCGGCGTTCGCCACAGGCAGATCCAGATCGTGTACGAGTACCTGCTCGGTGAACTGACCAGCTCGGGTCAGCAGCTCCCCGCCGGCCGTCACGATCATCGAGTCGCCGTCGAAGACCAGCTCGTCCTGGCCGCCGATCGCGTTGACGTAGGCCACTGTCGCCCCGGCCTCGGCTGCCCGGCGCTGGACCAGCGGTAGGCGTACGTCGTCCTTGTTCAGCTCGTACGGCGAGGCGTTGATGTTGACCACCAGGCCCGCACCGGCCCGCCGCGCCGCGGTGAACGGCCCGCCGGCCTGCCAGATGTCCTCGCAGACGGTCAGCGCCACGTCGACACCGCCGAGGCGCACCACGGTCAGCGAGTCGCCCGGTTCGAAGTAGCGATCCTCGTCGAAGACGCCGTAGTTCGGCAGGTGGTGCTTGAAGTAGGTGGCCACCACCTCACCGCCGTGCAGCAGCGCCGACGCGTCCCGCCGCCCGCTGCCGGGCTCCGCCTCGGAGCTGGTCGCGGGCGGGCCGTCGGCGTCCACATATCCGACCACCACGGCCAGGTCGCCGAGCCCGTCGGCGGCCAGGTCGGCGGCGAGCGTGCGCAGCGACTGCCGGGACGCCTCGACGAACGAGTTCCGGAAGACCAGGTCCTCGATCGGATAGCCGGTCAGCATCATCTCCGGGAACGCGACGAGGTGCGCGCCGGCGTCGGCGGCCTGCCGGGACCAGCGGCGGATCGCGGCCGCGTTGCCGGGAATGTCACCGACTGTCGAATTCACCTGGGCGAGGGCGATGCGCAGCGTGGGCATGCCCCCATTGTTCCCCCGCGCGAGGCGTTTGGATCTCGACCCAGGGCGACGTCACAGGTCTTGGTCAGCGTAGTCTCGGCGCAAGACTTGGCTGAAGGGCGAGGGGTGGCAGTGGACCGACAGCAGGAGTTCGTGCTTCGTACGCTCGAGGAGCGCGACATCCGTTTTGTCCGGCTCTGGTTCACCGACGTGCTGGGCACGCTCAAGAGCGTGTCGGTCGCCCCGGCCGAGCTGGAGTCCGCCTTCGAAGAGGGCATCGGCATCGACGGCTCGGCGATCGAGGGCTTCGCCCGGGTCTACGAGTCGGACATGGTCGCCATGCCGGACCCCACCACCTTCCAGGTCTTCCCGTTCGAGGGCGGCGTCAGCGGCGAGAGCGCCCGGATGTTCTGCGACATCCTGCTGCCCGACGGCAACGCCGCCTGGGCCGACCCGCGCCACGTGCTGCGCCGGGCCCTGGCCAAGGCCGCCGAGAAGGGCTTCACCTTCTACACCCACCCCGAGGTCGAGTTCTTCCTCGTCCAGGACGGGCCCGCGGACGGCTCCGTGCCGATCCCCGTCGACACCGGCGGCTACTTCGACCACACCACCCACGCGGTGGCGCGAGACTTCCGCCGCCAGGCCGTGCTGGCCCTCGAGCGGATCGGCATCTCGGTCGAGTTCAGCCACCACGAGGTCGCGCCCGGCCAGCAGGAGATCGACCTGCGCTATGCGGACGCCCTCACCACCGCCGACAACATCATGACGTTCCGGCACGTGGTCAAGGAGGTGGCGCTCTCCCAGGGCGTCAAGGCGACCTTCATGCCCAAGCCGTATACCGATCAGCCCGGTTCCGGCATGCATACCCACCTGTCGCTGTTCGAGGGCGAGCGCAACGCCTTCTACGACAGCGAGGACCCGCAGAAGCTGTCCAAGACGGCACGCGCGTTCATCGCCGGTCTGCTGGTCCACGCCCGGGAGTACACGGCGGTCACCAACCAGTGGGTCAACTCGTACAAGCGGCTCTTCCCGCTCCAGCTGCCGGACCGGATCACCGAGTCGCCGGCGTTCGTGAGCTGGGGACACCTGAACCGCTCGGCGCTCGTCCGGGTGCCCGCGTTCGGCAAGCCCAACTCGGCCCGCGTCGAGGTCCGCTCGATCGACTCCGCGGCCAACCCGTACCTGGCCTTCGCCGTCATGCTCGGCGCCGGCCTCAAGGGCATCGAAGAGGGCTACGAGCTGCCCCCGGGCGCCGAGGACGACGTCTGGTCGCTGTCGCCGGCCGAGCGCAAGGCAGCGGGGTATGACGCACTGCCCGAGAACCTGTCGGAGGCCATCGAGGTCATGGCGGGATCGGAGCTGATCGCGGAGGTGCTCGGGGAGCACGTCTTCGACTTCTTCCTGCGCAACAAGCGGGCCGAGTGGGAGCAGTTCCGGCGAGAGGTCACTCCCTACGAGCGCCAGCGTTACCTGGGTGCCCTCTGATCGAGCACGCTTCCCGTGTCGTGCTGCCGGTCCTTTGCCGCAGCGCGACGGGGTGACAGAGCCCTGTCCGATCGACGGGGTAGATCGACTCGGCTACGGTCTTGACCTGATATCACGCGACAGAGGAGAGGCCGTGCTGCAAGATCTGCTGGAGGGCGCCGGACGCAGCATCGTGTTCGGTCTGGTCGGCATCGGTTTGATGGCCGTCGGTTATGTGCTGATCGACCTGCTCACTCCGGGCAAGCTGCGTGACCTGATCTGGCTGGAGCGCAACCCGAACGCGTCGCTGCTCCTGGCCGCCAACCAACTCGGCATCGCGGCGATCGTCTTCACCGCCATTTTCACGAGCTACGACTCGTTCGCCCAGGGGCTCGCTTCCACGGTGCTGTTCGGGCTGATCGGCATCGGCATCATGGGGCTGGCGTTCCTCGTCCTGGACTGGATGACGCCCGGCAAGCTGGGCGAGGTCATCTGCACCCCGGAACGGCACGGCGGCGCGATGGTCAGCGCGGCGTCCCACTTCGGTGCGGCCCTGATCGTCTGCGCCTGCATTTCCTGACCTCACCACCGCTTTCACGACGGGCGCACTCCTCCTCGGGGTGCGCCCGTCGCGCTTTCCCGCACCAGCGCACACGGTGTTGACGGCGGTTTCCCGCACCAACGCACACGGTGTTGACGGCGCTTCCCGCACCAGCGCACACGGTGTTGACGGCGGCGAGCATGTCTCCGGCAAACCGCACCCGATAGCCTCGACGTGTGGGCACCGCACTTGTGATCGAGAACGATCCGACCGACGACCTCCGCCGCCTCGGGGACTGGCTGACCGAGGCCGGGCTGGAGGTGACTGTGCTCCGGCCATATGCGGGAGACGTCCTGCCGGAAACCCTCGACGGATACCTCGCACTGATCGTCCTCGGCGGCGACCAGAGCGCCTATCCGGACGCCGCCGGCGATCCCGGTGCGCCCTGGTTCCCCGCCCTGGAGGGGCTGTTCCGCAAGGCGGTTCGCTACCGGGTGCCGACCCTCGGCATCTGCCTGGGCGGCCAGCTGCTCGCCTCGGCGCACGGCGGCCTGGTGGAGCGCAGCGCCGCCGGTCCGGAGATCGGGCCCGGCCTGATCGGCAAGCGTGACGCCGCCGACAAGGACCCGCTGTTCAGATGGGTGCCGCTGCTGCCGGACGTGATCCAGTGGCACCGGGACGAGATCACCGAGCTGCCGCTCAACGCGGTGCTGCTCGCCGCCTCCAGCCGTTTCCCGCATCAGGCGTTCCGGATCGGTGACCGGGCCTGGGGCGTGCAGTTCCACATCGAGTGCGACGCCGAGATGTTCGCCGACTGGACCCGGATCGGTGGGCCCGAGCTCGACGAGCTGGGTTACGACCCCGAGCTGGTGGCGGCGGCGGTCGCTGGAGTCCTGGCCGACGTGGAGGAGGTCTGGCAGCCGTTCGCCGTGCGTTTCGCCTCGCTGGCCCTCGGCACGCTGCCCGACGCCGACATCCCGGATGCCGGCACCGGCCGGACCCTGCCCCTGCTGGGGCAGTGATGACCAGGCCCTCCCGGCTCGCCCGGTACGGTTTCGCCGACAACGGGGCCCGCGCCACCGACCTGCTCGGGCCGGAGGGCCTGCGACTGTGGGACACCGAGTCGAAGGGCCCGGTGGACGGTGCCGCCGCCGATCTGCTCGAGTCACTCTCCAAGGCCGCCGACCCGAACCTCGCCCTGCGCCAGCTGCACCGCCTTGTCGAGTCGGTGGGCCGGGCCGCCGAGCGGGCCAACGGTGCCCGGCCGGCGGGTCCCAGCGGGTCCCTGGTCCCCAACGCGGCGACCGACGAGATCCTCAGCACCCTGCACCTCGATCCCGGCCTGCGGCGCCGGCTGGTCGCGGTGCTGGGCGCCTCCGCCACGCTCGGCGATCACCTGGCGGCCAACCCGGACGAGTGGCGCACGCTCGCCACCAGCCGCAGCGGGATGCCGCCCGACGCCGAGGGGCGCCTCGCGCTGGGCGATGCCCGGGGGGAGGGCGCGGAGGGGGAGGGCGCACAGGATGCGAGTCCGCCGAGCGTTCCGGAACTGCGCCAGGCGTACCGGATCTCGCTCTTGCGCATCGCCGCAGCTGATCTGACCGCCGGTCGCGGCCTGGAGCCCACCATGGCCGCGCTCTCGCGCCTGGCGGACGAGACCCTGGCCGCGGCCTACACGATCGCGGTCGCCGGCCTGCCGGCCTCGACGCCGGAGCCGCGCCTGGCGGTCGTCGCGATGGGCAAGTGCGGCGGCAACGAGCTGAACTACGTCTCCGACGTGGATGTGATCTTCGTGGCGGCCGGCGACGAGGATCTGAGCGCGGCCACCACGATCGCGGCCCGGCTGATCGAGATCTGCGGCCAGGTGGCCTGGCCGGTGGATGCCGCGCTGCGACCGGAGGGCAGCCGTGGCCCGCTGGTGCGCACCCTGGCCAGCCATCAGGCCTACTACCGGCGCTGGGCCCGGACCTGGGAGTTCCAGGCGCTGCTCAAGGCCCGTCCGGCGGCCGGTGACCTGGCCCTGGCGCAGGAGTGGATCGCCGACCTCGCGCCGCTGGTCTGGCACGCCGCGGAACGGCCGGAGGCGGTGGCCGACGTCCGCGACATGCGCCGCAAGATCATTGCCAACGTGCCGCCGAAGGAGCTGGACCGGGAGATCAAGCGGGGTCCGGGCGGCCTGCGCGACATCGAGTTCGCGGTGCAGCTGCTCCAGCTCGTGCACGGCCGGGTGGATGAGACGCTGCGCGTGCCGGGCACGCTTCCGGCGCTGCGCGCCCTGGTCGCCGGCGGTTACGTGGGACGCCAGGACGGCGAGACGCTGTTGCGCGGATATCGATTCCTGCGCGCCGTCGAGCACCGGCTTCAACTGCAACAGCTCAAGCGTACGCACACGGTGCCCGACGATCCGGACGGTGTCCGCTGGCTCGCGGCAGCGCTCGGCTACACCGCCGTGCCCGGCCGGAACGCGGTCGAGGCGTTCCGGTCGGACTGGGTCGGCCACGCCGCGAACGTCCGCCGCCTGCACGTGAAGCTGCTCTACCAGCCACTGCTCGAAGCGGTCGCCCGGGTGCCGGCCGAGGAGCTGCGGATGACCGCCGAGTCGGCCCGCAAGCGGCTGGAAATCCTCGGTTTCGAGGATCCGGCGGGTGCCCTGCGCCACCTGGAGGCGCTGACCGGCGGGGTGACCCGGACCGCCGCCATCCAGCGCACGCTGCTGCCGATGCTGCTGCAGGACTTCGCCGACGCGCCGGAACCGGACCGTGGCCTGCTCAACTACCGACACGTGTCGGACAAGCTCGGCAGCACCCCGTGGTATCTGCGACTGCTGCGCGACGGCGGCCCGGTGGCCCGCCGGCTGGCCCGGGTGCTGAGCCTCTCCCGCTATGCGACGGACCTGCTCACCCGCGACCCGGAGGCGTTGCGCCTGCTCGCCGAGGACGGTGAGCTGCTGCCCCGGCCGCGGGAGTCGCTGCTCGACGGGTTCGCGGCGGCCGGTGACCGGCACGCCGATCCGGTCAAGGCGATCGCCGCCGTCCGCGCGCTGCGCCGCCGTGAGCTGTTCCGGCTGGCCTGCGCGGACATCCTGCGCCACGGTGACGACCTGGCCCCGGACCGCCCGCTCGACATCGGCGACATCGGCGTGGCCCTCTCCGACGTCACCGACGCGACGCTGAGCGCGGCGCTGCGGATCGCCCGGCGGGCCAAACCGGCTCCGGACGGCCTGCGCTTCGCGATCATCGGGATGGGCCGTCTCGGCGGGTACGAGATGACCTACCCTTCCGACGCCGACGTGCTCTTCGTCTACGCGCCGCCGCCGGGCGCACCGGAGAACAACTCCAGCGCCGCCGCCCACGCGATCGCCGAGGAGCTGCGGCGGCTGCTTCAGGCACCCGCACCCGACCCGGCGCTCGGTGTCGACGCCGACCTGCGCCCCGAGGGCAGGCAGGGTCCACTGGTCCGGAGCCTCCAGGCGTACCAGCAGTACTACGCGCGCTGGTCGAAGGTGTGGGAGGCGCAGGCGCTGCTGCGGGCCCGGTTCATCTGCGGCGACGCCTCGCTGGGCGAGGAGTTCGAGAGACTCGCCGACAAGATCCGCTACCCGGCCGAGGGCCTCAGCCGCGAACAGGTGGTCGAGATCCGGCGGATCAAGGCGCGGGTGGAGACCGAGCGCCTGCCGCGCGGCGCCGACCCCAACACACACACCAAGCTCGGCCGCGGTGGGCTGGCGGACGTCGAGTGGGCGGTCCAGCTCCTCCAGCTTCGGTACGCCTACGCGCACCCGGAACTACGCCGCACCAGGACCTCCGAAGCACTCGACGCGGAGCTGAACGCCGGACTTGTCGAACAGGCCGACGCCGAGGCGATGACGGCGGGCTGGACCCTCGCGGCCGAGGTCCGCAACGCGCTCACCCTGGTCCGCGGCCGCCCCACCGACCAGCTTCCCCGGCACGGCGCCGAGTTGGCGGGCGCGGTACTCCTGCTGGGCGGTGGCGACCCGGGCGAGTTCGTGGACCGATACCTGCGCCTGACCCGGCGCTCCCGGGCGGCCATGGAGCGCGTCCTCGAGCAGTGACCCGGCAGGTCAGCACGGCTCGGACTGGCCGTCACCGAGCAGGATCCGGTACGCACCTCGCGTACCGGTGAGGATGTAGCCGATCTGCCAGAGCGTGCAGGTCTCCTCCGGCCGCCCCTCGGGCCCGTCGCCGGCGTCCTGCTCACTGCGGAACGTCACGTCGGCCCGCAACCGGCCGTCGCCGAGGCGGGTCAGGCCGCGCAGGACCACGTCGGAGTCGCGGGCGGTCGCTGTGCCGTCGGAGAACTGGGCCATCTGCTTGGTGTCTCCGGGGTCGAACTCGCCGGCCGGGTCGAACACCTCGCCGACCGTCTCGTAGTCCTTCGCGTTGATCCCGGTGAAGTAGGTCTCGAACATGGCTGCCACGTTCGCGGCCCGCGGATCGGTCACCGCCGGATCAACGATCACCAGCTTGGCGGAGGTCCTCTCGGTCACGGTCGGCTCGGGAACCGCCGCCGCCTCGGTCGTGGGCGGGGCGGCCCGCTGGGCGGCGGGCTGGTCCTCGCCGGAGTTCAGCAGCCGGGGTCCAGCCAGCAGTGCGGCGGCCGCCAGCGCCGCCACCAGGACCGCGATCGGCAGCGCGGGCACCAGCCGGCTCCGCCGCGGCTGCTCGGGTTCCAGCGGGTCGGCGGGTTCCGGTATCCAGGTGACGCTGGGATCCGCCTCCTGTTCCGGTTCCGGTCGCGACGGCGCGGGCCGGGACCAGCCGGGTGCCGGGCCGGGCATCGCGGGCGGGGCGTTCCGGGGCGCCCGGGGTAGCCCGGTGCGGAATCCCGGTGCCGGTGCCGGTGATCGGGACTGGGACGGCATGGGCTGCTGGATCGGCATAGGCTGTTGGATCGGCATGGGCTGTTGGATCGGCATGGGGTGCTGGATCGGCATCGGCTCCCGGGGTGGTGGCGGCTCCCAACCGGCGAGCGTGGGCTCCCAGCCGTCGGGTTCGGCAGTGGTCGGCACCCAGGGCGCCGGCATCGACGGGGCGGACCGGCCCGGTGGCGGGCCCCACCGGGCCGGTTCGACGTCGCGCCCGATGCCCGCCGCACGCGGATTGCCGCACACCGTGCAGCTGACCGGCAGGCCGGCGTTGGTCTCGCCGCAGTTCGCGCAGATCCACATCCGACGATCGCCTCCCGACATGGGTCTGAGGCTTGCCGGAAATCTGCCGGATCGCTAGGTGCTGTCCCTCGTACGGTCGCCTTTCAGCGCCGTTTTCCGCCGATCGGCCGACCCGGGTGACAGATCAAAAGCTGAATCAGTTGGTGGCGGCGATGACCCGGGTGAGGGCTTGATGTACGGCTCGGAGCTCCTCGATCGGCATGCCCAGCCGCTCCACCACGGCGGGCGGGATCCGCTCGGCGTCGGTGCGCAGCTCCCGGCCCCGCTCGGTGAGGGTGATCGCCAGGCTGCGCTCGTCCGCCGGGTCCCGTTGCCGGTGCAGGTAGCCGATCGACTCGAGGCGCTTCAGCAGCGGGGAGAGGGTGCCCGGGTCGAGCTGGAGCAGCTCGCTGAGCCGCCGCACGGAGAGCGGCGCGTGCTGCCAGAGCGCGAGCATCACCAGGTATTGCGGGTGGGTGAGGCCCATCGGTTCGAGGAGCGGGCGGTAGATCGCCACGACGCTGCGGGCGGCGACCGACAGCGCGAAGCAGACCTGCTGCTCCAGCGCCAGGGGGTCGGAGTCGGCCGGATCACTCACTTGCGCATCTCCCCAGGTTCACGGTTATCCTACCAATAGTTGGTGTACCAACTATTGGCCCACAAACCTTCGGAGGGCGAGCATCGTGTCGAAGTTCTCGCAGTGGTTCCACCGGACGTTCGACGACTGGTTCTTCCGCTCGATGATCGGCCCGGCGCAGACCAAGGGTGCCGTCCACGGAGCCGACCACTTCGCCCGCGAGCAGTGGAAACGTGACCTGGAGAACCGCAAGCGCTTCACCCGCGAACAGCGCGAACGCAAAAGCGCCGAGCGCGACGCCCACAAGCCCTCCTGACTGGCGAAGCGGTCAGAACAGGCTGCTGGTCAGGGCGTATCGCCCGGCAGCCGGCACCCGCACCCGGGTCCAGTCGCCGTCGGCGGACACCGAGGCGCCGCCGGACACGGTCACCGAGCGGTGGTGGCGCGCGCGCACAGCGATCTCGCCGGCGGCCGGTGCGTCGAACACGATCGACGCGCCGTCCTGGCGGACCAGCGTGGCCGGTGCCGCGACGATCGGCCGCGGATCGGTTACCGCATAGAGGCGCCAGGAGGCGTCGGTCCAGACCAGGGAGAGGTACGGCAGACCCTCCGTCACCAGCCGAGCCTCCTCTCGCCCCGGCCAGGACAGCTCGGCGTCCGGTACGGCCACGAACTGCACCGCCTGCTCGTCCAGCCACGCCCGGTAGCTGTCCGCAGTCAGCGCCACGCCGGTGCCCGAGGCTCCCGGAACCGTGGTGAAGAAGAGCGGGTTCCGGTCGATGTCTGCCTGCCGCAACCAGCCCCGGGCCAGCGGGATCTCGCCCATGTGGGCCGCTTCCCAGTAGGACCGGGTCGGCGGGATCTCGACCCGACCGGTCAGCCTCTCCACCGCCAGCCGTTCCCGCAGTGGCGCGAAGTAGGCCGGGTCGGAGGTGGGGTTGCCGATGTCCCGCACGTCGTCGATCACCACCGGCGGCTGCCACCAGAAACCGGCAGCCAGCAGCACCGGGAGCAGGATCCGGCCACGCGCCGGCACGACGCTGGGAAGCTGAGGGCGGGGCGGCGCGGCTCGGGATGGGGCGGCGCTGGGTGGCACGGCGCCGGAGGACGCTGCGCGGGTCAGCGCGGCGCGGGTCAGCGCGGCGCGGGGCAGGGCGGCGCAGGCGGCCAGCACCGGCAGGCCGAACATCACCGCGAGCCGGGTCGCGTTCAGCCCGACCGGCGTGTGGATCAGGGCCGCGGCCAGGACTCCGGCCGACGACAGGAGCGCGCCGAACCGTACCGCTCGCAGCGGCACGAGAGCCGCCACGACCAGGCCGGTGACGACCGCACGCACGGTGTCGGTGCGGCTGATGTTCATCCACCCTCCGTCACCGAAGAGCAGCGACATCATGGCGAGCGGCAGGGCCGCGGGCAGGGCCAGGAGCAGGCCGTCGCGGCGCCGGCCGGCGAGCATCAGCGCGACTCCGGCCAGGCCCGTGAACAGCCCCGCCACCGGGCTGGTCGCGCCGGCGAGGAGGGCGGCGAGCCCCGCGAGGCGGCGCAGCCGGGGGACCGTGATCAGGATCAGGGCCACAAGACCCAGGCAGACCCCGATTCCGTACGTGACGCGCCCACTCACCAGGTTCCCGGCGAAGGCGACCGTCCCGAAGATCGCGCCGAGCCACGGCCGGGCCACCCCGGTACGCCGGAACAGCACCGCCAGCAGCACGGATCCCGCGACGAGCGTCAGGGCGCCGGTCACGCGTACGCCGAGCAGTGCCATCACCGGCTGTGACACCAGGCTGTAGCCGAACTGTTCGACGCCCGCATACCACCGCAGGTCGACCGGGGTGGCGCCGTGCGCGGCGAAGAAGCCGGCTCGGGCCTGTTGAGCGGCGAGGTCGGAGCCCATCGGCGGCAACAGCAGATAGGCGGCACCGAGAGCCGCCGCCACCAGCGCGGTGCTCCACTCCAGCCGGTGCCGGGCCCACATCACGCCGACAGTACCGGCTGACCGGGGGTAGCAGCGTGTCACGGTAGGGTCGTCGCCATGCCCGGTCCGTCGCTCGTCCGATACGCGGGGCTGGCAGGCACTCTGCTGCTGGCGGTGGCGGCCTGGCAGGGCGGGGCGGACACCCCGTGGGAACCCACGGTGACGCCGCGCACCATTCTCGCCGGGCAGGACGGCCTGCTGCTGCCGCTGACCTGGCTGGCCGGGACGCTGCTGCTGATCGGTGCGTGGTGGATCGGGCGGCGGATCGTGCCGTCGGTTCGCTGGGCCTATGTGACAGCGGGGCTGTGGGCGCTGCCGCTGCTCGCATTCCTTCCGCTGGGCAGCTACGACGTCTACTCGTACGCATGTCAGGGCTGGCAGCAGGCGGCCGGGCTCAACCCGTACGCCGGCGGTGTTGATCTTGTGGGTTGTCCCTGGGCTGACGCCGTCTCGCCCACCTGGCGCACCTCCCCGGCGCCCTACGGCCCGGTGTTCCTGGTGCTCGCCGCGGTTGCCGCGAAGCTCGGTGGCTCGCTGACCGGGACCGTCGCGCTACTCCGGCTGATCGCCGTGCTCGGTGTCGTGGTGATCGGCTGGTGCCTGCCGGTGCTGGCGCGCCGTGCCGGTGCCGACCCGGCGCGCGCGGTCTGGCTGGTGCTCGCCTGCCCGCTGGTCCTGATCCATCTGATCTCCGGCGCGCACAACGAGGCGGTGATGGTCGCGCTGATCCTTACCGGACTGACCGTCGCCGCAACCGGGGACAGCACCCGTCGCATGCTGGTGGCGGGCGTGCTGCTGGGCCTGGCCGTCGGGGTGAAGGCCACGGCGATCGTGGTGCTGCCGTTCGCCGTGCTGCTGTTCCCCGGCCGGTTCTGGCGGGCGGCCGCGAGCCTGGCCGGAGCAGCGGTGGCCGCTGTCGCTGTCGTGTCGTTCGGGTCCGGCCTCGGCCTCGGCTGGGTGACCGGGCTGGCCGGCAGCGGTGTCTCGGTGCAGTGGACGGCACCGCCGACAGCGGTCGGGATGACCCTCGAACTGATCGGCGTGCCGGGCGCTGTCGCCGTGACCCGGATCATCGGCCTGGTCCTGCTCGCCGTGGTGCTGATCGTGCTCTGGCTGCGCGCCCGCTCCCGTGACCCGCTGGTGCACGCGGGCCTGGCGCTCGCCGCGACGGTGCTGCTCGCCCCGGTCTTCCACCCGTGGTACGCGCTCTGGCCGCTCGCCGTTCTCGCCGCGACGCTGCGGCGGGACACCCTCTGGCTGGTCGCACCGTGTGCGGTGGCCGCCGCCCTCTGCCTGCCGGACGGCTACAACCTGGCACTGGCGAGCAAGGCGCAGGGCGCGATCGCCATGACCCTGCTCGCCGGATATCTGATGTGGAAAGTGCTGCATGAAGCGAATCGCGACAGTTCTCGGCTTGGCGTCGGTCACGGTGGGGCTGATCGTCCTCGCCGGGATCCGTAACGAGTTCTTCGACTCCAAGGTCTACTACGGCGCGGTCGAGTACTGGTTCCGCGACGGTGGCATGGTCTACGACTGGATGCGGGCGGGTACGCCGTACGGCTTCACCTACCCTCCGTTCGCGGGCCTGGTCATGATGCCGATGGCCTACCTGCCGTTCCCCGTCGTCGTGGTGCTGGCCACCCTCGGTACCGTGATCACCACCGCGCTGCTGACCTGGTGGCTGGCCGGCCCGCTGATCCGGCGCAAGGGCTGGACCCCGTGGTTCGCGTTCGCCGTCGCGCTCTGCCTGGCCCTGAGCTTCGAGCCGGTACGCGAAACGATCACCTTCGGTCAGGTCAACACGCTGCTGCTCGCCCTCGTCACCGCGGACATGCTGTTCGGCGTCGCGAAGGGCCGAAAATGGGCGGGCGCCGGCATCGGCCTGGCCGTCGCGATCAAGCTGACTCCCGGTGTCTTCCTGCTCTACCTGCTGGTCACCCGGCGGTGGCGGGCCCTGACGACCGCGATCGGCGCCGCCGCCGGGGCGACAGTGCTCGCCGGCGCCCTCTTCGTCGACCAGTCCCGGGAGTTCTGGACCTCGGCGCTGTGGGACACCAACCGGGTCGGGCTGCTCTACTACCTCTCCAACCAGTCCGAGCGAGGGTTCCTTGCCCGGCTGCCGATCGAGACCATCGAGTCGAAGGTCTGGCTGGCCGGTGTCGTGGCGACGCTGGGCTTCTGGGCGTGGCGGGTGGCTCGCGCTCCCGGGGACGTGGTCGGCGGGCTGGCCCTCACCGGTGTCCTGGGCTGCCTGATCAGCCCGGTGACCTGGATCCACCATTGTGTCTGGCTGATTCCGGCGCTGATCAAGTGTGTCTCCGAGGGCCGGGTCTGGCTGGGGGCGTCGGCCTATCTCGTCATGACCTCACACGTCACCTGGCTGTGGGAGAAACGACCCCGGCCACCGCTGGAACTCCTCGGCGGCAACATCTACGTCTGGTTCAGCCTGGCCCTGCTGATCTGGACGCCCCTCGGCGCCCGCCGCTCCTCCGAGGTCCCCGAACCCGACAAGGTCAGCGCATAGCACCGACCTGCGCTGACGCCGGCTGATACGGCGCCGGCCCCGGTGTCAGCGCTGTGTCAGCGGCCGCCGCCATGGTGTCCGCATGGACACCACACATGCGATCGTCGCCGAGGGCCTGGTGAAACGCTTCGGCGACACCACGGCGCTGTCCGGCGTCGACCTGGCCGTTCGCACCGGTACGGTGCTCGGGCTGCTCGGCCCGAACGGGGCCGGCAAGACCACAGCGGTCCGGGTGCTCTCCACCCTGATCCGCCCCGACGCCGGGCACGCCACCGTCGGCGGGTTCGACGTCGTCCGCCAGTCACACCAGGTCCGTACGCTGATCGGGCTCACCGGCCAGTACGCCTCCGTCGACGAGACCCTGAACGGCACCGAGAACCTGATCATGATCGGCCGGTTGCTGGGGCTCTCCCGCCCGGACTCCCGGGCCCGCGCCAGGGAGTTGCTGGCGCGTTTCGACCTGCTGGACGCCGCCGACCGGGCCGCCGGCAAGTACTCCGGTGGCATGCGGCGCCGCCTCGACCTGGCCGCGAGCCTGGTCGGCAACCCGCGCCTGCTCTTCCTCGACGAACCCACCACCGGCCTCGATCCGCGCAGCCGCAACGAGGTGTGGGACATCGTCCGCGACCTGGTCAGCGACGGTGTGACGGTGCTGCTCACCACCCAGTACCTGGACGAGGCGGACCGGGTCGCCGACGAGATCGTCGTGATCGACCACGGGCGGGTCATCGCCACCGGCAGCCCCGAGCAGCTCAAGGCGCGCACCGGCGCGCAGACCGTGACCGTACGACCGGCGGCGCCGGAAGACCTGGAGAAGGTCACCGCCGTGGTCCGGCAGATCGCCGCGGGCGAGGTCGACGTACGCGGTGACCTCGTCGTCGCCCCGGTTGCCGACCCGGGTGCCCTCACCCACCTGGTCCGCCGGCTGGACGACGCCGGGCTGACCGTGGCCGAACTAGCGCTGCGCAGCCCGAGCCTCGACGAGGTTTTCCTGAGCCTGACGGGAGTGGTGGCATGAGCACGATGGTCTTGCGCAACACCGGGACTCTGGCCTGGCGGACCCTGGTTCAGCTCAAGCACAATCCGTTCGAGCTGATGGACTTCAGCTTCCAGCCGGTGATCTTCCTGCTGCTCTTCACGTACGTCTTCGGCGGCGCCATCGCCGGCTCGCCGGGTGAGTACCTGGCGTTCGGCTTGGCCGGGATCATCGTGCAGAACATGCTGTTCTCCACGCTCAACACCGGCGTCGGCCTCAACACCGACATCAGCAAGGGCGTCTTCGACCGGCTCCGGTCGTTGCCGATCTCCCGCTGGGCGCCGCTCTCCGGCCGCATCGTCGCCGACCTGATCAAGCAGGCCTGGGCGATCGTGCTGCTCCTGGCGGTCGGAACCCTGCTCGGATTCCGGATCACCACCGGCCCGCTCGAGGTGCTCGCCACGTTCGGCCTGCTCCTGCTCTTCGGCTTCGCCACCTCGTGGCTGCCGGTCCTGGTCGCGATGATCGCCAGCGCGCCGGAGAAGGTACAGATCTTCGGCTTCGTGCTGATGTTCCCGCTGACCTTCGCGAGCAACGCGTTCGCGCCGGTCGAGACGATGCCCGGCTGGCTCCAGGCGTTCGTCAAGGTCAACCCGGTGTCGATCCTCGCCGACGCCGTCCGTGGCCTGCTCACCGGCGGCCCGGTCGCCGCGCCGGTCACCCGGTCACTGATCTGGGCCGCCGTCCTGCTCGGCATCTTCGCGCCACTCTCCGTCCGCGCCTTCCGCCGCCGCGTCTGAGCCGGAGGCGGCGAGCGCGCTCGTCATGGTGACCCCGTCGCCCCGCCGGAAGGCCGCGTCGAAGCCCGCGTCGCCCAGTGCGCCGCGGGCCTCGCGCGTGATCCGCTCGGCGTCACTGATCGTCCGGTCCACCGACCCTCGCACCGACTCCGCCGCACCCAGCAGGTACGCCGCCCGCGCCGGATCCCCCTCGCGCAGGGCGAGGTCGGCCATGCCCACCATCACCTGGGCGATCACCGGCGAGTCCTGGACCTCGGCCGCGAGCCGCATCGCCTCCCGGTGCTGCTTGCGAGCGAGCGCCAGGTCACCGGCGGCCCCCGCGATGAGCGCCCGGGTGCTGTGGGTGATGGCCCGGAACTGGGGCGCGAACGTGGAGCCCTCGATCAGGCGGGCAGCCTCCTCGTTGTGCTCGCGAGCAGCCGCCAGGTCGCCCTCGGCCCTGGCGATCGTGGCATGACCGTGGTGCACGGAAGCCATCACCTCGGGAATGCCGATGCCGCGCGCGTACCGCCGGGCCAGCTCGAGCATCCGGTGGGCTTCCTCGCGGTCGCCGGCCAGCCACAGCTGACACGCCATCTTCACGGTCAGCTGCGGCAGGTCCTCCTGCAGACCGACCTCCTCGACCAGCGCCAGCGCCTCCCGCTGCCAGCCCAGGGCCAGGGCGAAGTCACCGCGCGCGGCGGTCAGGTCGGCCAGCGCGCTGAGCGTGAAGCCGATGCCCCAGCGTTCCCCGATCGTCCGGAACCCGGCCAGGGCGGCGCGCAGATCGGCCTCGGCCTCGGCCGGCTCACCGAGGTTGAGCCGGACCTGGCCGATGAACATCCTGGCGACGGCGCGCAGCCACGGGTCCGGATCGGCGTCGAGCGACTCCGCCCCGCCGAACGCGCCGGCGTTCACCATCCCGGAGTAGATCATCGCCAGCGGGGTGAGCAGGCGCAGCACCGGATGGTGGTCACGCACCCCCTCGGCGAGCCGTTCAGCCTCCCAGAACGCCGCCTTGACCTCGCTGAACTGCATCGGCCCCTCGACACCGTTGAGCGCCGAGAACACGTACGCCAGAGCCAGCTCCGCCACGTACCTCGGCTCCGTTTCGGCCCGGACCTGCGGCCCGCTCATGGCCAGCACCTCGACACAGAGCTCCGAGCCCTCGGTGCGGTGCCCGCGCAACCACCAGTACCAGCCCAGGTTGGCCACCAGCGAGACCGCGGTCTCCCGGTCACCCGCGGTGATCGCGTCCCGGACCGCGGCATGCAGGTTGTCGTGCTCCTCGCCCAGCCGACGCAGCCACTCCAGTTGCCCGGCACCGCGCAGGCGCGGCTCGGCCGTGCGGATCAGGGCGAGCAGGTGGGTGGCGAGCGCCGTGCGCATCAACGCGGTCTCGCCGGCCTCGTCCAGGCGCTCCAGGCCGTACTCCCGGATCGTCTCCAGCATCCGGTAGCGGCCGTCGCGGCCCAGCACCACGAGCGACTTGTCGACCAGCGCGCCGATCACGTCCAGCCCGGCACCGCAGACCTCCTCGACGGCGGTCACCTCGGCACCGCCGGGAAGTGCCGCCAGCCGGCGCCACAACTGTTGCTCCGGCTCGGTGAGCAGGTCCCAGCTCCAGTCCACCATCGCGCGCAGCGTCTGGTGCCGGGGAAGCGTGGTCCGGCTACCGCCGGTCAGCAGGCGGAAGCGGTCGGCCAGGCGGTCGGCGAGGACCGTGACGGGAAGCGTACGCAGACGAGCCGCCGCCAACTCGATGGCCAGCGGCATCCCGTCCAGCGCCCGGCAGACGCGGATCACCGGTTCCGTGGTCTCCCCGGTCAGCTCGAAGCCGGAGGCGCGGTCGAGCAGCAGCCGGACCGCCGGGAACCCGGCCGCCGTGCTCACGTCGGCCCCCACCGGCGGCAGGGCCAGCGGCTCCACCGGGAACAGCAGCTCACCCGGGATACCCAGCGGCTCCCGGCTGGTCGCGATCAGGCGCACGCCGGGTGAGAAGCGGAGCAGCACGTCGGCCACCACGGCCGCGGCGTCGATCAGGTGCTCGCAGTTGTCCAGGACCAGCAGCATCTCCCGGCCGGCGAGGGCGTCGCGCAGGCGTACCAGAGGGGGCAGCGACTCGACAACGGCGCCTCCACCGGGGCGGGTGAGCGTCACCTGACCACGAAGGTTCAGCGCCGTCAGCACCGCTTGAGGAACTTCAGCCGCGTCGCGTACCGGAGCCAGCTCCACCCGCCACACCTCACCCGGCAGCCGGGCGCCCACCTCGACGGACAGCCTGGTCTTCCCGCTGCCGCCCGGACCGATCAGGGTGACCAGCCGATGCCCGCCGACCAGCTCGCGCACCCGGCGCACGTCGGCGTCCCGGCCGACGAAGCTGCTCACCTCGGCCGGCAGATTGCCGCGCGGCGCCGTTCCCCGCTCGCTCCTGAGCAGCTCCAGGTGCAGCTCCACGAGCTCGGCCGACGGATCCGCGCCCAGCTGATCGGCCAGGCGGCTCCGGGCCACCTCGAAGACCTCCAGGGCCCGCGCCGGATTGCCGGCCCGCCGCAACGCCCGGATCAGCAGCGCGATCAGGGTCTCGTCCAGCGGATGCGCCGCGACGAGCGCCTCCAGCTCGGGCACCACGTCCCGGTGAGCCATCTCACCGGCCAGCCAGTCCCGCTGCGCCGCCCGTCGCAACTCGGTCAGCCGCACCGCCTCGGCCGCGGCCACCTCGGGGAACTCCAGGTCGCCGCGCCACAGCGCCAGTGCCTGTCCGGGCGCACCCGCGGCAAGCTTGGTGAATCGGTGCGCGTCCACCCGGTCCGGATCGGTGACCAGGCGATATCCGGTCGGTGTGGCTTCGACGAGCAGCTCCGGCGCGGTGCGCCGAAGCCGGGAGACGAGGGCTTGGAGCGCGTTTCCGGCAGCTGCGGGCGGCGCGTCACCCCAGACCCCGTCGATCAACCGGTCCGCGGAGACGGTGCGCCCGGCGTCGAGGGCGAGAAGAACCACGAGGGTACGCAGACGCGCGCCCGCCACGGGCAGGTGCTCACCGGTGCCGGTACGCAGCTCCACCGGTCCCAGCAGCGCGATCTCCACGTGTTCGATTCTGCCGTGCCTCGCAACCCCGTTGTTTTCGCCGGCCCGCGGTCCCCGGTCTTTCGCCTGTGCCGGTTCTCGTTTGGCAGACTTCGCTGGTGATGTTCGAGGTGCTGGACGGGACGGCCGGGCTGACGCTCAGCGAGGTCGCCCACGTTCTGGTGCCCGGTCACGGCCGGAACGCCGACGCGACAGGCCTCAACCCCGGCGGTGTCGAACGCTGCCGGGTGGCGGCCGAACTGCACCACTCCGGCCTGCCCGGCGTCCTGGTCTGCTCCGGTTACAAGTCACCGATCGACCGCAAGGGCGACCCGTGGCCGCTGTCCGGCGAGGTCTTCCACGGCGTACCGGAAGCCGATCTGATGCGCTCCTGGCTGGTCGCGGCCGGCGTACCGGACGAGATCATCCGGGTCGAACGGCACTCCGTCGACACCGTGACGAACCTGCTCCGCGCCGAGCACGAGGGCCACTTCGGCGACAACCGGCCGGTGGCGATCGTCGCCCAGCGCGCCCACCTGCGCCGCATCCTGACAGTGATCGCCCCGCGCGCGCTACGCCGCCCCTACCTGGGCGTCGTCGTTCCCGAGCCGGAACCGCGGCCGGAGCACCCGATCGCCGGCGCGATGAGCAACCTGATCAGCCTGCGGCTGCTGGCTGATCCGGAGCGCGCGATCAGAACCGCGACCCGGCGCGTGGAGACCATGTGGCGGGTGGCTCGTGCGCTGGGCCGGCGTGGCTACCACTGAGTCGCTATTTCCCGAACCTGTTGTGCTGGGTGCCGTGGTCGCCGATCTGCACACCCTGCGAGTCGGTGACTTGCACGCCGGCCGCCGGGGTGGCCGCCGGGGACTGCTGTTTCCAGCTGCGCCAGGCCAGCACCGCGCTGAACGCGCCGAGCAGCAGCGAGATGACTCCCACGCTGATCGACACCCACTTCTCGGCCCGGTCCAGGCCCTCTCCGGTGAGGAAGACGATCACACCACCGACGCCGAGGACGAGGAGCAGCCCGGCAGCGGCCGCGGTCAAGGTACGTCGCATCCCTCCATCATGGCCCGGCCTGTGCCGGTCCGGGCTCCTTCTGTTCCGCGGTCTTCTGTTCCAGGGCCTTCTGTTCCACGGCCTTCTGTTCCACGGCCTTCTGTTCCACGGCCTTCTGTTCCACGGTCAGGGTGACGGAGCCGTCCGGTTCGTCGGCCCAGCCGACGACGACGCCGGAGGACAGTGACCGGCCGCCCATCGGATAGCGGAAGGGAGCGCCGACTACCCGCTCCCTGGTGTACTCGCGGGCGAACTCCGGCTTCATGCGCATCTCGTATCGCATTGACGAAACGCTAACCCCCGAAGGGCGCGGGCGCGTCCCTCGTGAAGGTGAAGCGCTTCGCATTGGCTTGATTACGTGCGTGCGCTTCCTCGCGTAACGCTCAGATCGGTCAGCGGCGCACCCGATAGCGCAGGTGAAGCACCCGGTTGCCCGGAAGCGCCACATCAGGATCCTCCAGCAGGTGCTGCGCGTCGACCGACCCGAAGTAGCGCTTGCCGGACCCGAACACGACGGGTGCGACGTCCATGCGCACCTCGTCGACCAGGCCCGCGGCAAGTGCCTGGCCACCGACGTCGCCGGCGGCGACCTCGACCACGCGGTCACCCGCAAGCTCCCGCGCCTTGGCCACGGCTGCCTCGACGCCGTCGACGAAGTGGAACGGCGCCCCGGGGTCCCAGCCCTCCGGCGCTGGCCGGTGAGTCACGACGACAACGTGGTCGATCCCGCTCGGAGGCTTCCCGTCCCAGCCGTCCGTCAGGTCGAAGACGTGGCGGCCGGCGATCGTCACCCCGATCTGGTCCCAGTACGGCCGGGTGTAGTCGTAGGACGTCTGCGACACCTTCAACATGCCACTCTCGTCCAACGGGACGTCACCGCTGGTCAACCAATCGAACAGCGGTCCGGGCTGGTCGTTCTCGTCCGCGATGAAGCCGTCCACCGACACCGAGGCGTACATGATCACCTTGCCCACGGGGCTCTCCTCTGCTCTGGGTTGCCCCTCAAGTTAGCGTTTCGTGAGCCGGTGTTCTTGTAAGAAATCAATCGGACGGCAGCGGCCAGCCGTCCAGGGTGTGGCCCGGATGTTCGCGCAGGAACCGCCGCCGGACTTCGACGTACCGGGTCGGCGTGAGCCCGGTGAACGCCCGGAACTCGTGGCCGAAGTGGGCCTGGTCGAAGTAGCCCGCGCCGCTGGCGAGGTCGCCCCAGTCGATCGGTCCGGCGGGGTCGATCGCGAACGCGGTAGCGGTGAAGCGATAACTGCGGGCCAGCTGCTTCGGCGTGACGCCGATGAGCTCCTTGAACCGCTGTGCCAGATGAGTGCTGCTGACACCGGCTGCCACCCGCAGGTCGCCGATCGCCACCGCCCCGCTCGTCGCCGCGATGACGCTGCTCGTGCGGCGGACCAGCCCCAGACCGGCGGTCTCGCACAGCCGTCGCATCAGCTCCTCCTCGAGCAGCGTCAGCATCTCCTGCGGTCCGTCCGCCGTGGCCAGCCGGTCCCGCAGCTCGGCGACGGCGGGCCGGCCCCAGGCCTGTTCCAGCGTCACCGGCCGGTCACACAGCTCGGCCGCGGGCATGGGCAGGAAGGGCGCCGGCCCCCACGGCTTGAAGTGCACGCCGACGGACCGGGTCTCCGGCGGATAGCCGAACTCGAAGGCGCGACTGGGCGTGGTGACCACGCAGCCGTCGGCGTACTCGGCCGTCTCGATGTCGCCGCCGCCGCGGATCCGGAACGGCGCCCCGAGGTTGACGATGAGCAACGCCGCCGGACTCGCCGGCAGCGTCAGCCGGGCGTACGGCGGCGCACCCTCCAGGTAGTAAAGGTCGTCGATCAGCCCGTCCAGCGGCGGTCGCGGCACTCTGGACACGTACTCCACACCCACAGCATCGCCGACGCCCCGCCGGCCTCGCGCGCCGGGACGGCCCCGCCGCCGGCATCCCTCCCCGGCTGGCACTGGCGCAGGAAACCCCGGAGCCCGAACCCACGCACGGGCGGCTACGGCTGGGACAAGCGAAACGGCGGTCATGCCGGGCCGAAACCGGGCATGACCGCCGTCAGCGGTGGAGTACGGGTCAGACGTTGTAGTACATCTCGAACTCGTGCGGAGTGGGGCGCAGGCGGACCGGGTCCACCTCGTTGGTGCGCTTGTAGTCGATCCAGGTGGAGATCAGGTCGTCGGTGAAGACGCCGCCGGCGGTGAGGTACTCGTGGTCGGCCTCGAGGGAGTTGAGGACGCCGTCGAGGGAGGCGGGGACCTGCTTGACGCTGCCCCACTCCTCCGGCGGGAGGTCGTACAGGTCCTTGTCGATCGGGGCCGGGGGCTCGATCTTGTTCTTGATGCCGTCGAGGCCGGCCATCATCTGGGCCGAGAACGACAGGTACGGGTTGCCCGACGGGTCCGGCACGCGGAACTCGACGCGCTTGGCCTTCGGGTTGCTGCCGGTCACCGGGATGCGGGTGCAGGCGGAGCGGTTGCGCTGCGAGTAGACCAGGTTGACCGGGGCCTCGTAGCCGGGCACCAGGCGCCGGAACGAGTTGACGGTCGGGTTGGTGAACGCGAGCAGCGACGGCGCGTGGTGCAGGAGACCACCGATGTACCAGCGGGCCATGTCGGACAGTCCGGCGTAACCGGTCTCGTCGTAGAACAGCGGCTCGCCGCCCAGCCAGAGGCTCTGGTGGGTGTGCATGCCGGAGCCGTTGTCACCGAAGAGCGGCTTCGGCATGAAGGTGACGGTCTTGCCGGCGGCGCGGGCGGTGTTCTTGATGATGTACTTGAACAGCTGCATCTGGTCGCCGGCGTGCAGCAGGGTCGAGAACTTGTAGTTGATCTCAGCCTGGCCCGCGGTGCCGACCTCGTGGTGCGAGCGCTCGACGGTGAAGCCGGTGTCGATCAGCTGGCGGACCATGGTGTCGCGCAGGTCGGAGTAGTGGTCGACCGGCGAGACGGGGAAGTAGCCACCCTTGAAGGTGGTCTTGTAGCCGAGGTTGCCGCCCGCTTCCTCCCGGCCGGAGTTCCAGGCGCCCTCGATCGAGTCGATGTAGTAGAACGCCTGGTGGGCGGACGTCTCGTGACGGATCGAGTCGAAGATGTAGAACTCGGCCTCGGCGCCGAAGTACGCGGTGTCGGCGATGCCGCTGGAGGCCAGGTACGCCTCGGCCTTCTTGGCCACGTTCCGCGGGTCGCGCGAGTAGGCCTCGCGGGTGAACGGGTCGTGGATGAAGAAGTTCAGGGCGAGCGTCTTCTGGATCCGGAACGGGTCGACGAACGCTGTCGCGACGTCCGGGAGCAGCATCATGTCGGATTCGTGGATGGCCTGGAAGCCGCGGATCGAGGACCCGTCGAAGGCGAGGCCGTCGGTCACCACACTGTCGTCGAACGACTCGACCGGGATGTTGAAGTGCTGCATCACACCCGGGAGGTCACAGAAACGTACGTCGACGAACTTGACGTCCTCGTCTTTGAGGTATCGCAGGAGTTCCTCGGGATTGGCGAACACACGTCCTCCTGGCACAGTTTTCCGATACCGGGCGGCACAGGCCGCCACCTGGCAAGGCTGGTCGCGACGTTATGGGTACGGAGTTGCCTGGGCGTATCCCTATTGTTTCCGCCGTGTTACGCACTGCGATGGCAGTGTGCGGCGAGAGCGTGAGGCGACCAACGGACACTATCGCGTACGCTCGGTAGACGTGGCTGCTTCCGTGAACGAATCCCTGGTCCCGGCCGGTCTGGAGCCCGCCGGGTTCGGTCCGCGGCTGGCCGCCCTGATGATCGACTGGCTTCTCTGCCTGCTGATCGCGAGCCTCTACGCCAGCCCGTTCAAGGTGGCCTGGCCGGCCGTCGTGGTGCTGGTCCTGGCGAACACCTTCTTCGTCGGGTTGTTCGGGCAGACGCCGGGGATGCGCGTGATGCGCGTCAGCTGTCTCTCCTACCCCGACGGCGGCGTGCTCGGTCTCGGCCGCGGTCTGCTCCGGGCCGCGCTGCTCGGCCTCTTCGTGCCCGCGATGATCCTGAACAGTCAGGGCCGCGGCGTGCACGACCGGATCGCCGGCTCGATCGTCACCTCGGTTCCCCGGAGCTAGGTGCCCTCCCTTCCGACAACTCCGCCACCCGGTGTGCGTACCCCGAACGCTTGTTGATCGGTGACGATGTCGCCGTCGGCGCGTTCCGGTGCCTGCTCACCACCGTGCCGGCGTCTCTCCGGCTCGGGCGAGGGCTGATCGGGGGTGGCCGCACGGCTGCGCAGGCTCTGCGGCGCGCTGTCCGGCTGGGTCCGCTGCGGCGCGCCGACCTGCCCGGAACCGGCCCGCGCCCGAGCGTCCTCGGCCCCGAACCAGTCGTCCCACGCGGGCCTTCCGGTGCGCGGCTTTGGCCGATTCGGAACAGGCTGCGGGGCGGGCGCCGACCGATTGAGCACAGGCTGAGTGGCGGGCGAGCGCAGCTCTTCCTCACTGCCGGGACGCCGGTCGCGCTTCGTCGCTGGATTTTTGAGTACGGCCGGAGCTGCTTCACCGTCTTTCCCGGTCCGCGTTCCCGCACCGAGTTCCGGAGCCTCGGTGAGGCCGCGGCCGGTCCTCGCCGGCGGGACGATCGTCAGGCCGGCCGGTGCCTGAGCCTTGTCACGGCCGGCTCGCTCGCGACGGCCGGAGGACCCCGCCCCGGTGGGACGGCGCAGCGACCGTCCCGGCGGCGGCGCGCTGCCGGGCGGCGGAACAGTTCCGCCGTCGCGCCCGAACCGGCTGATCTGCCCGGGGATCGGCGGCCGCAGGATCGAGGGCGGGATGATCGACGACCCGCCGTTCGGCCCGGGAGTTCCCGGAACCGCGGCACCTGGTGGAAGCGTCCCCGGCTGCGGCAGATCCTGCCCGGGCGGCAGCGCTTGACCAGGTGGCAGGACCTGACCGGGCGGCAGCGCTTGACCAGGTGGCAGGACTTGACCGGGCGGCAGCGCTTGACCAGGTGGCGGGACCTGACCAGGCGGTAGAGCTTGACCGGGCGGCAGAGTCCCCGGCGGCACGACACCAGGCGGCACGACGACACCAGGCGGCACGACACCGGGAGGCACGACTCCAGGCGGAACGGCGCCGGGCGGTACCGAGCCTGGCGGCATTGAGCCCGGCGGCTTGACCCCGCTCGGCGGTTCCTTCCGACCGGGGATCGGAGAATTGTTCCCCACCGGATTGAGGACGAACTGCGGCGGCACCGCCCCGGCATTCGCCGGCGCACTCAGCACCCCACCCGACGGCTGCACCGGCGGGCCCACCCCGTTCGCGACCACGGCGATGTAATCGAAGTACTGGTCCCCGTACTTCATCGCCAGCGCCTGCGCCTCACGCCGGAACCGCTCACCCACCTCGGTGGAATCCTCGGCGATCTCCTCTCGCGCGGCCGCGTTCCAGCTGACCCCACTGCTCAGGAACGAACCCAGGTTCTCCAGGAACCCGACCTCCCGAGCCGCGCGCATCTCCTGCTCGTACCGCTGGACCAGCGCGTCGACCTCCCGGCGCGCCTCCAGGCTGATGCCAACCAGATGCCGGAGCGCGGTGACGTTCCGTTGCACCGCGTCCATCCACACGTCGAGATAGGTGAGCGCCTCACCCGGGCCCTTGCGCAAGAACGCGTCCCGCGCCTCCGGCGACTTCCAGTGCTCGTCCTGCAGAACAGTGCTCTGCTGCACCACGAAATGCTGGATTCCGGCGAGGAACGTCCACGCGTTCTGCCACTGGTCGGCGAGTGCGGCCATCTGCTCCGGGTGCATGTTCCGGATCTTCTGCGCCACGATCTCGACGGTCAGCGGGTTGCCCGGACCGGGCGGCGCGGTGAACGGCACCTGCGACGGCGGGTAGCTGCCGTAGTGCTCCTGACCGCTGTACGGGCTGTAGCCGTAGTTCGGATCGGCGGTCGCGCCCCAGTACTCACCCATCGGAGGTCCGCGCACCGACCCGTACCCGGTTCGTCTCCTCGAGCAGCCCGCTCTCACTCGGGCGGTAGGTGCTCGTCGTCGACTCTCCGGTCGCCGGATCCACCTTCTCCTCCGTCAGACTCGTGGTGCGCCCTCCGGAGTCGACAATCTCGGTGACGGTCGTTTCGCCGTACCCCTGCCTGGTCTCGGTCGTGGAATTGAGCGTGCCGTCCGCGCCGAAGGTCTCCTCGGTGGTGATCCGGATCGTCCCGTCGGTGCGCTCCGACGTGCGCGTGGTGCTCGTCCCGCCGCCCCGGCCGATGACCGTGGTCGTGGTCGTCGTGGCACCGCCCGGCGCCGTGAACGTCGTGATCTCCCGCCGCTCGCCGCCCGGCCCGGCCGACGTCTCCACGGTCTGTTGCGCGGAAACCGGGGTCACCACACCGACCCGCCACTCAGGACTGTCAGCCGCGGGCGCCGGTTGCGCCGGCCGGGGTGCGAAGGCGTTCAGCACGTCCGACAGCGAGGCCGCCGCCACCGCGTCGCCAGACCGATACTGCTCAGCGATCGCCCGTGCCGCACGCCCGACATCGCCCAGCGACGCACCGAGCTTGCCCAGGTAGACGCTCAACTCACCGGCGTTCGCCACCAACTGGGCCCGGACGGCGTCCGCCTCGCCGAGCACGTCACCCCGCCACGCCTGCCCCGGCATCTCACCCAGCGAAGCCAGATACGGCGCCCGCGACGCGATGTCCGCCTGCTGATCCGCCATGTGCCTCGCGTATTCGGTGAGCCCGTCCAGGTCGACGTCCACACCGGGTCCGTCGTCGAGCCACGGTGTGCTCGTGTTCGCCGAGGTCTGTTCCGCGTAGGGATTCTCCGCGTCCATCCCGATCACACCCGATTCCGCCGGCGGGAAGTTACTGACGCCGATGTGTACACGCGTCCCCGAAATCCGGTTCGAACCGACTGTGCACACCCGGTGTACGGGGAGTCATAGACCGCCAACCCGGAATTGGGGAGCAGGACCATGGCAGCAGGTCAGTTGCACGCCACACAGGAACAGCTGAACACGATGGCGCAGCGGTGCGGCGAGACCGGGCAGACCGTCTCGTCCGGCACGAACCGGCTGATGGGACAGATCCAGTCCCTCAGCGGCGCCGGCTTCCAGGGCACCGCCAACAACGCCCTCCAGGACGTCTCGGTACAACTCAACGAGGGCCTCCGCAAGATCATGAGCGCCCTGGACGAACTGGGCGGCAAGATGTCGTCCGCCGCCTCCACCTTCGGCGCGAACGACGACGAGGCGGCACAGTCCATCCGCGCCGGAGCGGCACCCGGCCTCGACCAATCCGTCGTCAACATCCTGCGCGGCTGAGGGGAAACTCATGAACATCACCTACGACTTCGGCCAGATCAGCGAGGTCTCGGCCGCGATCAACACCTTCCAGAACCAGATGGACCGCGAGCTCGGCGACCTCTACACCGCCTTCACCCAGCTCTTCGCCCAGGACTGGACCGGTTCCGCCGGCACCGCCTGCGACGAGGCCCGCCAGAAGTGGAACCAGGGCGCCGCCGAGATCAAATCCGCCCTGGCCGGCGTCGGTGTCCGCCTCAGTGACTCCGCCTCTCGCATGCAGCAGGTCGACCAGCAGATCGCCGCAACGATGTAAGAGCCAGGTTTCGTACGACCGACGAAGAGTTCCGCCCCCGCGCAGCGAGCTGCTGCCCACTCGAGCTTGTGCCGCCACCGCCGGGCTGAGCTGCCACGAGACCTGACCCCCGGCCCGCTCAGCTCTCGCACCTGCCGTCCCGCTCGCCGTCCCGCTCAGCTCTCGCACCCGGCGTCCCGCTCGCCGTCCCGCTCAGCTCTCGCACCCGCTGTCCGCTCGCCGTCCCGCTCAGCTCTCTCGCCCAGCTGGCCGTCAGCGTTGTTTCCCCACCCGCAAGGTCACTCCGAGCGCCAGCCGGTCCGCCCGGCTGGCGCTCAGCGGGGTGTTTCGCGGCCGGGGGCCCCTCTGGGCGCCAGCTGGTTGGCTCGGCTGGCGTTGAGCGGGGTGTTTCGCGGCCGGGGGCCCCTCTGGGCGCCAGCTGGTTGGCTCGGCTGGCGTTGAGCGGGGTGTTTCGCGGCCGGGGGCCCCTCTGTGCGCCAGCTGGTTGGCTCGGCTGGCGTTGAGCGGGGTGTTTCGCGGCTGGGGGCGCCTCTGTGCGCCAGCTGGTTGGCTCGGCTGGCGTTGAGCGGGGTGTTTCGCGGCTGGGGGCGCCTCTGTGCGCCAGCTGGTTGGCTCGGCTGGCGTTGAGCGGGGTGTTTCGCGGCTGGGGGCACCTCTGTGCGCCAGCTGGTTGGCTCGGCTGGCGCTCAGCGGGGTGTTTCGCGGCCGGGGGCCCCTCTGGGGGGCGGCTGGGGGAGGGGAGAGCTCATCAGTTTGGGGTGGCGGCGGGGCTGCGGGCGGCGGCTGGGTCGAGGGTTACGCCGGTGGGGACCGTGGCGAGGAGGGGTGGGGGGATTTCTGTGGCGTCGGTGGAGCGGTAGCCGAGGAGGGCTACGGCGTCGGCGGTGGGGAGGGGGTGGCGGAGGGCTTGGTCGGCGATGAGTTGGAAGGTGTCGCCTGTGCGGAGGAGGGAGTAGGTGCCGGCGGGGACCTGGATGGCATCAGCCAAGGGACCGGCGGCGGAGGGGTCGGTGGTGGGGATGGCGTTGGCGAAGGTGGAGGGGGAGCCGTCGACGGTGAGGGTGGGTGGGTCGGTGGGGGTGGTGGTTGTGGCGCAGGTGGCCTGGGCGGGGGGCAAGGGGGCCAGCTGGGGGACGGCGGGCGGAGCGTTGTCGGCGGGGACGGCTTTGCTTTCGGGGGCCTGGGCCACGTCGTTGACGGAGACGGGCTGGGGATCGGCGGGGAAGGCGGCCTGGAGTACTGCCTGCTGGAGCGGGGTGATGGGGGCCAGGCCGTCGTCCAGGACCAGGTAGAACTGCTTTCCGCTGCCGGTCTCGGTGAACAGGACGTCGCCGTTGTCCGAGTTGTCGACGGCGCCGGAGGGATCGCCCCGGTCGTCGACGGCTATGGGAGCGATGTCGGTGCCGGAGGGCAGGGTGGTGAGCCAGGCGGCGCCGACCCGGGTGGGCTGGGTGGCGCCGAAGAGGGCCGGGATCGTGGTGCGGGCGTTGCGGATCCGGTGTTTGCGGCCCTGGACCACCAGGTGGTTGAGGTCGCCGTCGGTGACCAGGAGGCCGCGGTCGGCCAGGGGGGTGCCGTCCGGGCCGGAGGAGGCGACGAGCAGGACCGACGTGGCGTTGTCGCCGGGGACGGTGCAGATCGTCCACGGCAGACGGACCTGGCGGGAGGCGTCGGGCAGGGAGGCGGGGGCGCCGGCGATGCCGATGGTGACGCCGCGCGGGGTGCCGGTCAGGTCTTTCGCGGCTATCCGGAAGACGGGCGGGTCGGGCCGGCCGGAGGCGAGTTTCGCCGAGGTGAAGTTGAGGGTGGGGATGAGCTTGTCGTCCAGGTAGACGAAGCTCGCTCCGGTCTCGCGCTCGACGACGACCGAGCCCTCGGATTGCCAGCGGTTGTCGCCGGTGCCGGTGAGCAGGCCGTGGATGCCGAATCCGGCGGCGACTAGGACCGCGATCATCAGGCCGCCGAAGAGGGCGCCGATGCCGCGGCGCAGCGGTGACTGGGCCGGGTCGGTCTCGCGCATCACGAAGGCGGAGATGACGCGCTGGTTCCTGAACTGGTACGACTGGAGCTGATCGCGCCGTGAGGTCACCGGCGGTCACCCGCCGATCGAGGCGAACAGTCCGCGGACGGCGTCGAAGAGGCCGATGACGCCGCACGCCAGCGGGATCAACGCCATGATCGCCACGACGTCGAGGATGTCGGCGGCGCGGCCCAGGTAGGGCGAGGGCGGTTTGCGGGTGAAGGCGAGCGTGGCGGGGAGTGCGACGGCGGCCACCAGCAGGGCGCCGGCGAGCAGGGCCACACCGGGGACCGCGCCGCTGACGACCGAGCCGATCCCGATGCCGGCCAGCCCGGCCAGGCCCGCCACCAGCAGCGGGACACGTTGTGCGGGGGTGGGCAGCAGGCGGGCGCGCAGCAGGAGGGCGGCGACCGCGGCGACCATGAGCAGGACGGCGGAGAGGCTGGGGCCGGTCAGCGCCAGGTAGGTCATCGCGACGATCGTGCACAGTCCGGCCGAGAGCAGGAAGCCGGTCAGCACCTCACCGGCCCGGACCACGGCGGCGAAGACGTCGGCCCGGCGGGGCATCGGCTTGTCGTCGAGGATCTCCTCGGCCCGGGCGGGCAGTTCCGGGTACGGCAGGCGGCCGATCCAGCCGGCCAGCACCGGGTACGCCGGGAGCAGCCCGATCGCCGTGGTCAGCGCCACCGCCGCGGCACCCTGTGCGGACATCCCGGCGAACGCCAGCACCCCGGCGAGCAGCCCGGTCAGCCCGGCCGCCATGCCGGCGACGAAGAGCCGTGCCGTCCCGGCGACACCGGCGTGCCCGATCACGCTTACCACCAGCAGTGTCGCGGAGCCGAGCAGCAGGCCGGGGGTTCCGATGCCGAGGAAGCCGGCACCCGGCTCGGTGAGGAGCCAGGCGCCGCCGAAGAACGCGTACGGCAGGCCGGCTGCGGCGACCACACCGCCGGCGGGCGCGTCGTGGAGCGCCCGGGACAGCAGGACACCGACGACGGCAAGGGCTAGGGACACGAGGAGGGCGACGACTCCGGCGATCACCCAGCCGGTACCGCCGACGACCAGGCCGGTGATGCCGAGCAGCAGCGCGCCCGCGGTGACGGCCAGGCCGCAGCGGCGGGTCGCGGCGGCGCTCCAGGACCGGGCCGCGCTGCGGGAGCCGTTGGCGATCACTTCGACCACGTCGTCGTACGCAAGCTCCGGCCAGTCCTCCCGGGCCGGATCGAGGTGCAGCAGCTCGCCGTCGCGCACGCCCTGGGCAGCGAGGTTGCGGCCGGGCTCCAATGTGGCACCGGTGGCGCGGCGCAGCACCCAGCCGCCGTTCTGGTCGGCCGCCTCACCCAGGGCGCCCTCGGCGTGCCGGAGCAGATGCGGCAGGAGCTCGGCGACGAGCATGGTGTCGGGCAGGGCCAGATCCATCCGGCGGGCCGGTGCGGCCACTGTCACCCGGGCCAGACTCGGTCCACCCGGTGTGGTCACAAGATCACCCCCTGCGACGGCGCGACCCCAAAGTAGCAGGATTCGCCGATATGATGGTCACCGATCCGTCGTCACCGGGGAGCCCAGTGTGACCGTCACGATCATCAAGCGCCCGCCGCGGCGCCCAGCGCCCGGCATGCCCTCGGGCGAGGTGCTGCTCGATCCGCCGCCCGAGGTGCCGCCACCCGCCGGCAAGGGCTGGACGCGGATGCTGATGATCCTGCCGATGGCCGCCGGTGCCGCCGCGATGGGCCTGATGATGGGCGCGCAGCGGGGCGGCGCGGTGACCTATGTGGCCGGCGCGATGTACGGCGTGTCCATTCTCGGCATGATCGCCATGATGGCCACCAGCACCACTGGCCCGGGCAAGCGCGAGATGATCGAGTCGCGACGGCAGTACCTGCGACATCTCACCAGGCTGCGGGCCCAGGTGCGAGCCACGATCAAGCAGCAGCGTGAGGCGCTCCACTACCGCAACCCCGACCCGGGATCACTGTGGAGCTTCGTCGACAGCGGCCGCCTGTGGGAGCGCCGGCGTGGTGACGCCGACTTCACCGTGGTCCGGATCGCTGTCGGCCCGCAGGAGGTCGCGACCCGCCTCATCCCGCCGCAGACCCGCCCGGTCGACGAGCTGGAGCCCCTCTGCGCGCTCGCGCTGCGCCGGTTCGTCAACACCTACTCCGTCGTGCCCGACCTGCCGGTCTCGGTGGCGCTGCGCGACTTCTCGCACCTGTACCTGCGCGGCGCCGGCGAGCCGGTGCACGATTTCACCCGGGCCCTGCTCGCACAGATCGCCACCTTCCACGCTCCCGACGACCTGCGCATCGGGGTGTGCGTGCCGGACCATCTGCGGGGCCGCTGGGAGTGGGCGAAATGGCTGCCGCACGCCCAGCACCCCGGCAAGACCGACGCGACCGGCCCGGTCCGGCTCGTCGCCCCGAGCGTGCCCGCGCTCGAGGCGATGCTCGACGACGTGCTGGTCAACCGGCCCCGGTTCGATCCGGCCGGCGGGGCAACCGGCGGACCGCACGTGGTGGTCGTCATCGACGGCGGCTCGACGGGCGGCTCCGACCACCTGATGACCGAGGGTGGCGTCGCCGGGGTCACCATCCTGGACCTCTCAGTGCCACCGCCCCGGCTGCTCGACGACACCTCGGTGGTGCTGGAGATCGCCGCCGACGGGACGGTCACCGGCACCACGATGGACGGTGCCACGGACGTCGGCCGGGCCGACGGGCTCAGCCTGCCGGAGGCCGAGGTGCTGGCGCGCGAGCTCGCACCGCTGCGCCTGTCCGCCACGTCGTACGGTGATCAGCCCGCCATCTCGCAGGACATGGGACTGGCCCAGCTGCTCGGCGAGGACGACCCGTACCGGATCGATCTGACCGCACTCTGGTCCTCGCGGCCCAACCGGGACCGGCTGCGGGTGCCGATCGGCATGGGCCTCGACGGGCGGCCGATCGAGCTGGACCTGAAGGAGTCGGCGCAGGACGGCATGGGCCCGCACGGGCTGCTCGTCGGCGCGACCGGCTCCGGCAAGTCCGAGCTGCTGCGGACGCTGGTGATCGCGCTCGGGCTCACCCACGACCCGGAGATCCTCAACTTCGTCCTTGTCGACTTCAAGGGTGGCGCCACTTTCGCCTCGCTGGACAGGCTGCCGCACACCGCCGCGATGATCACGAACCTGGAGAACGAGCTGCCGCTCGTGGACCGGATGCTCGGCGCCATCCAGGGCGAACTCACCCGGCGGCAGGAGCTGCTGCGCGGGGCGGGCAACTACGCGTCGCAGCGGGACTACGAGCGGGCCCGGTCGGCGGGGGTGCCGCTCACCCCGCTGCCGAGCCTGCTCTTCGTGGTGGACGAGTTCTCCGAGCTGCTCAGCGCCCGTCCGGACTTCATCGACATGTTCGTCCAGATCGGACGGGTCGGCCGATCGCTCGGTGTCCACCTGCTGCTCGCCTCGCAGAAACTGGAGGAGGGGCGGCTGAGGGGACTCGAGTCGCATCTGTCCTATCGGATCGGGCTTCGGACGTTCTCGTCGATGGAGAGCCGGGCGGTGCTGGGTGCTCCGGACGCTTATGAACTGCCACGATCGCCGGGGCACGGGTATCTGCGTACCGGCACCGAGGCGCTGGTCCGGCTGAAAGCGGCGTATGTCTCCGGTCCGGTTCGGCGCAACGGCGGCGCGATGCCCGCGGGCGCCCGGACCGGCACCGTGGTGCGTGACTACACGACGTTCTACTCGGTGCCGGAGCGTAACCCGGAGCCGGTTGAGGTGGAGGAGCCGCCCGAAGAGGGCGACACGCTGCTCGAAGTGCTGGTCCGGCAGATGGAGGGCAGGGGCACTCCCGCGCACGAGGTGTGGCTGCCGCCGCTCGACAAGGCGCCCACCCTCGGCCAGATGATCCCGGAGACCATTCCGGCGCCGTTGCACGCGCTCGGCGGCATCGTCGACAAACCGTTCGAACAACGGCGCGATCCGATGTGGCTGGACCTCTCCGGCGCGGGCGGCAACCTCGTGGTCGTCGGTGCCGCTCAAACCGGAAAGAGCAATTTCTTGCGTACGGTGATCGCAGCTCTTTCCTTGACCCACACCCCTCGTGAGGTGCAGTTCTATGCTCTTGATTTTGGAGGTGGACCGCTCAGCGGGCTGATCGACCTGCCGCACGTCGGCGGCGTGGCCACCCGGCGCGACGTGGATCGCGTCCGCCGCACCATCGCCGAGTTGCACGGGCTGATGCGCGCCCGCGAGGAGCTCTTCGCCCGGGAGAGTGTCGAAGGCGCCGCGGACTATCGGCGGGCCAAGACGCAGGGCAGGTTCGCCGAGGACCCGTTCGGCGACGTGTTCCTGGTCGTGGACGGCTGGTCGACGCTGCGCACCGAATTCGAGGACCTCGAGTCCACGGTGCACGAACTCGCCAACCAGGGACTCGGCTTCGGCATCCACATCCTCGCCGCCACCAACCGCTGGACCGACATCCGGCCGCAGATCCGCGATGTCTTCGGCACCCGGCTCGAACTGCGGCTCGGCGATCCCAGCGATTCGGTGATCAACCGGCGCGAGGCGGTGAACGTGCCGGTCAAAGCACCCGGCCGCGGTCTCACACCGGCCGGCCACCACTTCCTGGCCGCGCTGCCCCGCATCGACCGGGAACAACGCGTCGACGACCTCGCCGAGGCCGTCACCGATCTGGTCAAACACGTCGCCGAGCAGTGGACGGGCCCGCCCGCTCCCCGGGTCCGCCTGCTACCCGCCGAGCTGCCCTACGAGGCACTGCCGCCGGCCCAGGGGGCGGTGATCCCGATCGGCGTCGCCGAAGCCGACCTGCAGCCGGTCTTCCTCGACTTCGGCGCCGAACCGCACGCCCTGCTCTTCGGCGACGTGGAGAGCGGCAAGAGCTCGTTCCTGCGCAGCCTCGCCCGATCCCTCACCGCCAACCACGGCCCCGAACAGGCCCGCCTGCTCCTCGTCGACCTGCGGCGCAGCCTGCTCGGTTGCGTCCCCGCCGAGCACACCATCGGGTACGGCAGCTCGCACCAGGTCACCGCCGGCCTGATCGAGCAGGTGGCCGTGGCCATGCGGGAACGGCTGCCCGGCCCGGACGTCACCCCCGAGATGCTCAGCGACCGCAGCTGGTGGAAGGGTCCCCAGCTCTACGTGCTGGTCGACGACTACGACCTGGTGGCCGGTGCGACCCAGAACCCGCTCCTGCCCCTGCTCGAGTTCCTGCCGCAGGCCCGCGACATCGGACTGCACGTCGTCATCACCCGCCGGATCGGCGGCGCCAGCCGGGCCCTGTTCGACCCGGTGATCGGCCGGATCCGGGAGCTGGCGTCACCGGGCATCATGATGTCCGGGCCGCGGGAGGAGGGGCCGCTCTTCGGCACCCTGAAGCCCCAGCCGCTGCCGCCGGGCCGCGCTTGGATGGTCACCCGCAAGCACGGCGCTCGGCTCGTCCAGCTCGCTTGGACACCGCCGGCTCGCTGACCCACCTCCCGGCCTTACTTCCCCGTCTTACTTCCGGGCCTCACCTCGCCTCCTCGCCTCCTCGCCTCCTCGGTCGCTGGCTTGCCTCGCGCCGGCTCATCTTCGGGGTGGGCCGACGTACTGCTGTTCGAGTGCGGTCTGCTGCAGGAACACGTACTGGTCGGCGCCGTCCCCGACGACGGCGAGCATGTCGTCGGCGACGGCCTCCAGGAAGCGGCTCTCCGGGCCCATCCGCAGCGTCGGCGCGGCGATGGCGACCTCCTCGCCGCCGAGCCGCTGCAGCAGGACGATCCGGGCGTCCTGCAGCGCTGTCACGCCGGACCGGTCCAACTGCCGCAGGATGGTCAACTGCGTGTGCCACTCACCCAGCGGCGGCGGAGTCGCCGGCCCCGTCATGCCGAGGTCATAAACGGTCAGGGTGGGAAGCTGCGCGGTGCCGGGCGGGAACCCGCCCTGGTCGCTGCTGAGCACGGTGAGCCGGTTGTACTGCCCGGTGGCGCGCTCCCCGAAGCCGGACCAGGCCTGCGGCTCAGTGGTTACCACGATCGCACGGGCGCCGAGCGCGAACGCCCGGAAGATCAGGAGCTGAGCGGCCCAGACGCCACCGACCAGGGTGATCCGGACCGGTTCGGGGGCGAAAACTCTCAACGGTACGGGCGAACGGTGCTGATCCCGCCCGAGCAGCAGTCCGGAGCCGGGCGGCGCCGCGATCGCCACGCGGCGCAGCCCGGTACGCGGGATCGCATGCCATCCGATGTGGAGCCTGCTGGTTCGCCCGGAGGGCCCGGTTCGTTCCTGCTCCCGGGCGTCCGTCGGTCCGTCCGGGTCGTGCGGTGGCCTGCGGGATTGGTCGGGGATGGTGAGACGGGCCAGGGGTGCGGAGGTGACTGGTGGCGCGGACGCTCCGGGAAAGGGGGCGGCTGCCGCGGCTGATCCGGTGACGGTTGTGGCTGGTGGCGCTGTTCGTCCGGTGGCCAGTGTTGCTGGTGGCGCCGCTCGGCCGGTGGCGGGTGTGGCTGGTGGTGCCACTGATCCGATGGTGGACGTGGCGGGTGGCGCTGTGGGGTCGGTGGCGGTGGGCGGAACCGATGCGGCTGCGCGCTGGCCGGGCGTCGCGTGGTGGGTGTCGGTGGCATCGACCGGGGGTGGTGGCACGGGAGCGTGGGCTCGGGCCACTGTCGGCGGGACCTGTTGCGGTCCGGGTGTCTCCGGATGGCTCATCCCGGGCCACCTCCGGTCGGGGCGGTCGCGTAGGTGGCTGGGCCGTGCTCGCCATCGAGGGGCTGGAGTTCGGTGGCCATCTGGAGTGCGCCTTCGAGGAGCATGCGGTCCAGTGCTTGCAGGTCGGCTTCCGGGCGGGTTGCCAGGCGGAGCAAGGCTCGGACGGTGATGTCCTGCCCGTTTGCGCTGAGGATGAGGGCTGTGCTGGTGAGGGCTACCGGTGCGGTGGCGGCCCACGCGAACAGGGAGCTGATCTCGGCTACCTGGGCCGGCCAGGTACGCAGCCAGTAGGTGCGGTGCGTGAGCCGGGCGGAGCGCCAGTGTGTCCATGACTCGTCCACGTCGGTCCCCGGGGCGACGTCGCAGGAGCGGGACAGGGAGGCCACGATCTCGCCGGCGTTCAGGGTTCGGGCGGTGAGGCCGAGCCTGCGCAGGTTCGTCACCAGCTTGCGGCCCAGGCCGGCGGCGAGCGCGGCGGCGGACTCCGGGTCGGCGGTGTGGTCGAGCAGGGCTTCGGCGAGCAGCCGGGCGTCGACGCGCACGCTGATCGACGTCTCGCGGTGGGCCGGGACCGGGGCCGGGCTCACTGCCTGCACCAACTGCCGGTAGGACGACCCGGCGGGAGAATCGGGATGCACGTCGGGACTGGGCGCCGGGATCGTGTGTGTGACCAGCGCCAGCACGACGCCGGGCTGGTCGGTGCTGTTGAGGAGTCCGGCCAGGGCGTCCAGCGGAAGCGGCCCGGTCGCCGGATCGAGCGCGACGACGCTGAACCAGCCCGCTTCATCCCGCGCCACACCGGTCCCGTCCCGCGCCACACCGGTCCCGTCCCGCGCTGCGCCGGCGACGGTTGTGCCGTTGTGGGGGGCGGGGATGTCGCGGACGGTCAGGCCGGGGGCGATCGTTCGTAGTGCGGCCAGCAGGGGGCCGGCGTCCGATTCCAGTCGGGCGGCGCGTCGCCGGTGGAGGGCGCGGGCGATCCGGCGGTGTTCCAGCCACCAGCGGTCTTGCCGTCGGCTGAAGAAGACCAGCAGGAGGACTGCGGCGAACGCGGCCGCGATGACTGTGGGGAGCAGGCCCTGGGTGAGGCCGGCGATGACGGCGAGGACGGAAGCTTCGGCGGCGAGGATCTGCGCGAGGCTCCATGAGCCGAGGTGGCCGCGGCGAGGGACTGGGCGGGCGGTCGAGTCGGCGGTTGTCGGGGGTGGGGGATAGCCGTCGCTGCTTCGCACCGGATCACCCCCTAGACGGTCAGTAACGACGCAATTCTATGAGAGTAATCATGATCGTCGTTGTCCCGGCGCGGCTGAGTTCCGTGTGGCTCTGTAACCCACCGGCTGGGCGTGGGCGGGGTTTTTTGGGCGCGAGGGCACCGCTGAGGGCCAGCTGGGTGGACGGGCTGGGCGTGGGCGGGGCTTTCTGGGCGCTAGGGCACCGCTGAGGGCCAGCTGGGTGGGTGGGCTGGGCGTGAGCGGGGCTTTTCGGGCTTGGAGGCACCGCTGAGGGCCAGCTGGGTGGGTGGGCTGGGCGTGAGCGGGGCTTTTTGGGCGTGGGAGCACCGCTGAGGACCAGCTGGGCGTCAGCGGGGGGTGGTGGGCGGTGACGAAAGAGGTGGGAGGTTGGAGGTGTTGGACCGCTACGTCCGGCGCGGGCGCTGCGGCCTGGAGTTGCAGGCCGCGCGCCGGGAGCAGAAGGGGACGGGACGATTTGGCGGAGCCGCAGTCCCGTACCCCTGAAGTTGCCTTTAGTGAGGGCGCTGCTGGCGGAACGCGCCCCTGAAGTTGCCTTTAGTGAGGGCGTTGCTGGCGGAACGCGCCCCAGACGTTGTTTTTAGCGTGGGCGCTGCTGGCGGAACGCGCCCTTGCTGGGCCGCATGTTCTTGGGGATCGCGCCCTTGGGCATCTGGGGGCGGGCCATCAGTGCGCCGAGGCGCTTGTCGAGGGCGTTGACGTCCTTGCCGGTGAGGTTGCGCGGCAGTTTGAGCATGGTGGAGCGGAGCTTGCGGACCGGGAGCTGGCCCTCGGCGCTGCCGATGATGTAGTCGTAGAGCGGGGCGTTGCCGATCACCTTGACCAGGCGCTTGCGCTCCTGGCTGAGGAGGTTGCGCACGCGCTGCGGGTCGCCCTCGGCGAGGAGGATGACGCCGGGGCGGCCGACCACGACGTGGACCATGTCGAACTGCGTGGTGGAGCTGGCGGCCGGGCGGACGCGCCAGTCGCCGCGCATGTTCTCCATCAGGGAGGCGGCGGCGCCGGGCTGGCCCTCCGCCACGTTCATCATCGCGGTGTTGGAGCGCAGGTTGAGCACGATCAGCACGGCCAGCAGCGTGAACAGGATGCCGACCGGGATCCAGAGCAACCCCCAGCCCAGGAGCACGGCGAGCACGGTGAGGGCGACCGGGATCGCCACCGCCGCGACGACCAGCGGGACGAACCACTTGTCCTGCTTCGCCGTGAACGCGAACACCTGGCCGATCTGCTTCAGGCGCTCGCGGAACGACACCTTCTCCTGGGGCTTTGCCATAGCCGCAAAGTGTAGTGGGGCTCAGGTACCTTACGGCGTCCCGGGCACCTCAGGAGTCCTGAGTAAGGAGGGGAGGGCCCCGGAGATCGGGCATCGTCCCCATGCCGGGCGGGTGCCTTCACGCGAAGAGTTACCGGTGCGACAAGCCGAACTCTTCCGCAGGAGGCCCGAGATGATCCCCTTCACCAGCCCTGAGATCCAGCTCGATCTGATCCGTGAGCACAACGACCGGCTGGTTCGTGAGGCCGCCCAGGACCGGCGGGCGCGGGAGTCGGCAGGCGGCCGGGAGCGCCGGTTCGGCAGGTGGCCGCGGATGCGCCGGTTCGGCGGGTGGCCGCGGATGCGCCGGTTCGGCAGGTGGCCGGGGGCGCGCCGGGCGAGGCGGCCGGCCGGGCAGTCGCTCGCGTCGTGAGCGGGGCGATCGGGGCGGAAAATCTGTCGTACCCGCGTGGCATGCTCGAACTCATGACGGTGAGTGCCCACAGTTCGGTTCTGGTCGGCCGCGACGCCGACCTGGCCACGCTGCACGAGGTGCTCAAGCGCGTCCGGGGTGAGGAGCCGTCGGCCCTGCTTGTCGGCGGTGAGGCGGGGGTCGGCAAGACGCGCCTGGTCGAGGAGTTCTGCCGGTCACTGGCCGGTGAGCCGGTCCGCCTGCTCACCGGCCAGTGCCTGGAGCTGGGTGAGGAGGGCCTGCCCTTCGCGCCGTTCGCTGCCGCGCTGCGGGAGCTGTCCCGGCGAGAGGGGCGCGCTGTGTTCGACGGGCGGGAGCCGGAGTTCGCCCGGTTGCTGCCCGAGCTGGGCCCGGCGCCGGAGCCCGGTGAGTCCCGCCGTGGGCATCTCTTCGAGCTGGTCGGGTCGCTGTTCGCCCGGCTCGCCGAGCAGCAGCCGCTGGTCCTGGTGATCGAGGATCTGCACTGGGCCGACCGTTCCACCCGTGACCTGATCGGCTTCCTGGTGCGCTCCGCGCGGGTGCCGGGGCTGATGCTGGTGGCCACCTATCGCACCGATGAGCTGCACCGCGGTCACCCGCTGCGGCCGTTCCTCGCCGAGTTGGAGCGGGTTCGCGGTGTGCAGCGGCACGAGCTCGACCGGCTCGACCGGGACGGCACGGCCGAGCTGCTGGGTCACCTGCTCGGCGCCGAGCCCGACGCGCCCACCGTCGACGCGGTCAGCGAGCGGGCCCAGGGCATCCCGTTCTTCATCGAGCAGTTCGCCTCGACCGGCGATCCGCGCTGCGGCGACATTCCCGAGAATCTGCGCGACCTGCTGCTCTCCCGCGTCGACCAGCTGCCCGAGTCGGCGCAGCGGGTGCTGCGGGTCGCCGCGGTCGGCGGGACCAGGTTCGGTCACGACCTGCTGGCCCGGGTCGCCGGGATGGACGATCCGACGCTGGAGTCCGCGCTGCGAGCCGCGGTGGCCGCCCAGATGATCGTTTTCGACCCCGCCGGGGGTTATGAGTTCCGGCACGCGCTGGTTCGCGAGGCGGTGCACGACGACCTGCTGCCGGGCGAGCACGCTCGGCTCCACGCGAAGTTCGCGGCGGTGATCGAGGCGGAGCCGCACCTGATCGATCTCGACCGTGCGCCGGCCGAGATCGCCCATCACTGGCACGCCGCCCACGATCATCCGCGGGCGCTGGTCGCCGCGCGCCGGGCTGCCGCCGACGCGGGGACCCGTTATGCGTTCGCGGAGAAAGCGCGTCTGCTCGACCGGGTGCTCGAGTTGTGGGAGCAGGTGCCCGACGCGGCTGCCCTTCTCGGCACCACCCATCTGGACCTGCTGGAGGAGGCGGCGCTCGTCGCCATCGACTCCGGGGAGCACATGCGGGCCCTGAGCCTGACCCGGGCGGCGCTCGGCGACCTGGACAGCGAGGCGGAGCCCCTGCGGGCGGCCCGGCTGATGATCCGGCGGGCGAAGGTGCTGCGTAATGCCGGTAAGAGTGACGGGGCGCCGGAGGCTCGCGAGGCGTACCGGCTTTTGCAACTGGTGCCGCGCGATACCGAGTGGCTGCGGCTGCTGGCCGACGTGGCGTATGTGTATGGAGGCATCGACGGCGACGAGGCAGCCGGGATCGCTCAGCAGTTCAAGGACACCGCGGCCGAGCTCGGTGACGAGGCCACCCAGATCTCCGCCGAGGTCATTGTCGGGCAGATCTGCGGCGGCAAGCTCTCCGCCGCGATCGCCCTGCCGGCCATGCGCCACGCGGTCGACCGCGCCCGGACAGCGGGTGACCTGCAGAGCTTCGCTCACTCCCTGGTCAACCACTCGGACGCGCTGTTCGAGGTGGGTGAGTATGCGGAGTCGGCCGCTGCTGCCGCCGAGGGAGTGCCGCACGCTGACCGGGTGGGTGTCAGCCGCACCACCGGGGTCTACCTTCTGGCCAACCACGCCGAGGCGCTGATGGCGCTGGGCGACTGGGACGAGGCGGACGCCCTGCTGGCTCAGGCGGCCCGGCACGATCCGCCGGGCACGCTTGCTGTCCCGTGGCTGCGGCTGCGCGCGCGGATCCGGCTGGCCCGCGGGCACGAGGGGGCGGATGCCTTGGTGGGGTTGGCTACGGCGTTCCTGAGTAAGCCGTTTCTGAACGCGGACACCCGGGTGTCCCTGCTGGAGCTGCGGATCTTGGCGAGCCGGGCGGCGGGAGATCTGGGTACTGCTACGAGCGTGGCAACGGCTGCAGTGCGCGATCGTGGGGTGAAGCAGCGCCCTCGGTACGGGTGGCCGCTGCTCGCGGCGGCGGCACGGGTGGTGGCCGTGCGACCGGACGCGGAGCTGGAAGCGGCCGTTCGGGAGGCGGTGGCGGGGCTGCCCCAGCGGTATCCGGCTGAGCGGGCCTGTGCGGCGGAAGTGGAAGCGCTGCTCGACGGTGGGGTGGAGCGGTGGCGGGCGGCGGTTGGGGCTTGGCGGGAGGACGGGCAGGCGTACCAGTTGGGGGTGGCGCTGCTCGGGCTCGCTGAGGCGGTGGCGGCGGACCGGCAGGCGGCCACGGAGGCGATCACGGAGTCGGTGGCGATCGCGGCCCGGCTGGGGGCTCGGCCGCTCGCCGAGGCGGGGGAGACGCTCGCGCGGCGGCTCGGGGTGCGGGTGGCGGCGGTCGGTGCGGCTGGTGGGGTATCCGGTCCGGAAGTGCTGACGGCTCGGGAGCGGGAGGTGTTGCGGCTTGTTGCTGAGGGGCGGAGCAACAGTGGGATCGCACAGCGGCTGTTCATCTCGCCCAAGACGGCGAGTGTGCATGTGTCGCGGATCATCGCGAAGCTTGAAGTGAGCAATCGGGTGGAGGCTGCGGCTGTGGCTCGTCGGTTGGGGCTGCTGGAGGAGTGACCTGACGGGCGGTTGGGGCTGCGGTTCGCTCTTGGGCGGGGCGGTTCCTTCGGTGGCTGGGCGTTGGGGGGTTGGAAAGGCTAAGGGCGGGTGGCGGGGCTTCCGATACTGGTGGCCGACTCCTCGTGTGGGAGTGGTTACTAACCGCGTTTGCCCTCAACCTTCGGAGGCCGAAGATGGACGCTGCCCTTGATGTGGCTTATCCGGTGGTCGACGCATTGTTCGGGCCGGACTCGGATCTGCCCTGGTGGGCTTGGGTGGCGCCGCTCGTGATGATCTTCGCCAAGTTGCTCGGGCCGGTGGTGGCTCCTGAGGCTGCTGGGGCGGGATCTGGCGTTCGATCCGGGAAGAAGGGCAAGAAGTCCAAGAAGGGTAAAAAGAAGTAGTTTTCTTGTACTTGGAGCGCCGTTCGGCGGGGGGCCCGGCGGGCGGCGCTTGTTGCTGTCCGGCTGGGTGTGGGTGCTGTAACCACCGCCCTGCCGGAGTGATCACTATCCATAGCGAACTCTCAGAACGACCTTGAATTGGACTCAACGCACAGATCAACTCGAACCTGGAAACGCTCTCAGGGTCAGCTGGGTGTAGGGGGGCGTTTGGGAGGTGGGCGGCCCCGCTCAGGGCCAGCTGGGTGGGTCCCTATGGTTTTGTCAAGGAGCTTGGTCGGGTGGGGTGGCGTTGGCCTGGTTGAGGAGTTGTTCGACGGCTCCGGGGCTACGAAGCACGCGGAGGTCAGCGTGGGCGGCGTTGCTCGCGATCGCGGCCATGACAGCGGGCAGGCTGCGGCGTCGGTAGGTGAGGACCCAGCGCCAGAAGGCCAAGTTCTCGCGGGAGCGGCGCAGTGCGCGCCAGGCGCAGCGCCAGAGGGGAAAGTCCAGCACAATGACGGTATCGGCGGCTCGCAGTCGTACGTCGAGTACGTCGTAAGGGCCGAGGTCGCCGTCGATGATCCATCGCTGGCCGTTGGTGAGCCGGTGTTGGATGTCCGTCCACCGGTCTTTGGGTGTTGGGGTGAGGTCTGGCGCCCAGAAGTGTTTATCCAGCTCGATGACCGGCAGAGCCAGGGCGGTGCCCAGGTGAGCGGCGAGGGTGGACTTACCCGCGCCGCCACGGCCGAGGATCACGATTTTCCTCATGCTGCTCGGGCACCCGGGTGGGCGGCGGGTGCCTGGTAGCGGGCACGGTTGCGCAGCATGGCGTGCAGGACGTCGACGCGACGGCGGGCGAGGCAGATGCGGGCGGCGTCGGCGATGACGTAGGCGTCGCGGGCGTCGGTCTTCGCCGTGCCTTGGTGCAGGTCAGCCAGCCGCCGCATGACCAGACCCGGCAGATTCGCCACCTGGTGCCCGCAAGCGCGGGCGACCGCGACGGGCAGTGCGACCGCATGATGGTCGGGTTTGCCGACCTCGAGCCCCAGGAACACGCCGTACTCGTCGTGCACGCCTTTGCCTCCCACGAGTCCACAAGGGGCTCGGTCGCTGGTCAGGGCGTCGGACTGCCGGCAACCACGTTACGGAGAGACCTACCCATGAGGGGTGGCCGGGTCCCTATCAGCGGTCCGCCGACGCCACCCGGCCCGGCGACAACACCCCCCGGATCATGCCTGCGACAGGGGCGATAAGTCATACCGGACCGAGCGACCGAGCAGTCCCCGGTGGGGACGATCAAAAAGGTAACGGGTGGAAGGCCCCGCTCAGGGCCAGCTGGGTGGCCCGGCTGGGTGTGAGGGGGCGTTTGGGGGGTGGAAGGCCCCGCTCAGGACCAGCTGGGTGGGCCGGCTGGGTGTGAGGGGGCGTTTGGGGGGTGGAAGGCCCCGCTCAGGGCCAGCTGGGTGGGGTGGCTGGACGGGAGTGGGGTGGGGGAATGGGTAGCGCCCGCCGGGTGGGCCGGGCGGGCGCTGGGGAGAGCGGGAGAGTGGGAGGGTCAGCCTCGGGCTTCGAGGGCCTGCTTGTAGAGGCGGCCGGCTCGGTAGGAGGAGCGGACCAGGGGGCCGCTCATGACGCCGGCGAAGCCGATTTGTTCGGCTTCGTCGCGGAGTTCGACGAACTCGTCGGGCTTGACCCAGCGCTCGACCGGGTGGTGGCGGGGGGTCGGGCGCAGGTACTGGGTGATGGTGATTAGTTCGCAGCCGGCCGCGTGCAGGTCGCGGAGGGCGGCGGAGATCTCGGAGCGCTCCTCGCCCATGCCGAGGATCAGGTTGCTCTTGGTGACCAGGCCGGCCGCTCGGGCCTGGGTGATCACGTCGAGGGAGCGCTCGTAGCGGAAGCCGGGGCGGATGCGCTTGAAGATGCGCGGGACCGTCTCGACGTTGTGCGCCAGGACCTCGGGTGCCGCGCCGAAGACCTCGGCGAGCTGGGTGGGGTCGGCGTTGAAGTCGGGGATCAGCAGCTCGACGCCGCAGCCGGGCTGGAGCTTGTGGATCTGGCGGACAGTTTCCGCGTAGAGCCAGGCGCCGCCGTCGGGCAGGTCGTCACGGGCGACGCCGGTGACGGTGGCGTAGCGCAGGCCCATGGTGGCGACGGACTCGCCGACGCGGCGGGGCTCGTCGGCGTCGAACTCGGCCGGCTTGCCGGTGTCGATCTGGCAGAAGTCGCAGCGGCGGGTGCACTGGTCACCGCCGATGAGGAAGGTGGCCTCGCGGTCTTCCCAGCACTCGTAGATGTTGGGGCACCCGGCCTCCTGGCAGACCGTGTGCAGGCCTTCTTTCTGCACCAGGCCGCGCATCTGCGTGTACTCAGGGCCCATTTTCGCCTTGACTTTGATCCACGGCGGTTTCCGCTCGATGGGAGTTTCGGCGTTGCGCGCCTCGATGCGCAGCATGCGGCGGCCCTCGGGAGCAATAGTCACACCCCGAAGATACGCCCGTTTGACGCCCACCTGACGCAGGGTGTGAGTGCCCTCACCGGCCCGGAACCAAATCGTGTGCACACCGGTACGAAAGTTGCTAACGTCCCCGCCACGGCATTGATGGGACCAAGTAACGCTCTGATTACACCGGCCGAGAGAGCCACCCGGGAGCTGCGAAGGGCGGCCCGGTGCCGGAGCGTGAAGACACCCGGAGCCGAGCACGAAAAGAGGCGCCTCAAGACTTACGAGGCGTGAAGGTGCGGTGGTACCGCGAGGATTCCCGCTCGCCCGCACCTCCCTGGGGCCGCGTTGCAGAATCCCGAGGAGGTACGAGCCATGCAACGCATCCTCTCCGCCCAGCTGTCCGAGCACGTCCACGAAAAAGTGGCGATCGCCGGCTGGATCCACCGCCGCCGCCTGCTCAAATCGGTGGCCTTCCTGATCGTCCGGGACGCCGCGGGGCTCAGCCAGGTGGTTGTCACCGACCCGGCGACCCGGGCGCAGCTGGAGCAGCTCGCCGAGGAGAGCGTCGTCGAGGTGACCGCTGTCGTCACCGCGAACCCGCAGGCCCCCAATGGTGTGGAGCTGACCGGGCCACAGGTCCGAGAGTTGAGTGCGGTGGGCGTACCGCTGCCGTTTGAACTGCATCGGCCGACGCTGACCGCGGGCCTGCCCGCCCAGCTCGACCATGCTGCTCTTGCCCTGCGGCACCCGAGCCGGGCCGCGACGTTGCGGATCGCTGCCGCCGCGACCGCGGGTTTCCGCAAAGCCCTGGAAGCGCAGCGGTTCGTCGAGATCCAGACGCCGAAGATCGTGGGTTCGGCGACCGAGTCGGGGTCGAGTGTCTTCCGGCTCGACTATTTCGGGCGGCCGGGCTATCTGGCGCAGTCGCCGCAGTTCTACAAGCAGCTGATGGTCGGTGTGTTCGAGCGGGTCTTCGAGGTCGGGCCGGTGTTCCGGGCGGAGCCGAGCGACACCGCGCGGCATCTGGCGCAGTACACGTCGCTGGACGCCGAGATGGGTTTCATCGCCGACCACCGGGACGTGATGGCGGCGCTGACGCTGGTGGTGCGCGGGATGCTGGCCGAGGTGACCGCGCGTACGGGCCATCGGACACCCGAGGTCCCGGCGGAGGTCCCGGCCGTGCACTTCACCGAGGCTCTGCGGATCGCCGGTGCGCCGCCGGACGAGCCTGACCTGGCGCCCGCGCACGAACGGGCGCTGGGGGAGTGGGCGCGGCGGGAGCACGGGTCGGAGTTCGTCTTCGTGACCGGTTATCCGATGCGCAAGCGGCCCTTCTACACCCATCCGGACCCGGGGCGGCCCGCGTACTCGAACGGGTTCGACCTGCTCTTTCGCGGTCTGGAGATCGTCACGGGCGGTCAGCGGCTGCACCGCTACGAGGACTACGTCGCGGCGCTGAGCGCGGCGGGCGAGCCGGTGGAGGCCTATCGGGGCTATCTCGACGGCTTCCTCTACGGGATGCCGCCGCACGGTGGCTGGGCGATCGGTCTCGAGCGGTTCGTGGCCAGGCTGACCGGCCTGGCGAACGTCCGGGAGGTCACCGCGTTCCCGCGTGACCTGCATCGGATCGCGCCGTAGTTTCACAGCGGTTTGACGTGGGGGCGGGTCGACTGTGCCGGTGCTGATCGATCTCGATGCGCCACCGGCGCGGCGCCCGCCACCGCCCGTCGACCGGCGATGGTTCGGCGCGGTGGCTGCCGCCGTGCTGCTCCTGATGCTGGGCGGGGCGGCCGGTGTGCCGGAACCGGGGAAGGTGCGCCAGGTCGCCTCCTCGGGCGGCGCCGTCGTGGCGAGCCTGCTGACGGAGTCGGCGCTCTACACCGCGCAAGCCGTGACCGGCGAGAACGCGGTGGTGGAGATTTGGGCCCGGTCGCTCACCGAGGGCGGGGAGTCGTGGAGCGCGCGGGCACCGAACGGCGAGGTGACCCTGCGCAGTATCGGTGGAACCCTGGTCGTGGTGTCCGATGCGGCGATCACGGTCCTCGACGCACGCGACGGCCGGGTTCGATGGAGTGAGAGGTCGGCCTTCTCGGCCATCGTGGTCGGCGAGCGGGTGCTGCTGTCGTACGACGATGTCGAGTGGGGCGCGAAGACCACCTTCACCGACCTCGCGTCGGGGCGGAAGCTGTGGTCGGTCGAGGGGCAGCCGGACGTCGCGTTCCTGGACGAGTCCGGGCGATACCTGGTTGCCGCGGACTACGGCGGCCACACCGTGCTGCGTGACACCGCGAGCGGCCGGATCCTGGCTACCCGCGAGCTGGACGTCCTCGACGGGATGGTGATGATCATTGGCGATCGGGTCCTCGTTTCCCGCGCCGCGCGGCTGCTCGCGCTGCGGCTGCCGGACCTGGAACGGCTCTGGGAGGTGACCACGCCCTTTCCCGAGACTATGCAGCCCTGCGGCGGCCTGCTCTGCGTGACCGACTCCCGCGGGCTGGCGGCCTTCGACCCGGCCACCGGCGACGAACGCTGGCGGACCGCCGTCTGGACCAGCTACCACCAGCCCGCCGCGGTGCGCGCGGACGGCCAGGGGGTTGCGGTGGGCGCGGACGGCCGGGCCGTCGTGCTCGATCCGGTGACCGGGCGGACGGTACGGGAGCTCGGCCGCGGCCGTCCGGTCGGCGACCTGATGCTCCGGTTCGCCGACGGCCAGATGTGGATCACCGGTCTCCGGTCGGGACGGGTGATGGGCAGCGTGCCCGGTGTCATCCCGTTCGGCTGCACCACCGCCGGGCGCTTCCTGGGCTGCCCGGTGGCGGCCGGAGCCTTCACCGTCTGGGAGACGCCCCGCTAAAGGATCACCATCAGCGTGACGGCGGCGACGATGACGAACGGGACGATCGTCGTGCAGACCAGGATCGTCCAGGCGACGGGATGGCCGAAGTTGAGGACCACCCCACCGCCCTTCTTCGGTACGAAGACCCGCTTGTCACGGGGATCGCGATAGAGCGCCATCAGAACAGCGTCGGCAGGTGTCGCTCGACCACCGGCAGCACCTCGGCGACCGTCACCGGGCGGCCCAGCTCGGCGCTCAGGGAGGTCACGCCCGCGTCCCGGATGCCGCACGGGACGAACCGGTCGAAGTTGGCCAGGTCGCAGTCGCAGTTCAGCGCGAAGCCGTGCAGGGTCACGCCGCGCGACACCCGGATGCCGATCTGGGCGATCTTGCGGTCGAGGCCGCCGTCGGTCGCCCGGACCCAGGCGCCGCTGCGTCCCTCGACCCGCTCGGTGGCCACGCCGAACTCGGCGCAGACGTCGATCAGCAGCTGTTCGGTCCGGCGGACGTAGGCCACCACGTCGACCGGGTCGGGAAGCCGGACGATCGGGTAGCCGACCAGCTGCCCCGGGCCGTGCCAGGTGATCTTGCCGCCACGGTCGACGTCGACGACCGGCGTGCCGTCGAACGGGCGGTCGGCGGGCTCGGTGCGCTTGCCCGCGGTGAAGACGCTCGGGTGCTCCAGCAGCAGGACGGTGTCCGGCCGGGAGCCGTCAGCCACGCCCTCGTGCAGGCGCTTCTGCTCCTCCCACGCGTCCCGGTAGTCGACCAGCCCGGGGCGCAGGACGGTGATAACAGAGGAAGTCACAGCGGAAGCCTAACTCCGGCCTCAGCGATCGACCGGATCCACTCCGGGACGGATGCGCCACACCAGGACGTCGTCCACCCGCTCGGGCGGGCCGAACAGCTCGATCGCTGTGGTCTCGACGGCCGACCGGAACAGGATGCGATGGTCCGAGCCGGTGATCTCGTCGGCCAGGAACACCGCTTCGACGCCCCAGTACTCCAGGTCACGCCGGGCCTGGTCGCGGTCGATGTTGCTGAGCCGGGGCACGTAGCCGTACAGGGCGGCTCGGGTGAACAGCCAGTCGGTGGAGAGCGGCGGTGCACCGATCCGGCCGACCAGCTTGCGGCCCTCCTCGCCGGTGGTCTGCGGGCCGAGGAAGTAGCCGTCCGGGATGCGGAACTGCGCACCACCACGGGCCATCGTGTACGCCTGCCAGCGCTGCCCGTCGGCGTGCACGTTCAGGGCGAACGGGAGAGCCGTGAGCACACCGTCGTCCGAGACGTACTGGCGCCAGGTGCCGTTCCTGATGAACCCGGGTTCCGGCGCGCGCTCCTGATGCCGTACCGGAAGGGGGAAGATCGGCAGAAGTGCCACCGCGACCCCCGCACCCAGCGCGAGCCGCATCGAGGCCGGAATGTTCGCCCGGTTCGTCACCATGTGCTCGATCAGCAGCGCCAGCAGGATGCCGAAGACGCCGGCCAGCGCGAGCGCGAAGCGCAGCGGCAGCGCCGAGTCGAAGAGCGGCAGGTGGGCGAGCAGCGCGTAGGGCAGCGGGATGTTGATCTCGTCGCCCATCCAGTTCAGCCGCGGGCCCCAGGAGAGCACCAGGAAGAACACGCCGACCACGGCGATCGCGCGCAGGGTGGCGCGGCGGCCCGGCCCGGCCTGCTGCCAGAGCAGCCGGAAGGCGACAAGCAGAAGGGCGATCAGGGGTACGCCGAAGTACGACGTCTCCTCGGTCCGGTTGGGTCCGAGGTCGGAGCCGAACCCGAGGAGGCCGGCCAGGGACCGGCTCGGGTACGACAGGTACGACGCCACGTCCTCCACGAAGTACCGCTGGTTGAAGCCGGTCCCCTTGAACGCGAGCGGCCCGGCGAAGTGCATGTAGAGCGGGTACGCCAGCAGTGCCCCGGCCACCACAGCGGTCACGCCGAGCGCCCGCAGCACGGTCGGCACGGCCGCGATGGCCTCCTGCCGCACCGGGCCGGCCAGCGACCACGCGGCGATGAAGACGCCGCTGGCCAGGGCGGTGTAGAACAACCCCTCGGGTGCGATCGAGAAGCCCATCGCCAGCAGCAGGCCGAGCACGATGCCGTTGCGCAGCCAGCGCCCCGGCGTCCGCAGTTTCAGCACCCGCCAGAGCACCACCGGGACGATCCAGCCGGCCGTCCAGTTCAGGTGGCCGTTGGCGTGCGAGACGAACCCGGGCGCGAAGCCGCAGAACAGGCCGCCCAGCGCCGCCGCGAACGTGCTGGACACCAGCCAGCGGCGCAGGAACAGGTACCACACGAAGGCGGACCCGGCCAGGTTCAGCGTCAGGATCGTCACGAAGCTGATCTGCGGCCCGGCCAGCCAGGTCAGCGGCGCGAAGAGCACGGTGTACACCGTGATCGACGTGTTCGCCGCCAGGTTGACGCCGAGCGGAGCGTTCATCACGTCCGCGAAGTACGGGTCGGCGCCGGTGCCGAGGATGTGGACCCCGTAGGCCAGCAGCCACTCGAACCACGCCTGGTCGCCGACGTTGTCGGAGAGCACGTGGTTGTACGGATCGCGCCACAGACCGTTCGTCACGTAGCCCGCGAGTGCCAGGGCGATCAGGGCGACGGTCAGGTGGGCACGCCACGGCCGGGCCCGGAGCGGCGTGTCCGCCTGCTCGGAGGGCGGGTCCGTGGGGGCGGCTGAGGTGGGGGCGGCGACTGACATCAGGCGCAGGTTAGCAAGAGCCCGCCGTAAGTCAGGGAGCCATCGCCGCTCCCGGCCGCAGCGCCGCCCTCAGCGCCTCCTCCATGCTCGGATACGTCCAGGCGAACCCGGCTGCCGAGAGGACTCCCGGCAGCACCCGCTGGCTGCGCTGCGCCTCACCGGCCAGCTCACCGAGCACCAGGTCGAGCGCGGGACCGGGAACGGTCAGCAGCGCGGGCCGCTTCAACTGGCCGGCCAGCACCCTGGTGAAGTCGGCGTTGCGGATCGGCTGCGGCGAGGCCAGGTTGACCGGGCCGCTGAGGTCCTCGCGCTCCAGCAGGAACTCCGCGGCGTTCAGCCAGTCGGCGAGGGAGATCCACGCCATCCACTGGCGGCCGCCGCCGATGCGCGCGCCGGCGCCCAGCTTGAACGGCAGCAGCAGCGGCTTGAGCAGGGAACCCGAGGCGTCGATCGTCGGGGCGGTGCGCAGCAGCACCACGCGGACGCCGGCGTCCTCGGCGGGCCGGGCGGCGGCCTCCCACACCCGGCACAGGTCGGCCAGGAACGTGGTGCCGGCCGAACCCTCCTCGGTGACGGCCTGCTCGCCGGTCTCCCCGTACCACCCCACTGCGGAGCCCTGGAGCAGTGCGCGCGGTCGCTCGTCGTCCGGCAGCTGCCGGATCGCCTTGGCGATGGTGTCGGTGGTGTTGATCCGGCTGGATCGCAGCACCCGCTTGTAGCTCGCGGTCCACCGGCGGTCACCGATGTTGGCGCCGGCCAGGTTGATCACCGCGTCGGCGCCGGCGAGCAGCACCGGGTCGAGCCGGCCCTGCGCGGGGTCCCAGGTGGCCTCGCCGGGGCCCGCGGACGGGCGGCGAACGAGTCGGGTGAGGTCGTGGCCGCTGCGCCGGAGCCGGTCCGCGAGCCGGGTGCCGAGGAACCCGGAGGCCCCGGCCATGACGATCCGCATACCTCATTCTTTCCCGGAGATCGCCCTTCGTAAAACAAACCGGGGGCAACGCCACACGGCGCGCCCCCGGTTTTTCTGCCGACAGGTGCTACAGACCGAGGTCGGCCTCGAAGTTGCCGCCCTCGAGGCGCTCCTTCAGGGTGACCAGGAAGCGGGCGGCGTCGGCGCCGTCCACGATCCGGTGGTCATAGCTGAGTGCCAGGTAGACCATCGAGCGGGGCACGATGATCTCGCCCAGGTTGGCGTCGTTCACGACCACGGGGCGCTTGACCACCGCGCCGAGGCCGAGGATGCCGACCTGCGGCTGGTTGATGATCGGCGTGTCGAAGAGGGCACCCCGGCTGCCGGTGTTGGTCAGCGTGAACGTGCCACCGGAGATCTCGTCGGGGCCGATCTTGTTGTTCCGGGTCCGGTCGGCGACGTCGGCGATCCGCTTCGCCAGGCCGGCCAGGTTGAGGTCGCCCGCGTCCTTGAGAACCGGGACGATCAGGCCCTTCGGCGTGTCCACCGCGATGCCCAGGTGCTCGGCCTCGTGGTAGGTGACCGTGCCGGCCTCCTGGTCGATCGACGAGTTGACGACCGGGTGCTGCTGGAGCGCCTCGACCGCGGCCAGGGCGAAGAACGGCAGGAACGTGAGCTTCACGCCGTGCTTGGTCTGGAAGTCGGCCTTCGCCTTGTTCCGCAGCTGGGCGATCTTGGTGACGTCCACCTCGACGACCGTGGTGAGCTGCGCCGACACCTGGAGCGACTCGACCATGCGCCGGGCGATGGTGGCCCGGGTCCGGGTGAGCTTCTCGGTGCGGCCACGCAGCGGGCTCGGCGCCGGCTTGGCGGCCGGCTTCGGTGCCGCGGCGGCCGGGGCGGCAGCGGGTGCGGGTGCGGGCTGAGCCTTGGCGGCGGCAGCCTTCTCCGCGGCGTCCAGCACGTCCTGCTTGCGGATGCGGCCGCCGACGCCGGTGCCGGTCAGCGCGGACAGGTCCACGCCCTTCTCGGCGGCGAGCTTGCGGACCAGCGGCGTCACATAACCGGCGTCGCCGGCACCGTTCGCCTGAACCGTCTCGGCGGCCGGCGCTGCCGGCTGGGCGGGAGCGGGTGCGGGCTGGGCCGACGCCGGCTGGGCGGACGGCTGCTTTGTCTCCGCGGCGGGGGACGGCGTCGAGTACGACTCGCCGACCTCCGGTGCCGGAGCCGACTCGACCCGCGGCTGCGGAGCCGGTGCGGTCTCCTGCTTCGGAGCCTCCTGCTTCGGAGCCTCCTGCTTCGGAGCCTCCTGCTGGGGTGCTTCCTGCTGCGGTGCGGCCGGTGCGCTGCCCTCGGCGCCGATGATCGCGAGCTCCGCGCCGACGTCAGCGGTCTCGTCCTCGGCGACCTTGATCTCCAGGACGGTGCCGGCGACCGGCGACGGGATCTCGGTGTCCACCTTGTCGGTGGAGACCTCGAGCAGCGGCTCGTCGACCTCGACGGTCTCGCCGACCTGCTTGAGCCAGCGGGTGACGGTGCCCTCGGTGACGCTCTCACCCAGTGCCGGCATCTTCACCGCGGTGCCCTCGGCGGCGCCGCCCTCAGACGAGGCGGACGGGGCGGCGGTCTGCGGCGCCGGAGCCTCGTCCTCGACCGGCTTCTCGGTCGACGGCGTGTTCAGCGCGGCGGGCTCGGGTTCCGGCTCCGCTTCCTGCTGCTGGGCTTCCTGCTGCTGGGCGGGTGCGGGCTCCGACGAACCGGCGTCCTCGCCCTCGCCCGCGATCACGGCCAGCTCGCTGCCGACCTCGGCGGTCTCGTCCTCACCGACCACGATCCGGGTGAGCACACCCGCGGCCGGCGACGGAATCTCCGTGTCGACCTTGTCGGTCGAAACCTCGAGCAGCGGCTCGTCGGCCTCGACGCGCTCGCCCTCCTGCTTGAGCCAGCGCGTGACGGTGCCCTCGGTGACGCTCTCACCCAGCCGCGGCATGGTTACCGATACCGGCATTTTTCCCCAAACTCCTTAACGCAGTAAAAGAAAGATCAGCTGTGCGCGTGCAGGGGCTTGCCCGCGAGCGCGAGGAAGGCCTCGCCCAGCGCCTCGTTCTGCGTCGGGTGGGCGTGTACGAGCTGCGCGACCTCTTCCGGGAACGCTTCCCAGTTGTAGATCAGCTGGGCTTCGCCGACAAGTTCGCCGACCCGGGCACCGACCATGTGCAGGCCGACGACCGGACCGTCGTTCACGCGGACCAGCTTGATGAAGCCCGCGGTCTTGAGGATCTGGCTCTTGCCGTTGCCGCCGAGGTTGTAGTTGTAGGTCGAGATCTTGTCGTCACCGTACTTCTCCTTGGCCTTCGCCTCGGTGAAGCCCATCGACGCGACCTCGGGGTCCGAGTACGTGACGCGGGGGATGCCGGCCTCGTCGATCACGGCCGGGTTCAGGCCGGCGATCTCCTCGGCGACGAAGATGCCCTGCTGGAAGCCGCGGTGCGCGAGCTGCAGGCCGGGGACGATGTCACCGACGGCGAAGATGTTGCCGACACCGGTGCGCAGGCGCTCGTCGACGATCACGAAGCCGCGGTCGAGCGTGACGCCCTGCTGCTCGTACCCCAGGTTGGCGGTTGTCGGGCCACGCCCGACGGCGACCAGCAGCACCTCGGCCTCGAGGGTCTCGCCGCCCGCGATGGTCACCCGCACGCCGTTCTCGGTGCTCTCCACCTTCTCGAACGGCTTGCCGACCTTGAAGTTGATCTTCCGCTTGCGGAAGGCGCGCTCGACCTGCTTCGAGATGTCCTCGTCCTCCGCGGCGACCAGCCGGGGGAGAGCCTCGATGATCGTCACGTCGGCGCCGAACGACTTCCACACGCTGGCGAACTCGACGCCGATGACGCCGCCGCCCAGCACGATCGCCGACGACGGAACCCGGTCCATCGTGAGAGCGTGCTCACTGGTCAGCACCCGCTTGCCGTCGACCTCCAGGCCGGGCAGCGAGCGCGAGTAGGAGCCGGTCGCGAGGATGACGTTGCGGCCGGTGTATCGCTGGCCGTCGACCTCGACGGTGTCCTTGCTGACGAGCTTGCCCTCGCCGGACACCACAGTGATGTTCTTGTTGTTGGTCAGGAGGCCGGTCAGGCCCTTGTAGAGGCGGCCGACCACGCCGTCCTTGTACGAGTTGACCCCGGCCATGTCGATGCCGACCAGGTCCGCCTTGATGCCGAACTGCTCGCTCTCGCGCGTCTGGTCGGCGATCTCCGCCGCGTGCAGCAGCGCCTTGGTCGGGATGCAGCCGCGGTGCAGGCACGTGCCGCCCAGCTCCGCCTTGTCGATCAGGGCGACCGAGAGGTTCAGCTCGGCCGCACGCAGCGCGGCCGCATAACCACCGCTGCCGGCGCCGAGAATGACGATGTCGAAGGTTCCGCCGTTGGGCTGGCTCACGTTGACTCCAGTAGTCGCATCGTCGCCATGTGGGTCACACAATGGAAACGGTCACAGTCCCGTCACCGACATCTTGTCACTTCCGGACCCGGTCAATGCAGTCAGGTGCCCCACGACACGTCGTGGCGACGTACCCTTGCCGCATCGAGCGTGAGGAGCGGCAGTGGCTTGGTTTCGGCGACGTCCATCATCGGGCCGGCCTGGTGGACGACCCGTTGACAAGGCCGATCTCGAGCATCTTACGCAATTCATCAGGTCCCGGCGCGGAGTCGAGGCTTTCGTCGAGCCACAGACGACAGTGACCGAGACCACCATGTTGCTCGTCGCGCACGACGGCGAGTGGACCAGGCGGCGCATCGAGTCACCTGAGATCGCCCGCCGCTTCGCGCACCAGCTCTCGCTGCCGATCTACGACGTCCGCCTGCTGGGCTATCCGCAGCGGATGCGCGACTACAACGAACGGCAGCGGCGCCGCCCCAGTTGAAGGTGAGGCGGCGCCGGCAGATCATTTTCGGGTCACGCCAGGTCGTCGATGAGCTTCAGGAACGTGCGGACCGGCACCCCGGTGCCGCCCTTGGTCCAGTAACCGTTCGGCTCACCGCTGTGATAGCTGGGGCCGGCGATGTCGATGTGCGCCCACTCGACACCATCGGCGACGAACTCCCGCAGGAAGACGCCGCCCTGCAGCATGTGCCCGGCCCGGTCGAGGCTGGAGTTGGTCTGGCAGATGTCGGCGATCTCCGACTCCATGCCCTTGCGGACGTCGTCCGGCAGCGGCATCGGCCAGGCCGGCTCGCCGACCGCGTCGCCGGCCGCCTGCACCAGCGCGGTGGCCTCGGCCGAACCCATCAGCCCGGCGATCCGCTTGCCCAGCGCCACCACCTGGCCGCCGGTCAGCGTGGACGTCTCGAACAGGTAGTCGGTGCCGTCGGCGCACGCCCGGGCCATCGCGTCGCCCAGCACCATCCGGCCCTCGGCGTCGGTGTTGAACACCTCGACCCGCTTGCCGTTGAACATCGTGATCACGTCGCCCGGCCGGTACGCCGACCCGGACGGCATGTTCTCGGCGATCGCCAGGTAACCCGAGACCGCGACGCCCGGCTTGAGCGCGGCGACCGCGAGCATCGTGGCGGCGACGGCTGCCGCTCCGGCCATGTCGGACTTCATCTCCCACATGCCGGCGGCCGGCTTGATGCTGACACCACCGGTGTCGAACGTGATGCCCTTGCCGACGAGCGCCACCCGCTTCGGGTCGGCCACCCCGGACGGCGTGTAGGTGAGCTTCACCAGGCGCGGCGGGGCCTCCGAGCCCTGGCCGACAGCGACGATGCCGCCGTAGCCGCCGGCCTTCAACTGGTCGAAGTCCAGCACCTCGACGGCCAGGCCGGCCTCGGTGGCGGCCTCGGACACCAGGTCGGCGAAGTGCGGGGGACGCAGCTCGTTCGGCGGCATGTTGACCCAGTCGCGGGTCAGGCATACCGACCGGGAGACCACCTGGGCGCGCTCGATCTCGGCGGCCGCGGCCGGGTCGGCGGCGTCCGGGACGTGCAGTTGCAGCGCGGCGACCGGGTCACGGCGCCCCTTCTGCGGCTTCGTCTTGTAGCCGGCGAAACGGTAGGAGCCGAGCAGGGCGCCCTCCAGCACCGCGCGCAGCACGGGCGGGGCGTCCGCGTCGTCGGGCAGCGGAAGGGCGAGCGCCACGGTGCCGCTGCCGGCGAGGGCGCGTACCGCCGCGCCGGCGCCGCGCCGCAGCGTCTCCAGCTCCGGGGCGGGCCCGTTCGGCTCGCTGCCCAGACCCACCGCGACCACCAGCGGCGCCGCGATGGTGCCCAGCGTGGCGAGCTTGGTCACCTCACCCGGTGCGCCGCTCGCGCCGAGCAGAGCCAGCGTCGCGGTGAGCTTGCCGTCGAACGCCGCGGCGATGCTCTCCGCTCCGGCGGCCGGCAGCAGGGCGCCGTCCTCCTCGGGCTGGCTGTGCAGGCCGATGACGATGGCATCGACCGCCAATTCGGCCGGGTCGCTGTCGACCAGGCTGAGACTGGGCTGAGTCACTCGGGCACTCCGGGACGTCGAGCCGGGATGTCACGGGTAGTGCGGTCCCGGCTGTTGGGAAAGAGGTGTTGTCACCGCGACTCTATAGATGCTCAAGGTCAGCGGTAAGTTGAGTCTCATGTCTGCCGAGCTTCTCCGGTCCCCACTGCACGATCGACACGTCGCCCTGGGCGCGAAATTCGCCTCCTTCGGCGGCTGGGACATGCCCCTGGAGTATGCGGGCGGCGGCGTGTTGCGCGAGCACGCCGCGGTCCGCGAGGCGGCCGGCGTCTTCGACGTGTCGCACCTCGGCAAGGCCCGGGTCAGCGGTGCGGGCGCCGCGAGCTTCGTCAACTCCTGCCTCACCAACGACCTCGGCCGCATCGCGCCCGGCAAGGCGCAGTACACACTCTGCTGCGACTCCTCCGGCGGTGTGGTCGACGACCTGATCGCCTACCTGCACAGCGACGACCACGTCTTCCTCATCCCGAACGCCGCCAACACGGCCGAGGTGGTCCGCCGCCTGACCGAGGCCGCCCCGGACGGCATCACGGTCACCGACGAGCACCGGTCACACGCCGTCCTCGCCGTGCAGGGCCCGCAGTCCGCGGAGATCCTCGGCAAGCTCGGCCTGCCCACCGACCACGGCTACATGTCGTTCGCGCCGGCCGCCGTCGGCGGGACCGAACTGGTCGTCTGCCGCACCGGCTACACCGGCGAGCACGGCTACGAACTGGTCGTTCCCTGGGACGGCGCCGGCGCGGTCTGGGACGCGATCATCGAGGCCGGTGTGCGCCCGTGCGGCCTCGGCGCGCGCGACACCCTGCGCACCGAAATGGGCTACCCCCTGCACGGCCAGGAGCTCACCCTTGACATCAGCCCGGTCCAGGCCCGCTCCGGCTGGGCGGTCGGCTGGAACAAGCCGGCCTTCTGGGGCCGCGAAGCGCTGGTCACAGAGAAGGCCGCCGGGGCCCGCCGCCAGCTGCGCGGACTCGAACTGACCGGCCGTGGCATCCCGCGCGGTCACATGCAGGTCTACGCCGGGGACGCCCTGGTGGGCGAGACGACGAGCGGGACCTTCTCGCCGACGAAGAAGGTGGGTATCGCGCTGGCCCTGCTCGACACCGCGGCGGGTCTCGCGGACGGTGATCTGGTCCAGGTCGACATCCGCGGCAAGCGGATCGAGGCGCGCATCGTCAAGCCGCCATTCGTCACGCCTTCGGTTCGCTGAAAGGCATTTTTATCGTACGACCGACGCAGAGCACTCGAGGGCGACGGCTCCCGATCATGAGGAGTTCTGCCGTAACGGTGCGCCTGGTGCCTCAAGATCTCGTTGACGAGGGCTCGCGTGCTGTGGTGGCGTGGATCAGCCGAGGGTCAGGGTGACCAGGGTGACTGTTGTGGCGAGTTCGACGGCGGCGCCCAAGATGTCGCCGGTCAGGCCGCCGAATCTGCGTACGGAATGACGCACCAGAACGAGCACCGCCAACAGTGCGACGGCGACGGCAGCCGGCCCCTGCCACGGACGGCCCGGAACGGCCGCGGTGGCGAGGCCCGTCACCGCGATCGCGGCCGTCACCACGGCCCAGAGCGGCACGGTCGACGCCACCAGTGCGCCCAGGCCCTCCGGGCGCGCCGCGGGAACGCCCCGGCGGCAGGCGACCGTGACAGCGAGCCGACCGGTTGCCCAGGCCGTCACCACCGCCCAGTGGCCGGCCTCGGTGAGCGCCGCGGCCTGAACTAGAACGGTCACCGCGAGAGCCGCCACACCGAACGGGCCGATGTCCGGCTTCTTCATGATCTCCAGTGCGGCGGGGCCCGATCGGTAGGAGCCGAGCGCGTCCACAGTGTCCGCGAGCCCGTCCAGGTGCAGCCCGCGGGTGAGCAGCGCGCCGGCACCGACGGTCACCGCGGCGGCGACCAGCGCAGGTGATCCGGCGGCGTCGAGGCCTTCGTGCACACCTGCCAGTACCAGGCCGAGCAGCGCGCCCACGAGCGGCGCGACGGCCATGGCTACGGCGGCGCTGAAGCGGTCGACCCGGCCCGCCTTCAGCGGCAGGACGGTCAGGGTGGTGACCGCCAGCCTGAGGCCGTCAAGCACCCGTGCTGGTGGCCGGCCCCGAACGCCCCGGCTCCGTCTCCTCCTGCTGCGGCTCCGCCTCCGCCTCCGTCCGCTGTTCCGCCTCCGTCCGCTGTTCCGGCTCCGTTTGCGGCTGTGGTTCCGGCTCGGTGAGGGTCTCGGCCTCGTCGCCGGCGTCCGTGTCGAGGCCGCCGTCCCCCTGCTCACCCAGCAGCACCGGATGGACCGGCAGGGCGGACGACAGGCCGATCGCCGTGCGCAGGACCGGCAGCACGGCCAGCGCGTTCGCCCCTTCGCCCAGATCCAGGCCGATCTCCAGCACCGGGGTCAGCCCCAGCACATCAGCACCCTGCTTGACCAGCGCGAGCGTGCCCTGCTCGGGCAGCAGGCACCAGTGCCGGGTCTGCGCGGCCAGATCCCGGGCGACAAGACCCGCCGCGATGCCGAGCGGACCGTCCAGCAGCACCGGCAACCGGCGGGCGGCGGCGCCGAGCAGCACACCGGTGGCGACGGCCAGGTCCGGGCCGCCCAGTTCGCGAAGGATGTCGGTGGCGCCGCGGGACTCCTGGCGGATGCGGTGCAGGGCGTCGCGTACGGCAGCGCACCGCACTATCCACGCGTTGTCGTCGAACCGCCCGCCCGGCAGCAGCACCCGGGGCAGCACGGCGACCGCCTCGGCGCCGGTCGTCGCCGCGAGCACCGCCGTGGCGACCGCCTCCAGGCCGGGTGCGAGGCCGGCCAGCAGCACGGCTTCCTTGCCCGCGTCGGCGGCCGCGTCGGCGAGTTTCCAGCCCTCGCGCAGCGCGGCCTCCACGGTCGCGTCGTCGGTGACCGGGCCGTCCTCCATGGCGCCCGCGTCGGCGGTACGCAGCACCGCGATGTCCGCGCCGGCCTGCGCCGCCAGCCGGCCCAGCAGACCGGTGCCCTGCTCAGCCTCGCCGACCCGGCGCTCCACGTCGAACGGGTCCGCCCCGGCCGCGGCACCACCGGCGTGCCGGCCGGCGATCACCACCACCCGGACCGCGGACCAGGGCGACGGCTTCATCGTGTCCTGGGTGCTGGCGGCGAACTCGATCGCCTCGCCGAGCGCGCCCAGCCCGGCGCCGGGCAGGTCGAGTCCGGGCAGCCGGTCCCGCGCGTCGGGGCCGGCGTCGCTGCTCGGCAGCGGAAGGTCCATGCCGACCTTGATCTCGGTCAGCCCGGAGGCGACGAGGGGCAGCGCCGTGGTCTGCTCGCCGAGAACGGCCGCCAGGTTCGCCGAACCGGTCGTACCCGCCACCACGTCCGCCGTCCCCTCGGAGCGGACAGCAGGCTCACCGGCCGGGACCACGACAACCGCCTCGGCGACCGGCGCGGTCACCGTGGCAGCGGCCGGGGCGGCCACCGGGGCGGCGCCCGGCGTGGTCATCGGAGGCGGCGGGGGAGCGGCCACCGCGGGCGGCGCTGTCGACAGCACAGCCGGCGGCCGCGACGGCGTGACCGGGTCCGACGCCGCGGCGGCTTCCGCGGCCGCGACTCCACGCTTCAGCCACGTCGGCTGTCCCGCCACGACCAGCACCACACCGTCACAGACCTCGGCGAGAGCCTGGTTCGTCGTACCCAAGGCGTCGGCGAACGCCCGCCCGACCGGCGTCACCGGCACCAGCGACAGCCCCACCTCGGGGCTGACCAGCACCAATCGCGCCTCGCAGGCCTGCACCGCGGCGGCGAGCGCCGCAACGTCGGCCTCGTCGTCGTTGGGCTGGCGTGCCGGGTCCAGCACCGCGGCCACCCAGCCGCCGAGGTCGTCGACGAGCAGGGTCTCGTCCGGCTTGGCCTCGCCGAGCAGGACCGCCAGGCGTGCCGGGTCCGCACCGGTCTCCTCGGTGGACCAGGCCTGCGGGCGGCGCCGCTGGTGCGCCTCGATCCGTGCCAGCCATTCCGGGTCGTCCTCGCCGCCGGCCGCGGTGGCCACGTAACGCACCGAGGGCGCGTCTGCCACCAGGGATTCGGCGAACGCGGATTTGCCGGAGCGGATTCCGCCGAGCACCAGGACCGTGTTCCACCGATCTTCGGACATGCCCCGTACCTTAGAGCCGGGTCGCACACGTCGACGCCGTAGGGTGGAAGCCCACCGACGGACGACGTGAGGGGGCGGCTCAATGCCGTGGAGTTGGCGGTACGAGGACGTCGACGGTAAGCCAGTCGACGGGCCGGCCGAGACGTTCAGCAGCCAGGCGGATGCGGAGTCCTGGATCGGGCAGGAGTGGCGGAATCTGCAGACCGCGGGTGTCAACACGGTCGTGCTGGTCGAGGACGACCGCGTCGACTACCAGATGAGTCTGGCACCGGCGGACTGACGTGACGTACGAACCCGTCTATACCCGTACGCCGAGGAACGCCTTCCTTCCCAGCCCGATCTTCGTCGGCATCGTCGCGGTCTTCGCCGTGAGCGGTGTCATGACGTGGACGCGATTCGGCAACGTCAAGATCGACGTTTTCCTCTTCGTCATCTCGGGCTGGATCGTCTCGCTCTGCCTCCATGAGTACGCGCACGCGGTCAGCGGTTACTTCTCCGGCGACCTGACCGTCGCCGACCGCGGTTACCTGCGCCTCAACCCGCTGAAGTACACGCACCCGCTGCTCTCCATCGTGCTGCCGGTGGTCGTGGTGATCCTCGGCGGTATCGGCCTGCCCGGCGGTGCGGTCTGGGTGGACCACAGGTACATCAGCAGCAAGGTGAAGGACTCGCTGATCAGCGCGGCGGGCCCGCTCACCAACGTGGTGCTCGCGCTGGTGGTGGCGGTGCCGTTCCTGGCCGGGATGGCACCGGAGCTGATCCAGAACGAGGCGGGGCGGTACACGCTGTCCAGCGTCGACCACGTCGAGTTCTGGGCGGCCCTGGCGCTCCTCGCGTTCCTCCAGGTGACCGCCGCCGTACTGAACCTGCTGCCGATTCCCGGCCTGGACGGCGGCGGGATCATCTCGCCGTTCTTCAGCCCGGCCTACCAGCGGGCCTGGAACCTGGCCGCGCCGTGGGGCTTCCTGGTGCTGTTCCTGCTGCTCTGGCAGACCCAGGTCGGCGACTACTTCTACAGCCTGGTGAACTGGCTGGCCGGCCTGATCAGCGTCCCGCCCTGGCTGTACGCGTACGGCTTCGAGCTGATGCGCTTCTGGAGCAACTGAGGACGGCGGGGCCGCACCGCGCGGCCCCGCCTGTTCTCACGGCCGCTTGTCCGGGCTCTTCGTCAGCGACGGGTCCCGGGTCACCACCGGCTCCAAGGCCTCGTCGATCGCCTTGAGCAGGCCGTCGTCGAGCTTCACCCCGGACGCCTTCACGTTGTCGCGCACCTGCTCGGGCCGGGACGCGCCGATGATCGCCGCGGAGACGTTCGGGTTCTGCAGCACCCACGCGACAGCGAGCTGGGCCATCGTCAGCCCGGCCTGCTCGGCGAGCGGCTGAAGCTTCGCGACCGCGTTCAGCACGTCGTCCTCGAGCCAGCGGGCGATGAAGCCGGCGCCCGATTTCTCGTCGGTGGCCCGGGACCCGGCCGGCGGCTGCTCCCCGGCCCGGTACTTGCCGGTCAGCACACCCTGAGCCAGCGGCGACCAGACGATCTGGCCGAGACCGAGCTCCTGCGAGGCCGGTACGACCTCCGCCTCGATGACCCGCCACAGCATCGAGTACTGCGGCTGGTTCGACACCAGGCGGATCTTCAGCTCGTCGGCGAGCGGCTTGGCGGCCCGGATCTCCGCGGCCGACCACTCCGACACCCCGATGTAGTGCGCCTTGCCCCGGTGCACCACGTCGGCGAACGCCTCCATGGTCTCCTCGAGCGGCGTGTGGTGGTCGTAACGGTGTGCCTGGTAGAGGTCGACGTAGTCGGTGCCCAGCCGGCGCAGCGACCCGTCGATCGACTCCATGATGTGCTTGCGGGACAGGCCGCTGTCGTTCGGGCCGGGCCCGGTACGCCAGTAGACCTTGGTGAAGATCTCCAGCCCCTCGCGGCGCTCACCCTTCAGCGCCCGGCCCAGCACCTCCTCAGCGCGGGTTCCCGCGTACACGTCGGCGGTGTCGAACGTGGTTATGCCGACTTCCAGGGCCGCGCGCACGCAGGCGACGGCCGCCTCCTCCTCCACCTGGGATCCGTGGGTGATCCAGTTGCCGTAGGCGATCTCACTGACCAGCAGGCCCGAACGGCCGAGATGACGGTGCTCCATGCCCCGAATCTACTTACAGCACCGGCCGGGTGTCCGGCAGCAGCCGCCGTACGTGATCAACAACCTCGTCACGATCGCGGTGTGCCACGTCGACGAGCGGGCGGCCCTCCCGGTCCAGGGCGCCCCAGTTGCCGGCCCGGTCGCGCACCAGGAACGCCGACGGGTGGATCACCACACCGGCGTGCCGCGGCTCGACCAGGAGCTGCCCGGTCCGGTCCAGCACGCCGAACCCGGCGCCGCCGTCGACCACCGCCAGCCCTTCGTCGGTGAACCCGTCCACCGTCGCGCCGCTCTGCAGCACCGTCGCGAAATGCCGGAACCGGGGCTCCACCGCGACCCGGGCATGCCTGTCGACAGCACCCCACAGGCCGCCACGCCGGATCAGCGCCATCCCGCGCCGGAACGGCCGCACCTCTTCGAACGGGCCGGGCACCACCAGGCGGTTCTGCCTGTCGATCGCCCCCCAGCCGCCGTCGCGGGCGACCCAGGCCAGCCCTTCGGCGAACCGGGACACGCTCGTGTAGCCGGCGGCGGCGGAGATCACCAGGTCACCGTTCGGGTCGATCAGCTCCCAGGCGGGCGAGTCGGGGCGGCGAACCCATGCCAGACCCTCCGAGAACGGCTGCGCCTCGGCATACGCCGGTTCGACAGCGGCCGCGTACCCCCAGAGCCCGGTGCCGTCGTCATGCAGCGGCGTAGGCGCGGCCGGCAGGCCCAGCATCTCCTCACGGCTGCGCGGATACGGACCCCACCCACCGTCCGCCGTGCGCCGCGTGATCACGTCGAGTGCCAGCTCGACCCGCTCCACGAGCTCCGGATCCTCACCACCACGCACGTTCAGTGCCCGCTCGAAGTGATTCACCGCCTCCAGGAACCGCCCCTGATCAAAAGCGGACCGCCCTGCCATCTCCCGGATCTCCGCACGCACCCGCGACGGCAGCTCGACGGAGTCGGCCTGCTCATAGAGCCGGTCCGCTTCCGCATACTCCGCACGCCACTGCAGCACGTGCGCGAGCCGCGCCTGCGCGATTGAAACCGGACGCAGCTCCCCGCTGGCCTCCGCGTGCAACAACGCCTCCCGGGCGTCGGCAAGCGCGTCGTCCAACTCACCCAGAACCCGCGAAACCACAGCCCGCAGGCTCAGCAGCCCGGCACGAACGTTGTCCCGCTCGGCGAACTCCAGCCTGTCGGTCAGCCGGTCCGTGAGATCCCACAACCGGTCAGGCTCATCAACCCGCTCCCGCAGCGTCTCCGGATCGAACGTCCACGGATACGCCGCCAGAATCTCCTCCGGATCGCGCCGCCGCCGCTGATCCTGACCAGCCGTCTGCTCCCGCCGCTGCCGCACCGGCGCAGCCCGCTCCCCAACCGGCGCAGGCTGAGGCGCAGGCTGAGGCGCAGGCTGAGGCGCAGGCCGCTCCCGATCCACCACGCCGGCGTCCGAGTCACTCTCAGCCTGCGAGCCACCGTCACCGGTGGGTTCGCCGGCTATTCGGTTCTCACTGTGCGCAAGCGACTCGCCATCACCGTCAGTCTCGCCAGCCGCGCCGGACTCACTCTCAGCGAGCGACTCACCGTCACCGGATTCCCTTTCCGGTACGGCCGACGTGTCCTCACTGTCGGACATGTCCGCCCCACCGACACCGGCGTCCTCTGACTCTTCCGGCGTTTCCACCGTCTCGGAGCCAGTCTTCGCCTCGTCCCCGGCGTCATCGGCCGAACTCGGCGCGGGCATTGCACTGACCGGCGCGCTTACCGCAGGTGCGGCACTGACGGGCGCGGCGGACACGGGTGCGGCGCTGATGGGTGCGGCGCTGATGGGTGCGGCGCTGATGGGCGCAGCGCTGATGGGTGCGGCACTGATTGGTGTGCTGGGCGTGGGCGGAGCGCTGACCGGTGCAGCGCTGACGGGTGTGCTGGGCGCGGGGGCTGCACTGATGGGTGCGGCGGATATGGGCGCGGCGCTGACGGGGGTGCTCGGTGCGGGAGCCGCGCTGATCGGAGTGCTCGGGTCCGGTGCGCCGCTCACCGGAGTACTGGCGAAGGGCCTCGCGCTGACGGGCACGCTGGAGATCGGCGCCGCACTGATCGGCGTGCTGGGGTACTGCGGCTTCGGCTCGGACCAGCCTTCCCCGGTGTACAGGCCGGCCTGGCCGTCCCCGGAGACAGGATCCTCAACCTCGGCCTCAGTGTCGAGCTGGACGTCCTTGATGATCGCGTCCGGTTCCGCGGCAGCGGGCACGGCCTCATCCTCGGAGGCGTCCTCCTCGCCGTCGGCCTCCTCGATGGCAGGCGCGAACCAGCCCTGCGGCTGAGCGGGAGCTTCCTCGACCGGGCTCTCCTCCTCAACTACCGGTTCCGGCTCGGGCTCGGGAACCGGCGTGGTGGCGCCCAACCCACTCATGGACAGCAACCAGCCCAGTCCGTGCGGCTCCTCCCCGCCCTCGGACTTCGCCTCGGCATCCGCCGTCTGTGGTGCGCCAGCGGGTGCCCCGGTGACCGGTGTGACGTCGCCCCCGGAGTCGAACGGCGGCGCGGTGACCGGTTCGACCGCCGGCTCATATCCAGCCTGCTGCAAGTCCTCGCCCCACACCTGCGCGACGGGTTCCGGCTCCGCGATGGGCTGCGGCTGAGCGACGGGCTGTGCCTGCGCGATGGGCTGCGGCTGAGCGACGGGCTGTGCCTGCGCGACGGGCTGTGCCTGCGCGACGGGCTGTGCCTGCGCGACGGGCTGTGCCTGCGCGACCGGCTGTGCCTGCGCGACCGGCTGTGCCTGCGCGACCGGCTGTGCCTGCGCGATGGGCTGCGGCTGAGCGACCGGCTCCGCGACGGGCTGCGGCTGTGGCGCTGCCCGGCGTGGGTCGAGCGGCCTCGTCCGGTCCTCCGACGGCCCGGCACCCGGTTCGGCGGGTCGAATCTGCCCCGGCGCAGGTGCGTGTCCTGGCGCAGGAGGGTGCCCCGGCGCAGGAGCGTGTTGAGGCGCAAAAGGTTGCTGAGGTGTAGGAGCCTGACCGACCCGTCGCGGGTCGAGGGGGCGCGTTGGATCCGCGGAGACCGGGGCGACTGGTGTCTGGCCCGGCACAGCGGGGTAGACCGCGGCGGGCGTTGCCGGCTGCGGCGGCGTCATCCGTGTCGGCTGGGGTGCCGGGCGGGCGGTCGGCGGAGTGGCCCGCTCCTGCGGAACGGGGCGCAGGTTGAACGGCGTCTCCGGACCGTGTCCGTCCCGTGGGGCACGGCGCTCGTCGGTGTAGGCGGGGAAGGCGTCGGGCGGCGCCGGGCGGGCACTGCCGTAGGTCGGAGCGGGCCCGGAAACCGGGCGACCGTCCGCATCCTGGCGGGGAACACCCTGCTCAGGAGCCTGCCGCCGCCCCTGATAACCGCCGCCCTGATGGCCGGGCTCCTGATAGCCGCCCTGATGGCCGGGCTGCTGATAGCCGCCCTGATGGCCGGGCTGCTGGTAGCCGCCCTGATGGCCGGGCTCCGGGTAGCCGGGGTCCTGCTCGGGCCCCACCCGGCCGGGCACGTATCCGGCGGGAGTACCAGGCTGCACCGGACCAGCGAATCTGCCGGGCGGCGGGGCCTGCCCGTGTCGTCCGGCAGTATCCGGATGCGCCGGAGCGCCCGGCCCGCCGGCGACCGGGAAACCGGGTCGTCCCTGCTGCGGACCCTGGCCGTACTCGCCGCGCACGGGCGAGACCGGCCGTGGACCGTACCCGGGTGTCTGGCCCTGACCGCGACCCCACTGACCACCTTCCGGCGGCATGGGTTGCTGCGACACGGGTTGCTGAGGTGCGGGTTGCTGCGGCACCCGCCCCGGCGGACGTCCGGACTGGCCGGGCGAAACCGGCGTGGACGGACCCTGGTGCCCCGGGTTGACCGGGATCTGACCATGCCCGGGGTTGACCGGCACACCGCGCCCAGCTCCGGGTCGCGCCGAGCCGTACTCGTCAGCCGGCGGCCGGCCGTAAACCGGCGACGGTCCCCGCCGCTGCTCCGGCGCGGGCGGCCGCTCCTCCGGGAACCGATCGTGCATCCCGGCCGGCCGATTCCACGAGGGCTCCTCCCGCGAAGCAGCCGGAGCGCGCGAAGCCGCCGGAGCATGCGGAGAGCCAGGAGGGTAGGGAGAACCGGGAGAACCGGGAGAACCGGGAGAACCGGGAGACGGCGACTCCGGCCAGGTAGGCGGAGGAACCGGCGCGCCACCCACCACGGCCCGCCCGCGTCCACGGCTGTCAGGCGCACCGCTCACCGGCGCCGACCCGCTGACCGGTGCCGCGCTGATCGGCGCCGCACTGCCACGGGACGCCTCATAGACCGGGGTGTGCACAGCCTTACGACGGCCGGGGTCACCCGGATAGCGCTGGCCGGGGAGCGGCTCCCACTCCCAGGTGATCTCGTACACCCAGGCTGGTTCGTCGTCCCAGCTGTCCGCGCCCGGCCGGGAGCTCCAACCGTTCATCGGGCGCCTGGGCCCGGCGATTGGCAACGCTCCGTCACGGCGAACTCCACCTGTCAAAAAATCGTGCCGCGGCCGGCCGGGGACCCGGGTAGAGTCGCCCGGCTCCACTGCGAGGGTTCGAGAGGAGATTAACGGCGTGGACCGGCTCGACGCCAGGGTGCTGACGATCTCTCGAAACGGTCCGTTCCGCGCCTCCGCCACTACTTTCGGTGCGCTGATCGGATCGGGTTTCCGGCGGTACTCGACCTACCGGCAAGCCACCATAGCCGGAACGTTCACGAACATCGTGTTCGGCTTCCTGCGGTGTTACGTGCTGCTCGCTGTTGCCGAGGGTTCGGCGGACGGCCTGCCCGCCGGATATGACGCCGAGCAGCTCGCGACATATGTCTGGGTGGGACAGGGCCTACTGAGCGTGATCGGGCTCTGGGGCTGGACCGAGCTGGCCGATCGGATCCGCACCGGTGACATCGCGGCCGACCTGTTACGTCCGGTCCCTCCGCTGGTCAGTTATCTGGCCGCTGACCTGGGCCGGGCGCTCTACGCGATGCTGACCCGCCTCGGTGGCCCGCTGCTCGCCGGTGCGCTGTTCTTCCCGCTGCGAACCCCGACCAGGTGGCAGACGGTGCCGCTCTTCGCCGTCTCCGTGCTGCTGGCGGTGATCATCTGTTTCGGCTGCCGGTATGTGGTGAACGCCTCGGCGTACTGGCTGCAGGACGCCCGCGGACCGATCATGATCTGGACACTCGGGTCCGGGGTGCTCGGTGGCCTCTACTTCCCGCTGCGGCTGCTGCCGGAGGAGTTCGTGCTCACACTGTGGCTGGCCACGCCGCTGCCTAGCCTGCTGCAGGCGCCGCTCGACGTGATCGCCGAGCGGGACGGCCCGGCGCTTCAGGCCGGGCTCGTCGTGGTGCAGGTGGTGTGGGCGGTCGTGGTCCTGCTGCTGGCGGCGCTGGTGCAGCGGCGGGCCGAGCGCCGGCTGGTAGTGCAGGGTGGGTGAGTTGCGGGCGTACGCCGCTCTCGGTTCGGCCCAGGTCCGCTCGGTGATGTCGTACCGGGTGTCGTTTCTGGCGGAGATGGTCGCCAACATGGGCGCCACGGTCTTCGACGTGCTGGCCGTGCTGGTGTTGTTCCGTGCGACGCCGCAGGTGGGCGGCTTCTCGCTGCGCGAGGCGGTGCTGATCGTGGGCCTCAGCTCGGCCGGGTTCGCGCTGGCCGACCTGCTGGTCGGCAACGTGGATCACCTGAAGAACTACGTGCGCGCCGGAACGCTGGACACCGTACTGATCCGGCCGCTGGGTGTGCTGCCGCAGTTGCTGCTGATGGATCTGCCGCTGCGCAAGCTGCTGCGGGTGATCTTCTCGTTCGCCGTGCTGGGCGGCGCGATCGCGATCAACGACGTCGACTGGACGCCGGCGCGGCTCGGGCTCGTCGTCCTCGCACCGGTGGCGGGCTGCGTCTTCTTCTCCTCGATCTTCGTGCTCAGTGCCAGCCTGGCGTTCTGGTGGGTGGATTCGGGGGAGATCGGCGCGGCGTTCACCTACGGCGGGCGGGACTTCACGTCGTACCCGATCACTGTTTACAGCGGCTGGTTCCGAGCACTTTTCGCGTACACCATCGGTTTTGCCTTTGTGGCCTATCAGCCGGCGCTGACGCTGCTCGGCCGGACCGATCCCCTGGGTCTCCCGGCCTGGGCCGGATTTCTGTCTCCGCTGGTTGCGCTCGTCGCGGCGGTCATCGCCGGCGGCGTCTGGCGCACCGGCATCCGTCACTACCGGAGCACGGGCTCATGATCACCATGCAAAACCTTCAGAAGACCTTTACCGTACGGGTCAAAGTCGGCCGATTCCGGCGGGAGAAACGCACGGTGACGGCCGTGGGTGGAGTGAGCCTGACCATCGAGCGGGGCGAGATGGTCGGCTACATCGGCCCGAACGGTGCCGGCAAATCCACCACGCTGAAGATGCTCACCGGCGTCCTCACTCCCTCCGGCGGCGACGTCACGGTCTGCGGCCTCGCCCCGGTTCCGCAGCGGACCCGGCTCGCCCTGCGGATCGGTGTGGTGTTCGGGCAGCGCTCCCAGCTCTGGTGGGACCTGCCGCTACGCGAGTCGTTCCGGCTGCTCAGGCACATCTACCGGGTGCCCGCCGCGGAACACGAGGCCCGGTTGCGCCGCTGCCGTTCCCTGCTTGACCTCGACGAGTTCCTGGACATTCCGGTGCGGCAGCTCTCCCTCGGCCAGCGGATGCGCGGCGAGCTCACCGCGGCGCTGCTGCACGGACCGGAGGTGCTGTTCCTCGACGAGCCCACCATCGGCCTGGACGTCGTGAGCAAGCAGGCGGTCCGCTCGTTCCTGGCCGAGCTGGGCGAGTCCGGTGACGTGACGCTGGTGCTGACCACGCACGACCTGGCCGACATCGAACGTCTCTGCGAGCGGCTCGTGGTGATCGACCACGGCCGGGTCGTGCACGACGGCAGCATCGAGGCGCTGCACTCCCGGTACGGGTCACGCCGCAGCCTCGTCGCCGATCTGGACCGGCCGCTGCCGGACGGCTTCGAGCTGCCCGGCGCCACGCTCGTGGCGACGGCGGCGGAGCGGCACCGGGTGACCTTCACCCTGGAGTCGGCGGCGGCCGGGGCCGCGGTGGCGGGTCTGGTGGCGGCTGTCCGGGTGCGTGACCTGTCGCTGCTGGAGCCGGACATCGAGGATGTGGTCGCGAAGCTCTACCGCGCTACCGATGCTCCATGATCAGCACGGCCCAGGTTGATGCGAGCGCCTCGTAGCGGTGCGGCACGTCGCCGGGGAAGGTGACGTAGTCGCCCGCGCCGAGCTCGACCGTCTCACCGACCGGCCCGGTGACGATCCGGCCGGAAGCCACCACCATGTGCTCCACGGTTCCCGGGATGTGCGGCTCCGCCTCGCGGGCGTCACCCGGCTCCAGCTCGACGACGTAGATGTCGCGCCGGGTGTGCGGTGCGCCGGTCGCGAGCAGCCGTGCCACGAACTCGGCACGGTCCGCGCGCAGGCTGGTGCCCTCGCCGGCCCGGATCACCCGGATCGGGGAGGGCGGCGGCTCGACGAGCCGGCTGAACGGGACGCCGAGCGCCACGCCCAGCGCCCACAGCGTCTCGATGCTCGGGTTGCCGGCGCCCGCCTCCAGCTGGGAGAGCGTGGACTTGGCCAGGCCGGCGCGCCGGGCGAGCTCGGTCAGAGAGATCCCGGCCCGCTCGCGCTCGCGGCGCAGGGCGGCGGCGATGACGGCCAGCGGCGGTGCCGGCTGCTGCATGTTCGCTCCATCGGTCCAGGTGTTCGATTTGACGAACGCTCCGCGTTGCGTTCAGCATAACGAACTATGAGTACGGTAAAACGAACGCTTCGGGATGTGGGGGCCCTGGCCGCCGCCACGCTCGCGGTGGGCGCCTCCTTCGGTGCCATCACCATCGCGTACGGGCTACCGGCCTGGGTTCCCGTCGTCATGTCGGTGCTCGTCTTCGCCGGCGGCTCACAGTTCCTGGCGGTCGGCCTGTTCGCCGCGGGCAACCCGCTCGCCGCGGTCCTCGCCGGGCTCCTGCTCAACGCCCGGCACCTGCCGTTCGGCCTGGCAATTGGCGACACCATCGGCACCCGGTGGCGGGACCGCCTCGTCGGCAGCCACCTGATGACCGACGAAACCGTCGCCTTCGCCCTTGCCGAGCGTGAACCCGCCCAGCGCCGCCGGGTTTATTGGACCGTCGGGGTGATGCTCTTCGTCACCTGGAACACCGGCGTGGTCCTTGGTGTGCTCCTCGGCGGTGCGACCGGCGACCCGGACGCGTTCGGGCTGGACGCGGCGTTTCCGGCGGGGTTGATCGCGTTGATCCTGCCCTCGTTGCGGGACCGGGACACGCGGCGGGTGGCGCTGGTGGGAGCGGCTGTCGCGGTGTTGCTGACGCCGGTGCTGCCTGCGGGGTTGCCGGTGCTGTGCGCCCTGCTCGGGCTGCTGGTTCTGCTGCGCCCGTTCTCCCGGCGGCGTCCCGCTTCCGCTTCCGTTTCCGCTTCCGTTTCCGCTTCCGTTTCCGCTCCCGCTTCCGCTTCCGCTCCCGCTCACGCCGCGCCTGTTTCGGCCGCGGCTCCAGCGGTGTCGGACTCCGCGGCTGCGACTGATGAGGAGGAGGAGGCGCGATGCTGATCACGGCGATTTTGGCTCTTGCAGCCGGCACCTATGCCATTCGGTTGAGCGGGGTTCTGCTCCGCGACCGCCTCGCGCTCTCCGACTCGCTGCAGCGACTCCTGCCGATGGCGGCCGCCGCGCTGCTCGCCGCCCTGGCCGGGACAGCGGCGCTGATGGCGGGCAGCGAGTTCGCCGGTGTGGCGCGGCCGGCCGGTGTGCTGGTGGGAGCCATCCTGGCGTGGCGCCGCGCACCGTTCGTTGTGGTGGTTGTCGCTGCCGCCGCGGTGGCCGCCCTGCTTCGCCTCGCCGGCTTGCCCTGAACGACTCGGATCAGCGGGGATACCTGAACGACCCCGAGCCCAGCGACGGTAGCTGCACACATTGGGGTTGCGTGTGCACTGATATGGCCTATGACGTGGGTAAACGCGCACACAACCTCAACGTGTGCGCCTACTCGCGCTCGACGCGTCAGCGTGTGCGTCTATCCGCGCTCGACGCGTCAGCGTGTGCGTCTGTCAGCGCTCGACGCCGGTCCCCGGAGGCCCGACCAGGGGAGGGGAGGGTTAGATCTTGGCGTTGAGGGCGACCTTGGGCTTGGGGACTCGCATGCGGCGGAAGGTGAGGCCGCGCATGATGCCGTAGAGGTAGAGCGAGCCGAGCCGCTGGCCGGTCTGCGGGAAGCGTTCCTTGACCAGCTTCTTGATGCGGCGGGCGATCAGGATGCTGTCGAGCAGGACGGCGACTGCCAGGCCGGCCCAGATCAGGGTGCTGATCTGCTGGATCAGCGGGTTGGGCACGGAGGAGCCGATCAGCACGACCACGGCGCCGCCGATGAACCAGGAGCCGACGGTGCGGCGGGAGTCGACGATGTCGCGGACCAGGGAGCGCTCGGGGCCCCGGTCGCGGGCCAGCAGGTAGCGCTCGTCGCCGTTGCGCATGCCTTCGGCGGCCTCGGCGCGCTCGGTCCGCTGCCGTTCGCGCAACTGCTTGTACGCCTCTTTGCGGTTGGACGGCGCCGGATCCTGGACGCGGCGGCCGGTGCTCACCCGTTTCGGCGTGACCACGCCCAGCTCTTTTTTGCTGGGCGTGTAGCCCTTGGGGCGCGACTCGGAACTCACCTCCTGGTCGACCGAGGAGGTGGCGTCTGCGACGAGGTCGGCTTCTTGCTTGCGGCGAAACAGCGGGGACACGCCACGAGCGTAGCCAAACGGCGCGGTGTGACACACACCGCGCCGTTGATCGTGACTAAATTGCTCGTCAGAGCCGGCTGAGAGCCGTAGCTCAGCCGGCTGGAAGCCGTAGCTCAGCCGGCCGAGAGCCGTAGCTCAGAGCCGGCTGAGAGCCGTAGCTCAGAGACGCTCGACGTGGGCGCCGAGGGCGGCCAGCTTGGCCTCGAAGTCCTCGTAGCCGCGCTTGATCAGGTTGACGCCGTAGACGCGGGAGGTGCCCTCGGCGGCGAGTGCCGCGATCAGGTGCGCGAAGCCGGCCCGCAGGTCGGGGATGACCAGGTCGGCCGCGTGCAGCTTGGAGGGGCCGGCGATGACCGCGGAGTGCATGAAGTTGCGGCGGCCGAAGCGGCAGGGTGTGCCGCCGAGGCAGTCGCGGTAGACCTGGATGGTCGCGCCCATCTGGTTGAGCGCCTCGGTGTAGCCGAGCCGCTGCTCGTACACCGTCTCGTGCATGATCGAGATGCCGCGGGCCTGGGTGAGGGCGACGACGAGGGGCTGCTGCCAGTCGGTCATGAAGCCGGGGTGCACGTCGGTTTCGAGCGCCACTGCCTGGAGCTCGACGCCGGGGTGCCAGAACTTGATGCCGCCCTCGGAGCCGGTCACGCCGTCGCGGGCGACCCGGTCGTCGGTGATCTTCAGCTCGCCGCCGATCGCGCGGTAGACGTTCAGGAACGTCATCATGTCGGCCTGGCGTGCGCCGAGCACCTCGATCTCGCCGCGGGTGGCGAGCGCGGCGGCGGCCCAGCTGGCGGCCTCGATGCGGTCCGGGATCGGCTTGTGCTCGTAGCCGTACAGGCGGGGCACACCCTGGATCTCGATGACCCGGTCGGTGTGCACCTTGATGATCGCGCCCATCTTCTGCAGCACGCAGATCAGGTCGATGATCTCCGGCTCGATGGCGGCGTTGCGCAGCTCGGTGACACCCTCGGCGCGGACCGCGGTGAGCAGTACCTGCTCGGTGGCGCCGACGCTCGGGTAGGGCAGTTCCAGCTTGGCGCCGTGCAGGCCGTTCGGGGCGCTCAGGTGCATGCCCTCGGGCGTCTTGTCGACGACCGCGCCGAACTCGCGCAGCGACCTGATGTGGAAGTCGATCGGCCGCGGGCCGATGTGGCAGCCACCCAGGTCCGGGATGAACGCGTGGCCGAGCCGGTGCAGCAGCGGGCCGCAGAGCAGGATCGGGATCCGGCTGGAGCCGGCGTGCACGTTGATCTCGTCGGTGGTGGCACTCTCCACGTTCGTGGGGTCCATCACGATCTCGCCGTCCTCGGCGCCGTCGCTGACCTTCACGCCGTGCAGCTCGAGCAGACCGCGGACCACCTCGACGTCACGGATCCGCGGAACGTCGAAGAGGCGGCTCGGTGACTCACCCAGCAGGGCGGCGACCATCGCCTTGGACACGAGGTTCTTGGCGCCACGGACCCGGATCTGACCCTGCAACGGCGTACCGCCGTGCACGATCAGGACATCGTCGGTCAACGTAACCTCCAGCCGGTGGGCGTCTGGGACACCCGGTGATCGAGGGGGCAGGCGCGGGTGGGGGTACCCGATCCTGCAACCGGGGAAGCATAGCGCTGAGTGACAACAATGGCAGGGCTGGCAGGGCGTGAAACGCCGTAAATGCTGCTCACTAAGGGAGTATTAAAGATTCCACCGAACGTGTGGATTCGTTCGGCTACGCAGAGTGACCGCAGGAGGGGTTAGGGCAGGGCCAGCATCTGGTCGAGTGCCACCCGTGCCTCGTGGGCGGTCTTCTCGTCGACCGAGATGACGTTCGGCACCCGGCCGGCGACCAGCTCCTCGAGCGCCCACACCAGGTGGGGCAGGTCGATGCGGTTCATCGTCGAGCAGTAGCAGACCGTCCGGTCGAGGAACATGATCTGCTTGTCCGGGTGGGCGAGTGCGAGACGCCGTACCAGATTGAGCTCTGTCCCGACCGCCCACGCCGACCCGGCCGGTGCCGCGTCCAGGGCCTTGATGATGTATTCGGTGGAGCCGACGTAGTCGGCGGCCCGGACCACGTCGTGCCGGCACTCCGGGTGGACCAGGACGTTGACGCCCGGCACCCGCTCGCGCACCTCACGGACGCTGTCGAGAGTGAAACGGCCGTGCACCGAGCAGTGACCGCGCCAGAGGATCATCCGGGCGTTGCGAAGCTGCTCGCCGGTCAGGCCGCCGTTCGGCTTGTGCGGGTCGTAGAGGACGCAGTCGTCCAGGTCGAAGCCCATCTCCAGGACCGCCGTGTTGCGGCCGAGGTGCTGGTCGGGCAGGAAGAACACCTTCGAACCCTGCTCGAACGACCAGGTCAGCGCGCGATTGGCGTTGGAGGAGGTGCAGACGACGCCCTTGTTGCGGCCGACGAAGCCCTTGATGTCGGCGGAGGAGTTCATGTACGTCACCGGCACGATGTCGCCCGCGATGCCCAGGTCCTCGAAGTGCTCCCAGGCGGTCTCCACCTGGCCCAGCACTGCCATGTCGGCCATCGAGCAGCCGGCGGCCAGGTCGGGCAGGATCACGCGCTGGGCGGGCGTGGTCAGGATGTCCGCGCTCTCGGCCATGAAGTGCACGCCGCAGAAGACGATGAACTCCGCGTCCGGGCGGGCCGCCGCCTGCTGCGCCAGCTTGAACGAGTCACCGGTGACGTCGGCGAACTGGATCACTTCGTCACGCTGGTAGTGGTGGCCCAGCACGAACACCCGGGAACCCAGTGCCGCCTTGGCCGCTGTCGCCCGGGCCACCAGGTCCGGGTCGCTGGGTGCGGGGAGGTCGCCGGGGCAGTCGACGCCGCGCTCGCTGGCGGGGTCGGTGCCGCGGCCGAGCAGGAGCAGCGTGAGCGGGGAGTCTGAGGGCTCGGTCCAGGTCGACGTCACGCTCGCCATCGTTGCACAACGACTGGGACGGTAGCTGCGCCCGGGAAAGTGGCCTGCCACACTCGCGGGGTGCGCGTACTGATCTGTCCGGACAAGTTCGCCGGTACCCTTTCCGCCCCCGCTGTCGCCCAGGCCGTGGCCGAGGGCTGGTCCGCCCCCGGCGACGACCTCGTCCAGCGCCCGCTCGCCGACGGCGGCCCCGGTTTCGTCGAGGTCCTCGCCGCGGCCCTGGACGGCCGGCGGATCCCGGTCGCCACCGTCGACCCGCTGGGCCGCCCCGCCGAGGGGGAGATCCTGCTCGCCGGTACGACCGCGTACGTGGAGAGCGCCCAGGCGTGCGGCCTGCACCTGCTCACCGCCGACGAGCGCGACCCCGAGCGGACCACGTCGTACGGGCTGGGCCTGCTGATCGCCGCCGCTGTGGAGAGCGGTGCGGCCGAGGTGGTCGTGGGGCTCGGCGGCTCGGCGGTGAACGACGCGGGTGCCGGGATGCTCGCCGCGCTCGGTGCCGGGCCGGTCGACATCGCCGGGTACGCGCTGCCGTACGGCGGAGCCCCGCTGATCACCGCGACAGCCCTCTCCGGCGTACCCCAGCTGCGCCAGGCCCGGCTGGTCGCCGCCACGGACGTGGACAACCCGCTGACCGGCCTGCACGGCGCCTCCAACGTCTTCGGACCGCAGAAGGGCGCGAGCCGCGAGGCGGTGCTGCGCCTGGACGCCGCGCTGGAGAGTTTCGCCGGCGTCCTGGAGAAGGCGTTCGGTGCCGAGAACCTGACCACCGCACCGGGTGGCGGCGCGGCCGGCGGGATCGGCGCCGCGCTGATCGCCCTCGGCGGCCGGGTCACCTCGGGTATCAACCTGGTCACGAACCTGATCGGGCTGGACGCCGAGCTCGACGCGGCCGACCTGGTGATCACCGGTGAGGGTTCCTTCGACCATCAGTCGCTGCGCGGCAAGGTGGTCGCCGGGATCGCGGCGGGCGCCCGGGACCGCGGCCTGCCGTGTGTGGTCCTGGCCGGGCGCAACGAGACCGGGTACCGGGAGGCCGCGGCGGCCGGTGTGACCGAGACGCACACTCTCGTCGAACATTTCGGCTCGGTCGAGATGGCCCTTGCCGAACCGGCGCGCGGCCTGCGAGAACTCAGTGCGGGCTTGGCTGAGCAATGGAGCCGCCGTTAGTCCGGTCCAAGGGTGGTGGGTGGGGCGGTCGGATGGAGGTGATCTGCGACCCGCTCGGATTGGGAATCCGGGGGAATGGGGTTAGCGTTGCCTACGTACGGCACATGACCGCACCTGGCAGGGAGATACCTAGTGACCACTGAAGCGCACACCGAGTCGACCGAGGCGACCGCCCCGTCCGGCGTCATCTTGACCGACGTCGCCGCGGTGAAGGTCAAGGCCCTGATCGAGCAGGAAGGGCGCGACGACCTGCGCCTGCGTATCGCTGTACAGCCCGGTGGCTGCTCCGGCCTGCGCTACCAGCTCTTCTTCGACGAGCGCTCGCTCGACGGCGACGTCGTGAATGACTTCGACGGTGTCGGTGTCGTGGTCGACCGGATGAGCGCTCCTTACCTCGCCGGCGCCACGATCGACTTCGCGGACCGGATCGACGCTCAGGGCTTCACGATCGACAACCCCAACGCGCAGAACTCCTGCGCCTGTGGTGACTCGTTCCACTGATCGCGGAACCAATCAGCAGGCCGTCCCGTTAACGGGGCGGCCTGCTGGCTGTCACCGACCGGTAGTCTCAAGCCGTAACGACCCTGTTTCCCCGACCCCGAGGGCCGAAATGAAGATCGCCGTCACCGGCTCGATCGCCACCGACCACCTGATGCACTTCCCCGGCAGGTTCGCCGAGCAGCTCATCGCCGATCAGCTGCACAAGGTCTCGCTCTCCTTCCTCGTGGACGACCTGGTGGTCCGGCGCGGCGGCGTGGCTCCGAACATCGCCTTCGGAATGGCCAAGCTGGGGCTGCGGCCGATCCTGGTGGGTGCGGTCGGCGCGGACTTCGCCGACTACCGGTCGTGGCTGGAGCGGCACGGGGTCGACTGCGACTCGGTGCACATCAGCGACGTGGCGCACACCGCCCGCTTCGTCTGCACCACCGACGACGACCTCAACCAGATCGCCTCGTTCTACGCCGGCGCGATGGCCGAGGCCCGCAACATCGAGCTGGCCCCGGTCTTCGAGCGCTCCGGCGGTCTCGACCTGGTGCTGGTCGGCGCCAACGACCCGGCCGCGATGATCCGCCACTCGCAGGAGTGCCGCGCCCGCGGTTACGCGTTCGCCGCCGACCCCTCCCAGCAGCTCGCCCGGATGGACGGCTCGGACGTGCTGAGCCTGATCAGCGGCGCGGAATATCTGCTCACCAACGAGTACGAGCGCTCGCTCCTGGAGACCAAGGCCGGGCTCACCTCCGACCAGGTCCTGGACGAGGTGAAGGTGCGTGTCACCACGCTCGGCAAGGACGGCGTGGAGATCACCGGGCGGGGGATCGAGCGGATCCACGTGCCGGTCATCCCGGACGTGATCGGCGAGGACCCGACGGGTGTCGGCGACGGCTTCCGGGCCGGCTTCTTCTCCGGCATCTCCTGGGGCCTGGGCCTGGAGCGGTCCGCCCAGGTCGGCTCGCTGGTGGCGGCACTGATCCTGGAGACCGTCGGCACCCAGGAGTACGACATCAAGCCCTCCGAGTTCACCAAGCGCCTCGGCGCCGCGTACGGGGAAGAAGCGGTCGCCGAGATCGCGCCGTTCCTCAAGGCCTGACCGCAGCATGGTCCTCGCCGTCTTCGCCGGCCTCCCGGGTGTCGGCAAGAGCACCCTCGCCGCCGCGGTCGCCGCCGAGCTGCCGGCCGCGGTGCTCGCCGTCGACACCGTCGACTTCACGCTCCAGCGCTACGGGGTGCACGAGACCCGGCCCGGGTTCGCCGCCTACGGGGTGGTGGCCGCGCTCGCCGAGCAGCAGCTCGGCATCGGCCACCACGTGATCATCGACGCGGTGAACCCGGTCCGCGCGGCCCGCGATCTCTGGATCGACCTGGCCGAGCGGATGGCGGTGCCGCTGCGGGTGGTCGAGGTGATCTGCGGCGACGACGCGGAGCACCGGCGCCGGGTCGAGTCCCGGTATGCGGCCCGTGATCACGAGGGCATCCCGGACTGGGTGCGTGTCCTCGAGCGGCAGGCCGAGTACGAGCCGTACCTCGGCCCCCGGCTCGTGGTCGACACCTTCCTGGCCAAGGAGCCGGTCCCGCAGGTGGTCAGCTACCTCAGCTGACCCGGCGGACGTCGAACTGGTCGCCGTGGGCGGCGACGAACTCCTGGCCCTTCATCCGGCACCAGGCGGGGATGTCGTTGGCCGCGGCGGGGTCGTCGGCGAGCACCCGCACGATCTCGCCGACCGCCACCCCGGGCATGGCCTTGGCCAGCTTGATCACCGGGAGCGGGCAGCGCTGGCCACGGCAGTCCAGGGTGATCACATCCCGGCCTCCGCCCTGATCCGCTCCACCGCGCCGGGCAGGACCGTGAGGAAGCGGTCCACCTCCGCCTCGGTGGTGCCCCGGTGCAGCGAGACCCGGATGTTGCCGTGGCTGAGCACACCCATCGCCTCCAGCACGTGGCTGGGCCGCAGCGTGGACGAGGTGCACGAGGAACCCGACGAAACCGCGAGACCGTGCCGGTCCAGCGCGTGCAACAGCGCCTCGCCGTCTACGTAGAGGCAGCTGAACGTGACGAGATGCGGCAGCCGGTCGACCGGGTCGCCGACGATCTCCACGTCCGGCACGGTCGCCGCGACCCGTTCGCGGATCCGGTCGACGAGTGCGCTCAGGCGTACCCCCTCGGTCTGAGCCTCGGCCACCACTGCCCGCAGGCTCGCCGCGGCCGCGACCACCGCCGGAAGATCTGCCGCGCCCTGCGCGTGTGGGCGATAAAGATCATCCTGCGGATGCGGTGAGATCCATCGCACACCCTTGCGAACCACGAGGACACCCACGCCCGGCGGACCACCCCATTTGTGCGCGCTGGCACTGAGCAGAGACCAACCATCGGGTACGGGCAAACGACCGACCGTCTGAGCAGCGTCGACGAAGAGGGGCACCCCGGCCTCCGCGCAGAGTTCCGCCGCTGCGGCCACCGGTTGCACAGTCCCCACCTCATGACTGGAACTGATCAGGCTCGCCAGGGCCACTCCCGGCTCCGCCACCGCCTTCGCCCAGGCGTCCAGGTCGAGCCGGCCGAGGCGGTCGACACCCACCTCGGACGCCTCGGCGGACCGGGCGGCGTGCAGCACCGCCGAGTGCTCGATCGCCGAGTGCACCAGGGAGCGGCCGAACCTCTTGCGTCCCGCCAGTCCACCCAGTACCGCGGCCTGAGCGGCGGACGTTCCGGACGGCCAGAAGGAGAGCTCGTCCGGGCGTACGCTCAAGATCTCGGCGACCACCGCGGTGGCTGCCTGCTGCAGCTGCTGGGCCCGGCGCCCGGCGGCGTAAAGCCGTGCCGGGTCCGCCCAGCCGTCGGCAAGGGACGCGAGCAGGGCCTCCCGGGCCACCGGATGCAGCGGAGCCGCGCTCGCGGAGTCCAGGTATGCCGCCCCGGCCGGATCGCCTGTGTAATCCACAGAGGGAACGGTATCGTCCGGTTGTCCGGGAGTTTGTTCCGACGGCCTGCGGGGATCCATCCCCAAGGGACCTACGGCCCCCCGGTGAGACGCGGGCCGTTCCAGGTCGAGTAGTGTGCGACCGTCGGTGAGCCTTGCCGCCAGGTGTCCGTTTCGGCGGACCCGGCGGCGCTGCTAAGGAGGCAGAAGCAGGTGGGCGCAAGGAGTTCGGCCACACGGCCGCGGGCAGTTGGCCGGGCGGCCGGGCTGGGTCTCGGCGGTGCGACGCTGCTGACGCTGCTCTCAGGATGCTCGATTGCGGACTGGGGCGATGCGTTCGGGCACTTCGGCTGGCCGAGCCGGGGCATCAGCCTGCAGGCGCACGAGATGTACGACCTGTGGATCGCGTCGACGATCGCCGCTCTGGTGGTCGGCTTCGGCGTGTGGGGTCTGATCTTCTGGTGCGTGATCCGGTATCGCAAGCGCGGTGACGAGCTGCCCGTGCAGACCCGGTTCAACATGCCGATGGAGATCCTCTACACGGTCACACCGGTGCTGATCGTCGCGGTGCTCTTCTACTACACCGCGATCGTGCAGACCAGCGTGGACAAGCTGTCGAAGGACCCGGACCAGATCGTCGAGGTCGTCGGTTTCAAGTGGAACTGGCAGTTCAACTACCGCGACGGCATGGGTGCGGAGGCGAACACGGTCGCCTCGACCGTCGGCTCGTCCGACGTCATCCCGATCCTGGTGCTCCCGGTGGGTCAGAAGATCCGCTTCGAGGAGACCAGCCGCGACGTCATCCACTCGTTCTGGGTGCCGGAGATGCTGTTCAAGCGGGACGTCATGCCGGGCAACGTGCGTAACGTCTTCGAGGCCACGCTGGACAAGGAAGGCCGCTACGTCGGCCGCTGCGCCGAGCTGTGCGGCACCTACCACGCCTTCATGAACTTCGAGCTGGTCGTCGTCTCGCCGGCGAACTTCGAGAAGTTCCTGACGAGCAAGAAGGGCGGCGCCTCCACGCCGGAGGCGATGGCCGCGATCGGCTTCACCGGTGAGGCGGCGTACGCGGAGAAGACCGAGCCGTTCAACACCCGGCGCCAGCAGCACAGCTGGAACCAGCCCGAGACCGTAGCCGCGGGGAAGTAGGAGTCTCGACGTGCGGACCGAATACAAGATCTTCGCCGCGGTCGCCGCGTTCCTCTTCGGCGCGGCCATCGTCTACGGCTTCTACACCGACGGCACCGGCACCCACCCCGAGTGGGTCGGCCTCGTCGCCCTGATCCTCTCCGGGCTGCTCTGCTCGATGTGCGCCGGCTTCTTCTGGTTCGTCGCCCGCCGCATCGACCTGCGGCCGGAGGACCGGGAGGACGGCGAGATCGCCGAGGGTGCCGGCGAGGTCGGCTTCTTCAGCCCCGGCAGCTACTGGCCCTTCGGCATCGCCCTGTCGGCCGCGATCACCGGCCTCGGCCTGGTGTTCTGGATGTGGTGGCTGGTCGCCTTCGGCCTGATCCTGGTGATCGTCACGTCCTGCGGCATGCTGTTCGAGTACTACTCGGGCACCCGGGCGCCGGAGCACTAGACCCACCGTTTCTCAAGAGAAGCCCGCACCCCTGGGGGTGCGGGCTTCTTCGTGTGCCGGGTCAGGCCGCTCGGCGCTGCTGCGGTGCCACGCGGCGGCGGCCGCCGTCCGGCTTCAGCCACAGGTGTACGACGATCGGCGCCACCACCTCGGCCGCACCGCATCTGGTGCAGACCAGTTCGGGACAGTCGTCGTGGCCGTCCTCGCAGGGTGGCACCTCGAACAGCATGTCGCCGTCGCAGATGACGCAGCGGAGTTCGCGTTCTGGCACGGGTGTCTCCTTCGCCGGAAGGTGGAATTACCCGAATGTCATTCAGACGCTGACATGCAAATCGGGCATTTCCGAGTATTACGCTCGGCGTGTTGGGGAACTTTCGCTTTCCAGAGTGGCACAGCCGCCTATTCGGCGGCCTTCGCCGCCCGCGCCGCGGCCACCCAGCGGTCCAGCTGAGCCGTCACGGCACCGGAGTCGACAACTTCCGCGGCCCGGGTGATTCCGGCCCGCAGCGTGTCTCTGAAGTCCCCTGGGAAGCCCGCCTGCGCCGCCAGCGCGGCCGCCGCGTTCAGCAGCACCGCGTCGCGGACCGGCCCCGGCTCCCCGGCGAAGGTCCGCCGGGCCACGTCGGCGTTGAACGCCGCGTCGCCACCCCGCAGGGCGTCCGGCGCGCTGCGCGGCAGGCCGAGCTCGGTCGAGTCGACGACCAGCTCCTCCACCTTGCCGTCGCGGGCCAGCCAGATCCGGGTGGGCGCGGCGGTGGTGAACTCGTCCAGCCCGTCCTCGCCGCGCATCACCAGCGCCGAGTCGCCGCGCCGGGCGAACACCTCGGCCATCACCGGCGCCATCCGGGTGTCGAAGCAGCCGACCGCGGCCGAGGTGGGCCGGGCCGGGTTCGTCAGCGGGCCGAGCACGTTGAAGAAGGTCGGCACGCCCAGCTCACGACGGGTCACCGAGGCGTGCCGCATACCGGGGTGGTAGCGGGCCGCGAAGCAGAAGCCGATGCCGGCCTCCTCGACGGTCCGAGCGACACCGGCCGGACCCAGGTCCAGCGGGAGGCCGAAGTGCTCCAGCAGGTCGGCGGTGCCGGTGGTGGAGGACGCCGACCGGTTGCCGTGCTTGACCACCGTCACGCCGGCGGCAGCCGTCACGATCGCCGCCATGGTGGAGATGTTCACCGTGTTGGCCCGGTCGCCGCCGGTGCCGACCACGTCGACCGCGCGGGTGCGGGTCTCCTCCGGCAGCTTCACCAGCGTGGCGTTCGCCAGCATCGCCTCGACCAGGCCGGCCAGCTCGGACGAGGTCTCGCCCTTGGCGCGCAGCGCGATGGCGAAACCGGCGATCTGCACCGGCGTGGCGGTGCCGGCCATGATCTCGCCCATGGCCCAGGCGGTGTCCGTGGTGGCGAGCTCCTCGCCACGCAGCAGGGCACTCGTCAGATTCGGCCAGGTACGCGCGCCCATGAAAGGGCCTCCGTCCGGGGGTCGGTCTTCTCAGCTGGAGATCTCGCCCTGCGTGCCCAGCGGGATCGCGCCGGCGCGCCGGGCGCGGAGCAGGCCGGCCACCGTCTGCCCGGTGGTGACCGGGTCCAGCGGGGCCAGCAGGGTCGCGTCGGCCTGCGCGTACGCCGCGAGCCAGCGATCGGCGGCCCGGGCGATGACGACGCAGGTGGGTGGTGGGGTCAGGTACTCGTCCTTGGCCTGGCGGGCCAGACCGAGACCGCCGGCCGGGCTGGCCTCGCCGTCGAGGACCATCAGGTCGATCTCGAACTGGTCGAGCAGTGCGCGGCACTCCTCCCACGTGGAGGCGTCGGCGAACTCGACCTTCAGGTCGGCTGCCGGGCGCGGGCCGATGGCGAGCCTGATCCGGTCCCGCACCGCGGCGTCGTCGCTGTACAGCAGAACGGTGTACTGGGTCGGCGTCTCGCTCATGTGTCCCGCCTCACGTCGTAGGTCTCGCCGATCGTACCGAATCCGTTATCCGGCCTCGGGGTCCGGTCGAACCGGCGCCCCAGCGTTTGTGATCTTGGCAGCATCGGCTGTCCGGGCGGCGTCCTCGGCCTCGGCCCGGTCCAGGGCGCGATCGATCCGTTTCGCCTCCCGCTCGGACTGGCGGACCCACTGCACCACCAGGATCCCGAGCATCGTGACGCTGACGATCTCACCGCCTGCCCACAGGATGCCGCCCGCGGTGACCTGATCGGCGTGCGGGTCCATCCAGGTCAGGCCCAGGTTCGGGTACCAGTCGCCGCCGAGCAGCTGTTTCTGCTGCATGATCGTCAGCCCGAGGACCGTGTGGAACGGCACGGAGAGGACCATCAGCAGGGCACGGCCCGGGTACGGCCACCGGTTCGGCAGCGGGTCCAGCCCCAGCAGCGGCCAGAAGAAGAGGCATCCGGTCACGATGAAGTGGAAGTGGATGAACTCGTGGAGCCAGGCGTGCTCGAGGGTCGAGCGGTACAGGCCGGTGAAGTAGAGGACGAACGGGTTCGCGATGAACAGCCCGAACGCGACCAGCGGGAACGTGAGCACCCGGACGACACGGCTGTGCACGACGGCGAGCAGCGCCCGGCGCGGTGCCGGCTGCAGGGTCCGCAGGGCCAGAGTGGTCGGTGCGCCGAGGGCCAGGAAGATCGGGCCGAGCATGGAGAGCACCATGTGCTGGACCATGTGTACCGAGATCAGCGTTGTGTCGTACGCCTCGATGCCGGTCACCGTGACCGCCGCGATCGATCCCAGTCCACCCGCGACGAAGGCCACGCTCCGCCCGGCCGGCCAGTGATCGCCGCGCTGTCTGAGCCGCCAGACCCCATAGAGATACAGCGCTGCCGAGACCAGCAGACCCAGTGCGATCAGCGATACAAGGTGGAACTCGGTGAAGATCGCCGCCGGGGTGAACGGCGGAAGATCAGTATCCCCGCTGCCGGCCGTGAGTGTTGGCATTTCGTCGAGGTGCACCACTCGAGGCTAGGCCTACCCGCTGGTCACAGAATATTCCGGGCCGTACGCGATGCCGGATTGGGGACCCCGGGGGACCTTGGGCCTGGTTCGGATGAATAATGAGGCCGTGACTGCGGCAGCCATCGACAAGAGCAGGATCCACTCGCTCACCCGACCCAACATGGTCAGCGTGGGAACCATCGTGTGGCTCTCCAGCGAGCTCATGTTCTTCGCGGCGTTGTTCGCGATGTACTTCTCCATCCGCGCGGCAGCACCCGAGCAGTGGGAGAAGCACACCGAAACGCTGAACATCCCGTACGCGACTACGTTCACGGTGATCCTTGTTCTCTCGTCGGTGACCTGCCAGCTGGGCGTGTTCGCGGCGGAGAAGGGTGACGTGTTCGCGCTGCGGCGCTGGTTCGCGATCACCTTCGTGATGGGACTGATCTTCGTGCTCGGCCAGGCGAACGAGTATCGCCACCTGGTCCACGACGGCGTCACCATCAACGGCGACGGTTACGGCTCGATGTTCTACCTGACCACCGGGTTCCACGGTCTGCACGTGACCGGCGGCCTGGTCGCCTTCATCATCTACATGATCCGTACGACCATGGGTAGGTTCACCCCCGCCCAGGCGACGTCAGCGATCGTCGTGTCGTACTACTGGCACTTCGTGGACATCGTGTGGATCGCGCTGTTCGCCATGATCTATTGGCTTCAGTGACGCCGTTACCGCTGAGCTTCGAGTTCGACACCCAGAGGGACATAGCCCATGACTTCTGACACCCCCGCCCGCAGGCGTGCCCGGGTGTTCACCCGGCGGCGCTCCGCGCCCAGCCGGGCGCGCCGGCGGCTCGGCGCAGCGGTGCGCATGATCGCTGCCCTCGCCCTGGCCGGAGGCGTCTACACCGCCTTCACCCCGGGCGCCTTCGCGGACGACGACGTCCAGCTCTCCGCGGCAGCGCGAGAGGGCAAGGCGCTCTTCGACACCAGCTGCATCACCTGTCACGGGCGTGACGGACAGGGCGTCGAGGAACGCGGCCCGAGCCTCATCGGTGTCGGTTCCGCCTCCGTCGAGTTCCAGGTCAGCACCGGCCGTATGCCGATGACCCGGCAGGAGGCGCAGGCGGAGGAGAAGCCGCCGCAGTTCAACGAGGAGCAGACCAGGCAGCTCGCCCAGTACGTCCAGGAGATCGGCGGCGGTCCGCAGGTCCCCGAGGGCTCCCTCGTCGAGGACCTGAAGACCAACCCGGACGCCATCGCCCGCGGTGGCGAGCTGTTCCGGGTGAACTGCACCTCCTGCCACGGTTTCGGTGGCGGCGGTGGCGCGCTCTCCTCGGGCAAGTTCGCACCGAGCCTGCACGACGCCACGGCCGAGCAGATCTACGCGGCGATGCTCAGCGGACCGCAGAACATGCCGGTCTTCGGTGACAACCAGCTGACGCCGGAGCAGAAGCGCCAGATCATCACCTACATTCAGAAGCAGCTTCAGGAAGACAAGGACCCGGGCGGCATCTTCAACCTGGGCCGGTACGGCCCGTCGACCGAGGGCATGGCCATCTTCCTGGTGGGCATCACGATCCTGGTCTTCACGTCGCTGTGGATTGCGGGGAAGTCATGACGGCTGTGCACTCTCACGCGGGCGAGTCCGGCGTTCAGCCGGTCGACGTGCACGACCCGCACCTGTCGCGCTTCGAGATCGTCAAAGAGGGTCTCCGGCGTGACGACATCGAGATCATCACGTACGAGTCGCAGTTCCACGGGCAGAACTCCAAGGCGGAGCGGCGGGTCGTCCGCAACATCTCCCTGCTGTTCTTCATCGCGGGCATCGCGACCGTGGCGTTCCTGTACTTCTACATCGCCTGGCCGTGGGAGTTCGAGCTCGGGCACACGCAGAGCGACTACTACACACCGCTGCTCGGTATCACGCTCGGCATCGGCCTGCTGGCGCTCGGGTTCGCGATCCTCGCCTGGGCGAAGAAGCTGCTCCCGCACGAGCTGTCGATCCAGCAGCGGCACGGCGGCCCGTCCCCCGAGGACGAGCAGCTGATCACCGGACAGACCATGCTGTATGTGGCTGACGAGCTCGGTGTCCAGCGCCGCCCGCTGCTCAAGGGCGCGATCGCCATCGGTATGGCGCCGCTCGGCCTCGCGGTCGCGGCCCCGCTGGTCGGTGGCCTCATCGAGAACCCGCACAAGGGTGATCACCCGATGATGTTCACGACCGGCTTCCACCCGTCGAACAACGGTGGTGAGCGGGTACGGCTGACCCGCGAGGACGGCAGCCCGATCCGTCCCGAGGACGTCAGCGCCGGTGGCCAGATGACCGTCTTCCCGGGCATCCCGCACGGCGCGACGAACCAGCACGCCGACTCGCCGACGCTGCTCATCCACCTGCGGGCCGACGACGCCTCGGACACCAGGCAGAGGGCCGACGCCGACCCGCGCAACAAGGGTTCGATGTGGGGCAACTACGTCGCCTACTCCAAGATCTGCACGCACGCCGGCTGCCCCGCCAGCCTCTACGAGCAGCAGACCAACCGCCTCCTCTGCCCGTGCCACCAGTCGCAGTTCCTCATCACTGACAACGCGCAGCCGGTTTTCGGACCCGCGACTCGGCGACTGCCGATGCTGCCGCTTACAGTGGACGAGGAAGGTTTCTTTGTGGCAGCGTCCGACTTCCGCGACACCGTCGGACCTGACTTCTGGGAGCGGCCGTGAAGCGCCGAAAGCTCGACCTAGCAGAGGCACCAGTCACCTTCGCCAAGGGGGTCGACGCCCGGTACACCGCGTCCACCCCGCTGCGCGGGCTGCTCAACAAGGTGTTCCCGGACCACTGGTCCTTCCTGCTCGGTGAAATCGCCCTGTTCTCCTTCATCGTTCTGCTGCTCACCGGCGTGTTCCTGACCCTCTTCTTCGACCCGTCGATGAAAGAGGTCCAGTACGACGGCTCGTACCTGGCGCTCAAGGACACCTGGATGTCCGCCGCCTACGCGTCCTCGCTGCACCTCTCGTTCGAGGTGCGCGGCGGCCTGTTCATGCGGCAGATGCACCACTGGGCGGCGCTGCTGTTCATGGCGTCGATCATCGTGCACATGGCCCGCATCTTCTTCACCGGCGCGTTCCGCAAGCCGCGTGAGGCGAACTGGGTCATCGGCATCGTGCTCTTCCTGCTGGGCTTCTTCGCCGGCTTCACCGGTTACTCGCTTCCCGACGACGGCCTCTCCGGCACCGGTCTCCGCATCGCCTCGGCGATCATGCTGACCCTCCCGGTCATCGGCACCTGGCTCTCCGCCGCCATCTTCGGCGGCGAGTTCCCCGGCGAGCTGATCATCGGCCGGTTCTACATCGCGCACGTGCTGCTCATCCCCGGCCTGCTCCTCGCGCTGATCAGCGTCCACCTGGGCCTGGTGTTCGCGCAGAAGCACACCCAGTGGCCCGGCCCGCTGCGGACCAACACCAACGTGGTCGGCGAGCGCATGTTCCCGCGCTACGCGATGAAGCAGGGCGGCTTCTTCATGGCCGTCTTCGGCGTGATCGCTCTGATGGCGGGCATGTTCCAGATCAACCCGATCTGGCTCTTCGGCCCGTACCGGGCGGCTGAGGTGTCCTCCGCCAGCCAGCCCGACTTCTACGTCATGTTCATGGACGGCCTGGTCCGTCTCACACCGAACTGGCAGATCTACATCCCCTTCGGCGACGGGTACAGCATTCCGCCGATGTTCTGGCCGGCCGTCGTGGGCCTCGGCGCGCTGTTCACGCTGCCCATGGCATACCCGTGGCTGGAAGCGCGCAAGCTCAAGGACAAGCGCATCCACCACCTGCTGGAGCGGCCCCGCGACAACCCGGAGCGCGTCGGCATCGGCATGATGGCGCTGTCGTTCTTCATGGTCGCCACGCTCTCCGGCGCCAACGACGTGATCGCCGACAAGTTCCACATCAGCCTGAACGCGATGACCTGGGCCGGCCGCATCGGCCTGCTGATCCTGCCGCCGCTCGCCTACTACATCTCGGTCCGCATCTGCCTGGGTCTCCAGCAGCACGACCGCGAGGTGCTGGCACACGGCGTCGAGACCGGCATCATCAAGCGCCTCCCGAACGGCCAGTTCGTCGAGGTACACCAGCCGCTCGGCCCGGTCGACGAGCACGGACACCCCATCCCCCTGGAATACGCGGGCTGGGTCGTACCGAAGAAGATGAACCGCATCGGTGCCCTCGCACCCGCGGTGAAGGGCTTCTTCTTCCCCGTCGAGAAGCCGGCCGAGATTCCGATCTCCCCGGCGGTCGGCGCCCCCGCCAAGCGCGAGGAAATCAAGTCCGGTCGCTGAGTTCTGACGATCAAGGCCCGCCGCGTTCTTCGCGGCGGGCCTTTTTCATTTCTTTCGTTTCATTTCTTTCGTACGGTCGACGGCTCACCGCCCCGCGCGGCCCGCGACGCAGGCGCGCCGTTCCGGCCGTGCAGCGGGTTCCGGGCGTGAGTGGGGGGTCGCTCTCAGCCCGCCGCTCTTGGGTCTTGAGTTCCGCCCGGCTCCAGCCCTCGGGCCTTGAGTTCCGCCCGCTTTGGGGGTCTACTCGCTTTGGGGTCCGCCCGGCTGTCGGGTCCGCCCGGCTGTCGGGTCCGCCCGGCTGTCGGGTCCGCCCGGCTGTCGGGTCCGCCCGGCTGTCGGGTTCGCCCGGATTGCGGCGTGTCAGTCGGCGTCAGGGAGGCCGATGGCAAAGGCGTCCTCGAGGTCGTGCTTGGAGTACGCGCGGAAGGCGATGTGCGACTCGGTATTGACGACCCCGGGAGTCTTGGAGATCCGGCCCGCGATGACCTCCGCGATGTCGTCGAACTTCGCGACACGCACGATGGCGATCAGGTCGACGTTGCCGGCCACCGAGTAGACCTCGCTGACCCCGTCAAGCGCAGCGAGCGCCTCGGCCACCTCGGGGATGGAGTCGGTGGCGCAGTCGATGTGGACGATCGCGGTGTTCACCTGCGGGCTCCTCGGCTGTGAGGGCGATAGTGGTCGCGACCATGCTATCCGCGCCCGCCTCCCCGCACACCCGCCCCAGCCCTTCCCCACCCGCCCTGCCCTTCCCCAC